>NZ_JAUBPN010000003.1:0-412744 GCF_036700745.1 Microcoleus sp. S36a_B3 | reverse complement strand
AACTAACAACTAACAACTAACAACTAACAACTAACAACTAACAACTAACAACTAACAACTAACAACTAACAACTAACAACTAACAACTAACAACTAACAACTAACAACTAACAACTAACAACTAACAACTAACAACTAACAACTAACAACTAACAACTAACTCAATCATTTCTTCCGAAAATTCCAAGCGGGAACAAACTTAGAATCTCCCCAAACGCCGCGGCGATTTTTCTTAGCTTCGGCTTCCGCTTGTTCCACAATACTTGCACTAGGACAGTTTTTTAAGTAAGGACGGTAAACCATTGCTAATCCTTCGCGCAGCAAAACTTCTTGGGCAAATGTGCCGTTTGGTAAGCGAACTTCGCTAATTTTGCGGCCGTAGCGGTCAGTATCGGTGACGGTCAAAACCACGCGCCCGCCCCCTTGTTTGACGAGCTGCTGCATTCTTTGCTCGGCTAGATTTCCCCACTTAAACTGATTCTTTTCTGCTGCTTTTTTGCTGTTTTTTTCAGCATTGGTGTGGGCAATTTCCGGTGCATCTATGCAGGCAAAACGCACTTTGATATCCTTCCCGGCGCTATCGCTGGCGACAAGGGTGTCGCCGTCGCTGACTCGTTTCACAGCATAATTGTTGGGCGGTAGCTTTTGGGGACAACCGGAGAGTAGGAACAGCAGAAAAAGTGCACTTAAGCTGGTGATTTTAGGAGAAAGGGTGATTTTGGTTGGGTTCATATTTCTCTCTGTTTATTTAGTTTCCATCCAATTTTGCCCCGCGTGGATGTCAACTATTAGCGGTACGCTAAGTGGCAGAGCATTTTCCATCGCCGTTCTAATTTTTGGCTGCAATTCTTCCCATTCATCGGGAGGTACTTCAAAGATTAATTCGTCGTGAACTTGCAATAACAGCCGCGCCTGATAGTTTTGCAAAATTTTGTCTACCTCAATCATGGCAAGTTTAATGATATCTGCACTTGAGCCTTGAATGGGAGCGTTGGCTGCAGCCCGCAAAGATTGGGCGTCATTTCTATTGAGAGACTTAAGTAGGCTGGAGTGAATGTCTTCGGGGTTGCGACGTTCTTTTTTAAACTCAGCGAGTGTTGGGCTCTCGAAGTTGAGATAGCGGCGGCGGCCGAGAATTGTGGAAACGTAGCCTAGGGCGATCGCCTCTTTTTTTACGTGCTCCAAATATTCAAAAACCTTACTGTAACGCTCGTTAAATCGTTCAATAAACTTTTTCCCGTCTGCCGAAGACTTGCCCATCGATCGCCCAAACTTAATCGCCCCCATACCATAGATTACCCCAAAATTAATCGTTTTCCCAAACCGTCTTTCATCCGGCGTTACTTCCTCTTTTTCAAACAGCAGTTGAGCCGTCACCGTATGCACATCTCGGTTATTTTGGTAAGCTTCAATCAACACCGGTTCTTGACTCAAATGAGCCAATATTCGCAACTCAATTTGAGAATAGTCAGCCGACACCATCAGCCAACCAGACTCCGGTAAAAAAGCCTTGCGAATTTGCCGCGAAAACTCGGTGCGGATGGGAATATTTTGTAAATTGGGATTGGAAGAAGAAAGCCGGCCCGTACCAGTTGCAGCTTGGTTAAAATCTGTATGTACTCGCCCGGTATCCGCACGCACTAACTGCGGCAAAGCATCGACATAGGTTGATTTTAATTTGGATAATGTTCGATACTCTAATAAATCGTCTACAATCGGGTGGTCTCCTTGCAATTTATCCAAAACAGCGGCATCTGTAGAGTATCCCGTCTTTGTTTTGCGAGACTTTTTCTGAAACTGTTCGGGGATTTTTTCTAACAAGATTTCGCTTAATTGTTTGGGCGAACCTAAATTAAACTTTCTCCCCGCTGCTTCATAGGTATTTTCTTCAAGTTTGGCTAATTTTATTTCTAGTTCTTGCGAGAGGGTATTGAGATAAGCTGAATCAATGCGAATTCCGCAGTATTCCATTTCAGCTAAAACTGGCTCTAAAGGCTGTTCTACTTTCAGCAGTAAATCCTCCAAAGTTTTTCCGGAAAAGCTAGCTTCATCAGCTTGATCCAATTCTGCTCTAAGTTTACTTACTAACCCAAACGTGGTGTGAACATCCATACCGCAGTAGTCAGCTACTTTTACAATACTGATGTCAGCAATTGTTTTGTTTTTCGGTACTAATTCCTTGTAGCTTTCTGCGACAATGCCTAAGTAGTGCCTTGACAATTCACTGAGGCTGTGGCTAGTTTCTGGGTTGAGTACGTAACTGGCTAGCATGGTGTCAAATACGACTCCAGCGAGTTTGATTCCTTGACAGCGCAGGATCAGGCGATCGAATTTAGCATTTTGCAGCGCCTTGGGATAATTTTCGCTTTCCAAAATCGGACGCAAAGCATTTAAAGCCGTGGCTTTGTCCAAATTTTTACCCGTTTTGTGTCCCGTGGGAATGTAAGCTAAATCCTCTTCACCGGTTCCCCAACAGCAGCCAATTCCCACTAATTCGGCATCTCGCGGTTCGAGGGCGGTGGTTTCGGTATCCCACGCCACGGGCGAGTTTTTGTCGGTGTGGGTTTCTAGCAGTTGGACTAATTCGTTTAACTGTTCTATTGTTTGAATGATTCGGGGTTGGATTGGCAGTTTGTTTTTCTGTTGCGCTGCTTTGGTTTCTGCCGCACTAAAAAACCACAATTCGTCTGCTTCTGAAATTTCAGAACTTGCAGCGGAAAAATCATTTAAATTATCAGCGTTAGGCAATTCAGAGACTGTAACTTCTCCCTTTTTCCGAACATCCGTTAAATCCGTTACAGAATCCGTTGCCGAACCTTCCCTCCGAACATCCGTTAAATCCGTTACAGAATCCGCTGCCGAACTTTCTTTTTCCGCACCGCCGAACCGCTTTTGAATTTGTTTAACTTTGGTTAAAAATGTTTTGAATTCCAACTTTTCCAGCATGGGAATCAAGGCTGATTCATCAAAACCTATAAGCTGGCAATCTTCTAAGTTTATTTCTAAGGGAACGTCTTGGACAATTGTCGCCATGCGCTGAGAATGATAGGCAGCTTCTTTGCCTTCTTCTAGCTTTTTCTTGGTTGCGCCTTTAATCTCGTCGATGGCTGCATAAATTCCGTCGAGGGAATTGTAAGCTTCTAGCAATTGCAGGGCGGTTTTGTCGCCGATGCCTCTGACTCCGGGAATGTTGTCGGATTTGTCGCCGCACAAAGCTTTGTAATCTATTACTTGTTCGGGCAAAATACCGAGTTTTTCTTTAACTTGTTCGGGGCCGTATTCTTGAGATTTGCCTTTTCCCGATCGCCTGAGCTCGTCGGTACTCAAATACAAGACGCTGATATTTTTGTCGGTTTCTACTAATTGAAACAAATCTCGATCGCCCGTGAGGATTTTAACCGCATAACCGGCGGCGCTGGCTTTGTTGGCTAAAGTTCCCAAAACATCGTCCGCCTCGTAGCCCTCAGCGGTGACTGCTGGCAAATTGAGATAGGTGAGGAGTTCTTGCAGGTTTTTGAGATCGGGAATAAAATCTTCGGGGGTTTCGGGACGACCTGCTTTGTAAGTTTCGTCTGCTTCGTGGCGAAAAGTGGGCGTGGCGAGGTCAAAGGCGATCGCCATGTACTGGGGATCGTGGGCGGCCATAACTTCCAGCAGCGACTTGAGAAAGCCAAAACAGACGCTGGTGGGAATGCCTGTGGTCGTTCGCAAACCTCCGTCTCGACTTTTGGCGAAGGCGAAGTAGGAACGAAAGGCCAGGGAGTGGCCGTCAACTAAGATGAAGGTGGGAGCTTGATTTGCCGACACTGACACAGATTGCGATCGCACGAAAGTATTTTCTCATTGTAGCCAGTTGTGATGCCTGTTTCAAAACCGAGCGCAACCGCAAAAAAGCTCTAAACCCTTATAAAATCAGTCAGTCGATTTGAAATTTTCGATTTTCGATTTTCGATTTACTTGCAGCGCAGTGATTCACCGGAGCCCAAAGTGGAGTCTAAAATTTCGATTTATCCGAAAAACCGGGTTTTCTGCGTAATATCATGTCCCCTCGATTGACCGATATCGCGATCCATTTTTGTAATGGTGGTAATCGATCGGACATGGCATAAGTCCTCAATCTATAATCGACTGACCCTCGATCGCGATCGGCTGATTGTGCAGCTTGCCTGAGAATGCTAAAAGATAAGAAGTATGATTCCTTACGGGATAGCTTCGCACGCGCGTAAATTTACCAATACCTGCCGATCGAAGCCTATGGCTGACATTAATCGATGCTACGAAATCCTCGAAATTGAGCCTGGAGCTTCCTTAGAAGAAATTAAACGCTCTTACAGGGATTTAGCGTTTGTGTGGCATCCCGATCGGTTGCCCCCTGGCGATCGCCTGCAACAAAAAGCTGAACAAAGATTAATAGAAATTAATCAAGCTTACGAAGAGTTGGTGTTGTTTCTCAGTCAGCCGGAATCGAAGTCGATCGACAAACCGTTTCAGCAGCCACAGCCTGCGCCACCCCCTGCGCCGCCGGAAAAGCCACTGAGAAGACGTTCGGGAAAATCAGCCGGCGGGCACGGTTCCCAGCGCCGTCAAACCCGCCCCAAAGCCTCATCCCAAAAAGTTTCAACTCCAAACAACTCTTTAAGCAAGAAACAATTTACCACTAAAAATAGACAAACCGAGCGGGGAAGAAAGCCTTCGGGGCGCAGCGCGGCGAGGAAAGCGCGGCGAGTTCAAAACAGTCTAAAGCTTACCCCGAAAAGGAAAAAAGAGTTTCCGACTCAATATTCCAAACCGCAGCCATCTCAAAACTATTTAACTTTCCCTTGGGGCCCACTGGCGATCGCCGTGGCGAGTTACGCTGTGACGGGCTGCATTTTGACAAAATATCACGCCCCCCTGTGGATGTCGGCTTTAATCTGGGGTGCGGATTGGCTGTGGGCCGCGATTTTGCTGGCGGAGGGTTCGGCAACGCCTAAAGTGTGGCTGGCGGCGTTGGTTTTGGCTGGGGCGGTGGGGGGGGCGATCGCCGGTTTTCAGGCTGGAGGAATGGTAACGGGGGCTGTCTGGGCGGCGGTTGGGGCGAGTTTGGGGGCGATCGCCAGTTCTGAGGCGGAATCTCGGGCCGTGGCTTTAGTTGTGGGGGCTGCGGGAGTGGCGACAGTGTTGGGGTTGATGGCTGGAATCGGCACGGATGCTGGGAATTGGCACCAGGTGTTGGCGGCTGCGGTGGGTTGGGGGATTGCGGGCTTGACCTGCGGCCTGGTGGCGGAAGTCGCGATGAATTCCCGAAGTCCGATCGGACTTGGAGGTGCGATCGGGCTGGGGATTGGGGCGTGGGCGGGGGTTTTGGCTGGGGAGGGTTCCGGGGCTTTGACGCAAGCCTTAGAGATTGCTGGATCTAAGAGTGTTTATGGGGCTTGGGCTGCGATCGGGATTGTGGCTGGAGTTGTGGCGCGGATGGTAGTGGGCGAAAGGTCGATCGCCACTGGGCGCGGGATCTACACATTTATCCTGTTAGTTGCTACTTCCGGTTTCGGGCTGTGGCTGGGAAAGTGGCTGGTTGGTCGATCGCATTTTTTGAATTAATCAATCACTAGATTTTTGATTGTAGTATTCAGAAGCCAGTCGGTTTTCAAACAACCACTGTTTGCTTTCAGGGGAATCATCCAGCCAGCGATCGATCAATTCGGCCCATTTGACAGGCAAGCGCAACTCATGCCAGGTTGAGTGAGAAGCGACAGAAATATTGTGATAAAGCGCGGAATCCGAAACCAGATTTTCGATACATTCGGCTAAAGCCTGAGAGTTTCCCGCCTCGAAAATCATGGAATTAACGCCATGCTTCAAGTGGGTTTTAAACATTGGGTGATCCGAAGCTACTATCGGTGTTCTAGTGCGTAAAGCGTGCTGAATTGTCAGGGGAAAGCCTTCGGGATATTCGTGCCTGCTAGTAACTAGCACGATATCGGATTCTCTCATTAAAGGTTCTAAAGTATGAGTGGGTACCAGCCCCATAAATTCTACATAATCTTTAATTTGCAACTCTTCAACTCGCCGGGTAAAAAACTCTTCTTCGCCTGTACCTGCCATTTTTAAGTGAACTGATATATTGCGCTCTTTTAACTTTGGTACGGCTCTTAATCTATCGCCAACTCCCTTACTTTGTACTAACGAACCAGCGTAAAATAGTTTCAATTTTTTGACATCTGCAGGGATTTCTTTCGGCGACAAAGAGCCGGGATTGGTATCTAAGAGAAAGTCCCAAGGAATTATTTGATCGGGTTTTACTCCAATTTCTTTGAACAATAAAGATGAAGTAATGCCGTAAGTCCCAACCCATTCTATTTGCTTGTTATTCAAAAAATTGGCCAATTTATAGTTGCGCCACTTATCGCGCCAACTTTTTGTGGCAATAGATTCGGCAAATACAGCGATGGTTCTAATTTGATTTTCAATTGCAAAATTAAAAATGTCGGGAATAACCGTCCGTATGACTAAATGAGTCGGATTTTGCTCGGCAATTAATTCGATCAATTTTTTGGAATCAACTTTGTAATTAAATCCGCAACCGATCGCCCGCACGCCGTTTTCTAGAACCCGATCGGTAAATTCTGGTGTCATGCAGCAAATAACCGTTACTGACTCAGCCTCCGGTCGTTTTGCCATCTCAGTAACGGCACCTACAGAATATTTTTGAGCGTAGTATGTTTCGCTTCCTCCTTGGACCAGATGCTGAAAGGTTTTTGCGTAATCGCCGGCATACTGAACTATGACTAAGCGCATTTTCCTAAACTCTGGTTGTGTCGTATTTAATAGAACCTACGGTGCAAAAGATTTGTAATTTGGTTATGTTGACGGTTTGATATACCCCCAGAACCGCACTGTGAATTTTCTTTTGCCTCCGTCCTATTATAAAGAGTTTGGGCAACAGGTACATCAATAGATAGCAGTCGCAGTCGCTTTATATCGCGGGTTTTAGGCTAATTTTATCTGGATTTTTCTGAGAGGGTGTAGAAGTAGGATGCGGAAATTAATTCCGACTCATTAAGCAAAAATAGTGTCCCCTGCAATTTGATGTCCGAAGTTGCTGCGATCGCTTGCGGCACTTACTTCGCAGATTGGAGGGGATGCCTGCTTTCTTTGCCTGTAAAATTCACAAACCTTGACCATCTTTGGTTTGAGGGCGCTCAGTAAGCCAAAGTTGCTAAAGTTTCTCGTAGATAGGATCGCACCTGTTGATCGATGCTGGCATTTTTCTGCTTGCTCTCAAAATTGAGTTCTAGCTGCCAGCGTTGAAATCCTGAACTTGCGCCGATCGCAGATTTGAGACTGCCCCAGATTTCAGAATCTTCGCACAGCTCGATCGGCTCTGCTGCTTGAGGTTGTTGTGCGATCGGTGAATAATTCGCCATATTGTTATACCTCTGTTTTAATCCCCTGTAGGGATTGAAAGCTTACTTTGACTTTCTCTATTATAGATTCTTCTCTGGAAATAGCCAACCTAAAATATCTATAATCTGTGATTTAAAATTAAATATTAAAATTATTAATAATCTCAATCAGAACAGAGCCATTACTTATTTTTTTTTACAGCATACATCTGTCGAAGGTAAAGTAGCTTAAATTACAATTATTTCGAGTTTAATTTTTCATTTCACTTTTCGATCGACTGTTGGGGTAGGGAGGTAACGCCGTTGGTGTCAGAAAGCTGTGGGTTGACAATACTGTCGGCTGGCGAATTCCTAATTGTCGGTGGCGGATTGCTTGACTCTCCGGGTGCAGATTCCGCGACAGTTATCTCGCCCGCAAAAGTCGGCAAAAGTTGATTGACTTGCCAAAGTGCTATCGTAAAATCATGCTTAATTTTTTGTAAAAAATAAGGCTTTGTCGCTGCAAATTGAGATTCCGGCGTCAGCAAAACCGCCATCACACTAGCAGACACCTGCAAAAACAAATTGCTAGCTAAAAAAGCAGAACCGGCCAACAACAATCCAGCCCACCGCCAGGAAGGAGGAAACGGAGCCACGCCAGCAGCGAGGGGAGCCAATCGGTAGAGATGCCACAAAATTATTGCCAACAAAACAGCGACAAAAAGAGCCACTCCTTTATTTAATTTAGTTTTAAATCTAGTCAGAATCTGCTGCTGCAAATCAGTTAACTTGTCCGGTTTCACAGCCACTACTAAAATACTAAAAATATAAAAAGGGCGGAACCACTGCATCCACAGCACCGGAACAATACCTGCTATAGCCACTAAAAACACTTCTAACCACACAGGAATCGCGGGAGAACCCACTGCGAGTCCCAGCAAACACAGTCCCAGGCAGATCGGCAGTGCAGCCGCCCCAGAAAGGTGAATCCATAAAAAAGGCTCTGACCAAAAAGAACGCACTTTAATTAATTATTGGTTATGAATTATGAGTTTTCAATTTTGAGTTTTTACAATCTTGGATGCACTCTTCCCCCTGAAAATCTGTTGCGAGGAGTACATATCTAGCGGTCAAACCGAGGATTTTTAAAATCAATCCGGTTACTTTTTGTAAGTCTTATTTGAGAGGGTGAATTTTAAATTTTGAGTTAAAAACCAAACTTGTGAGTGAATAGTAGACTTCTTGGACTGATTCACAAACGTATTTTGAAATGAATCTGCGTTGATCTGTGTTTATCCCAATAGCATCTGCGGTCGATCGGCTCGCATTAAAGATTTATGCCAGAAATCTAGTTTTGGAGTATTGAGTTGAAGAGAGTAGTTTCGAGCGATCGGCAATTTAGTTACCTGCACTCAAAACTTCTCTTCCAACTCAAAACTCACCACTCAAAACTATTGAGATAGAGTCCGGCGCTTAGTAACCATGCGGTAGGCTTCAATAATATCGCCTTCGGCCCAGTCGCTAAAGCCGCTCAAGGAAATGCCGCATTCGTAGCCAGTATTGACTTCCTTAGCATCTTCCTTCATCCGCTTGAGCGAGTCGAGGATACCTTCGTAAACGATATTGTTGCCCCGGCGTACCCGCACCTTACAGTTGCGGATGACCTTGCCTTCGAGTACGTAACAGCCAGCGACAGCCCCACGACCGATCGCAAAGACAGCGCGCACTTCCACCTTACCCAGAGGTTCTTCCACCAGTTCTGGTTCCAGCAGACCTTCCATCGCCCCTTGAATATCATCCAAGAGGTTATAGATGATGCTGTATTCCCGCACGTCTACGCCCGCTTGGTCGGCCGCTTGGCGAGCGCCGGTGGCGAGAGTAGTATTGAACCCGATAATTACAGCATTACTGGCTGCAGCGAGGTCAATATCTGTTTCTGTGATTTCGCCAGGAGCAGACAGCAGCAGTCGGAGTTGAACTTCTTTTTGAGGAAGTTCAGTCAGAGAGCCGACAATTGCTTCGAGGGAGCCTTGGACATCTGCCTTCAAGATCAAGTTGAGTTCCTTGAGAACGCCTTCCTTAGCTTGTTGAGAGAAGCCGCTGAGGCTGATCCGGCCACCTTGGAGCAGGCGAGAATCTCGTTGGAAGGTAGCTCTTCCGCTGGCGATCGCCGCTGCTTCTTTTTCGTTTCCGAACACATCAAACTCGTCTCCGGCGCGAGGTACATCCCGCAGCCCCAACACTTCCACCGCAAAGGATGGAGTTGCTTGGTCTACGCGATCGCCGCGATCGTCGATCATTGCCCGCACCTTACCCAGAGCCGAGCCTGCGACCACAATATCGCCCACTCGCAGAGTGCCGTTCTGCACCAGCAGGGTTGCCACAGGCCCCCTTGCCTTATCGAGGTGAGCTTCAATCACAGTACCCTTAGCAGCGCGGTTCGGGTTAGCGTTGAGGTCTTCCATTTCCGCGACTGTCAGAATCATTTCCAACAGCGTATCCAGGTTTTCCCCCTTAATCGCGCTGACCGGAACCATCGTAATATCGCCGCCCCAGTCATCTGCGACCAAGCCGTACTCAGTCAGCTCTTGCTTCACCCGTTCCGGCTGAGCGCCCTCCTTGTCTACTTTATTAATAGCCACGACAATTGGCACTTTCGCCGCTTTCGCGTGGCTGATCGCTTCAATTGTCTGGGGACGCACGCCATCGTCCGCCGCCACCACCAAGATAGCGATGTCCGTAACCCGCGTTCCCCGAGCCCGCATTGCTGTAAAGGCTTCGTGACCGGGCGTATCCAAAAACACCACCTGCTGGCTCTTGCCTTCGTGTACCACATCTACGTGATAAGCACCGATGTGCTGGGTAATACCCCCAGCTTCTCCTTGAGCCACCTTTGTTTTGCGGATCGAGTCGAGCAAGGTTGTTTTGCCGTGATCTACGTGACCCATAATCGTTACCACTGGCGGACGGCGCTCGAGGTATTCCAAATCTGCTTCATCGATCATCTCGATGACTTTGAGCGCTGGGGCTACTTTTTCGGGAGTTTCTACCTCTACACCCATTTCTTCGGCTACCGTTCTCACCGCTGAAATATCTAGGGTTTCGGTAATGTTGACCGCAATGCCTCTTGAGAACAACCGTTTAATAATTTCGGTTTCGGGAACAGCCAAAGTAACTGCTAGTTCTTGAACGGTCATCGGTCTGCTCAGCAGCAGCTTTTCTGGACGTTCTACCTTAGCTTCGGCTGTTTTGCCCCGGCTGCCGCGTCCCCCAGAAGAACCAGAAGAACTTTTATCGTGAGAAGGGCCCGGTCTTTTGTTTTTGCCGCTGCTTCCCGGTGCGCCCGGAGTTGGTGTTGACTTTGGTGCTGCTTGTCCCTTTGCTTTAGCTGGGCGGGCTAGGGACAGGCTGACGGTGACTGGCGCTGGCATATCCAAGCCATTTTCTAAGTCATCGTCATCCTCGTCTATGGGTTTGAGGCGAGAACGTGCCTGCTTGACCTTTTTGGCAGCTTTGGCAGCATCTGAGTTTTCGTCATCATCTTCTTCCCAAATGACCGATGTCTTTTTGGCTGGACGCGGAAGAGTCGGCTTGGGAAGGAGAAGAGTATCCAGCGGCGTATTATCTTCATCATTGTCATCAGTGTCATCCCCTGTGGCTCCGGTGTCACCACCTCGGCTACGCAGCCCTCCTGCTGACGTTACGGGCGCTAGGCTCCGGCGCGGGCCACCGGGCTGCGGTCGATCGGCAAGTGCAGTTCTGACAGGGCCGCCAGCGCTAGGGCGAGGTCTTTGGCCCTCACTACCTCCCGGTGCGGGTCTGCTGGGGCGGCTCGGTTTTGCCGGCGCTTCCAGATTTTCTGTTTGTTGTGATTGCTCTTGCTCGGTTCTGGCAAGTTTTAGTACCGGCTTGTTTCCCAGACTTTGTGGGGTGCGCGTTGCCGACTCCGCCGTCGCTCTGACTGGTGGCGACGTGAGTTTTGCCCCCGGTGCTGGTGGGGGGGTGGCTGGCTGGCGCGGGGTACGATCGGGTGCCTTGGACGACGGCGGTTGAGCTGTCGCAGGTGCCGCAGGTGCTTGATCCAGGGCGGTTGTTTCCGGGGCGATCGCACCTACTGTTTCCGAAGCTGTTTCTGAATCTGTTTCCGAAGTTGCTCCCGAGCCAGAGACATTTGGCTTCGACAGCACCGGTCGATTGATATTTGGTTTAGCGGGGGGCTGGAGTTGCCCGGCGGCAGGCGATTTGGGAGGAGTTGCCACGGTAGCACCAGGCTCGTTTTTTTGCTCCTCGTTGCCCGCCTGCTGGGAGGAATCACCAGCCGGCCTTACTTTTGGACTGCGTATTTCTAAAATTTGCTGCTTTTTTTGTTGGTCGTTAGGGTGAGGGCCAGACTCTTTTGATGGCGCTGCTGCTCTTTCGGTAGGAGCTGGCTTGCCGGGGGAAGAGTGGCTGCTGGCTACGTATTTTTCCGCCGTTTTGCGAATTCGTTCTGCTTCTGATTCTGTAATTGTGCTGCTGTGGCTCTTGACTGAAATATTGAGCCGCTCGCAAACTGCCAAGATGTCTTTATTATCCAAATTTAGTTCCCGTGATAATTCGTAAATTCTTACTTTGCCGTTGTTCATCCACTCTGCCCTCTTTTGTGCCAACCAGTTTTTACATTTTGATTCTTTGTTCTAATGACGACATCATTCGCTGTGATTGATTCAGTGTCAGGAATCGGGGTTTTGGTACTCAGCAAGGTAATTTTATCTAAAAGATGCACCTCGCTGAAGTCTGCCTTGAGATAATTTTCAAGTTTTTTTGGGAAAGTGGCAACTGTCGAAGTCTGATTTTTTTTTGGCAACTGCCACTTTTTCAAGCTTCTAAGTTAGCTTTTCCACCTTGAGGATACCTCTGCTAGTACCCTACCCTTATCTAATCTGACACAAATCTTTCCAGACTGGTGGGCCGATCGGATTGAGGTTGTAGAGCTGGCGCTACCAGTAATTACTGGCGCGTGCTGCCCGCGAGGGTTTATTATACAGTCGATACCGAACTCTTGTCGGTTTTTCGCCCGGTTGAACCCGAGTCAAATGTACAGTCAGATGTGTCTAAAAGCTGCCAAAGTGTTTGGTACAGTTCGTCAGACACAGGCGCTTTGAGCGATCGCCCAAGTCGATTTTTTTTCTGAGCTGCTTTCAGGCATTCGCTCGCCCGACAAAGGTAAGCGGAACGACCGAAGCCGCGATCTAATTGTACCTGATGAGAAGGATAGACCCTGACTACTCGCCAAAAAGCTTCCTTTGGAGCTATTTTTCGACAACTTGCACAACACCGGTAGTTCGGTTTCATCAAAGTGAGAAGGGGAGAGGGGGAGAAGAGGAGGATAGTGTCCGAGGGGGACAAGTTCTCCTTGTCTCCCGTGCGGAAAAATCTTGGTCAAGAGCGCAGTTTTTAGACTGGGGCTGCGGTTTCGTCTGTTGCTGCCTTTTCTGCTGCCAATTCTGCGGCTTCCGCCTCGCCGTCGAAGCCTGATGCTTCGTCTTCGTCTTCGTAGTAGTCTCCTGCTACTTCTTCTTCTTCTTCCAGCCTGGTAGCTTCTGCTTCCAATTTGATGTCTTCGGCCTCGCGATCGTACTTAGCAATATCTTTGATATCGATTTTCCAACCTGTCAGGCGGGCTGCGAGGCGGACGTTCTGACCTTCTTTGCCTATGGCAAGACTCAGTTGGTCTTCAGCGACCAAAATATGAGCTCGCCTGCCTTCTGGGGCAACCAAACGCACTTCATCTACTCTAGCAGGACTAAGAGCGTTAGCGATATAGGTGGCCGGATCTGGAGACCAGCGGATCACGTCTATTTTTTCGCCGCGCAATTCGTTGACTACTACCTGAATCCGCGATCCCCGCGCTCCGATGCAGGCTCCTACCGGGTCTACATCGCGATCGAGCGTATCAACTGCTATTTTAGTCCGAGGGCCGACGTGCCGGGATGGCGGATTTGCCTCCCTGGCTACGGCGACAATCCTCACCACCCCGTCTTCTATTTCTGGTACTTCGTTAGCAAACAGGTAAACCACCAAACCTGCATCTGCTCTAGAAACAAGTAACTGCGGCCCTCTCGTGGAGCCTTCGCCTACCTTTTTGAGATAAACCTTGAAAGTAGCGTTGGCCCGGTAATTGTCGTTGGGCAACTGTTCGCGCTTGGGGAGTTCGGCATCTACTTCCGGCTGACCGAAACTGCTGGTGACTGCTAAAATTACCGACTGCCTCTCAAACCTGATCACTCTTGCTTGAAGAACAGTTTCTTCTAAATCTTTAAACTCTTCTTGAATCATTTTGCGCTGTTGGTCGCGCAGTTTTTGAGCTAGAACTTGTTTGGTCTGAATGGCTGCCATGCGACCAAATTCTTTTTGATTTGGTGTGACGTCTACGAGTACGATGCTCCCCGGCTGAGCTTCTGTGGCTACTTCTTGCACTTCCAAAAGTGATATTTCGTGATCGGGATTTTCGACTTCTTCTACAATAGTTTTGTTTGCCAAAACGCGGAAACCTTCTTGTTCTGCGTCCAGTTCTACATCAAAATTATCGAAGTATTCTTCGCTGAAGTGGTCTAGTTTTTGGGTGCGGCGGTAGCGTTCGTATCCTTTGAGCAGGGCTTCTCGCAAGGCTGCTTGGACGGCGTGTTTGGGTAAATTTCGCTCTTTGCTAATACCTTCGACCATTTCTTTAAGTCCGGGCAGGGGAACCATTGACATATAAAACACTCCTTTTTTTACTGTGACAATACGTAACTGGTAATCGCGAAAAGATAATTGGTGAGTTTTGATAGAAATTGATGGGTGATGATTTATGAGTTACCAAAATAGGGTTAGGTAAATTCGGTGTTGTCACAATTTATTTGTTGTGCCAACTCAACCCGAGGCTCTCGATTTGATTCTTAAAAATTAACTCGCAGCAAAGCATTTTCAGCTTACTGCGAGGCAATCTAAAATCTCAAATCTGGCGGACACTCACAGGCACCGCCCCGAGAACCCAAAACTCAAAACTCAAAATTTACCTTTACTCCTCCTTTCCTTCGTCTAGTTCAACTCGCGCAATTTGAAGGCGGGGAACTTTAACCTGTCGCCCTTTTAGATTGAGATAAACCGCTGTTTCATCCCGGCCTACCAGTAGTCCTTTCCACTCTTTGATTCGCGAGTCTGGTTCGGTGGCTTTGACTGTCACTGGGAAGCCTTTAAAGGTAATGAATTCTCGATCGCTGCTGAGCAATCGGGATATTCCGGGACTGGAAATCTCTAGCACGTAGGCTTCGGGGATGATGTCGGTTGCGTCTAACTCGGCTTCGAGGGCTGTGCTCATCCGCTGGCAGTCGGCTAAACCGGTGTCTTGCTGCAGGTTGCGGATGTCTACCCGCAAGACGGGAGGATTTTGGTTGGTGTGAAACACTGCTCCCACTACTTCCAATCCCAGTGTTTCCGCAACGGGGGTAGCTAAGTCAATGATTTGTGGGATTAGGGGATGAGTCATATCGAATACTTAAGTTAAAACTCCTGAACTCGAACACGGGCTTGGATAAGTCCTAAACTTGCAAATCTGATGCCCAGAACTCTTTTCCTGCGACTAATGCAACAAAAAAAGTGGGCTTGACCCACTCCTAGGTAAAACAATTTTTTCCAAGAAGTTTGAGAATTTCCTCCGATATCACATTTTGCACTATTGTCAAAAAGTTTTTCAGGGGCGGGATCTCGGGCCCACCCCACAAGAAGATTCACTTTTTGACAGAACAGGCCGGACAGCCTGTTCATTACAGAGGTGCAAGCTTTGAGTTCGATCGTAGTTTATCTCAATTCCCAGTTTAGCTCGATCGCCCGCCTGGTGACAAACCGCCTTCGGATCTCGGCGATTCTTGGAGAGAAAGGGAGTAAATTTAAATTAAAGCCGTCCTTGCAGGACGGGGTTTCTACCCAATTTTATGATGAAAATTTTAAAGTCCGGGAACTGGAAACGCAAAGCCTTATGGATTCCGGTAGCCATCGCTGTAATTCTTCTGGGAAATGATCCTTGGGAGGTTTTCCCTTTTGTTCAATACAGACGGATGTACTGTTCCCATGATGCAGTCAAGTCTTCCTATTGCAATTTTTCACTTTTTCGCACCCTAGAGGGGCATCCTACAGTTTCTGCCATTGCGATCGGTGCGGACGGTCAAACTTTGGTCAGTGGTGGTCAAGATAGAACAATTAAGGTCTGGGAACTGCAAACAGGAAAGTTGAAAAAAACACTACGGAGTGATTCAGGTGCAATTAATGATCTGGCGATCGCTCCTGATGGCAAAACTGTTGTCAGTGGTAGTGGCGATCGCCTAGTTCGCATCTGGGATATTACCTCCGATCGACCTCCTCAGATCCTAAAAGGTCACTCTGGCAGTGTTCTTCATCTTCGTATAGCCTCTGATGGAAAGACTGTTATTAGTGTCGCTGACGGTATAGATCGTGAAATCAAAGTCTGGGATATCGCAACGGGTAAGCAAAAAGCAATATTGCCCTATACCCATTTCGATGACATTAGTCCAGATGGCAAAACGGTACTTTTTACTTTACCGAGTAGTAAACTTGTAGCGTGGGATGTAACAACAAACCAGCAACAAGTCCTCCAAAAATTTTTTAGCCCTTCTTCGGACTCAGCACGCATCAGTTTAGATGGACAGACACTGGTTAGTATCAAACAAACAGGAAAAAGATCTTTCGATGTGGAAGTATCAGATTTAAGAACAGGAAAAATTAATGCAAAAAAAGGCTTTTCCCGTGAGATATTTAGAATATTTAATAAGACCCTCAGCAGTAATTTTCTAATTGGTATTACCCCGAAGGGACTGACAGTATGGAATCTGCAAACAGCCGAACTAGAAGCAGTTCTGGATGGACAGCCAGAACAAATGAGTCATTTGGTTGTCAGTCCTGATGGCAAACTATTAGCCGGAATTACAAGGGATTCGAGAATTAAAGTGTTACAGCGTCCGTAAAATTGAAATTTCCATCGAGGAATATCCGCTGGTGCAATACCAATTATTCAAAGTTAAGCAATTGTTTCTGAGTGAACTGAGGTTACTTCACCATCTAACGCGGGGCTATGCGTTGCAATTCCTTAGCTTGTTCTAAAATTTTCTCGAAGTCTTCTTCGCTCAACCGCTGGATGTAGTTGATTTTGAACTCTTCTAGGAAGTCGGACAGCAGCAGTTGTATTTCTTGCCAGGTTTGCTGCTGTTGGAGTTCGGCTCCTAAAGCTTGCCCGAAATGTTGGACTAGCTGGCTTGAGAGTTTGGTGCCTACGGGGTCTTCGCTGGCGCTTTTAAAGGCTTCGTAGGCATCTTGGGGGCCGAGGGTGACTAATTTGGATAGTTCTGCAACTAATTGCTCTGCTAGCTGTGCGGGGAGGTTTCCCAATCCGGGCACTTGCTTCCATCCTTGATAGAGGGGGGATTGTTTGAGAAATAATTCTATATTGTAGCGGAGGAGGGCTTCTAGGTCTGGCTGGAGTTGGGGCAGGACTTTGTAGACGGTGATTTGGACTAGATGGGTGGCGATCGCTTCTATTTCGTTGATATTGTTGATGTCTAAATATTGCTGTTTTGGGGATTGAAATAGTTGACGAGCTAGTTCGCCTGTGGTAATAGATTGTTGCATCTGGTTGATGAGCTGAATTACTACTACTTCGGTCAATTCTTGGGCGAAGTTGGCGACGAAACCTCGGCTGATTTGGGTGCGTATGGGGTGCAGATCGGGCATTTTGGCTTGGTGGATGCGAATTGTGACGGGCAATATTCGCAACAGGCGCCAGAACGGGAGGAACAGGAAGATGTCGTACCACCGCCAAAGCATGGCCGATCGCCAAGTGACGCTGCGGTGTCGGCGGCTGATGAAGTAGGTGCGGGCTAGAAATTCGATCGCGAATAAAGCCATAAATGGCAGGTCGATGTGCCAGAAGTTGTCAGTAAATTCGCCGTTTTCTCCCATCGTCCGGTAATAGTTGGTGGCGATTAACGGCTTAATTTTGGCATCAAACCAAGTGATTTCTTGTTGCCAGCCTTTTTTGTTTAAATAGTTTTGACTCCAGAATGTTGTGAATGATTGTTTGGCGGAGTCTTGCGGATTCGGGGCGCGATCGCGCATCCGGTCTTTGATTTTTTCTAGGGCACCGCTTTTTGATGCTACTCGAAAGGGATCTTCGTCGATCATTTTTGCGGTCAGATTGTTGATTTCCTGCAATTTGGCTGCTACTTGGGTAGATTCCAAGCCTGTTTGCACTACTAGAATTTTTAATTCTTCTAAAGTTTCTAGATATTTATTGGTGTCTCGGTGCGGTTTAATTCCTTTAAATGGGTCGTATATTTTGGTAATAACTGGTAGTTGCCGGAAGTAAAAATCACGCCACGGTATGTAAGTTATGTCAAATAATACAAGACTGAAATTTCCGATGGCGACGAGTGCCATGAACCGCTCGAACCAGGGAATTTTTGCTAATTTTTTGCTGTTGGCGGGAGTTTTAGATGGCGGTAGTTTGGGTGTCACTGTCAGTTCCTAATTAAGTAGACCGAACGCAATAAATTTAGGTGGTAATAGCTGAAAAAAAACAGCAGCTTAAACTGGCTAATTGTCGTTCGCGCAATCCGAGTGCGATCGAGCCAGCTAATATTTATTTTAACGTAGGGAGAGTTAGGGAGTTTGGGATAGTTGATTTGGCAGGGTTTTGGTAAAATTTTATACGTGATAAAGGTTGAGGTCGATCCTCTTCGAGGGCTTCGCTAACGAACTTGAGGACAGCGACACCTCCGGTTAGTCTGCTTCTCTCTGGCAATAAAATTATATCTCAGGCAGAATCCTAAGTTTTGTTTTCGGCCTTGCAAAACTAACTGGCTGGGTAATAAATTACTATTTTTGTTAAATCTGCTGGCTATTTGACCGCTAAATCAAATGTATTGAGCCGATCGAAGTTTAGGATTAGATTTGGACTTCGAGTTTGAGGTCAAACCATCAAGAGAGTTATACTTGCTTAGGGGCAGTCTGGCGAGAGCGATCCCGAGCGCGACGGTGGCTGCAGCTATGCTAAGGTACCGAGTCTCGCCTCCACAAACACCAACTCGCGATCGGAATCTTGAATAAAATGACACCCCGAGTATAATTTTTCGCATTTTTTTTAATATATGACATACTGCCTTAATCTCGATTGCCCAAGAGACAAGCGTCAGAACCCACCAGGCACAAAGTATTGTCTTAATTGTGGTTCAAAGCTGCTGCTAAAAGACCTTTATGCAGCTACTGAGCCGCTACGCGATGGGGGATTTGGTAGAACTTTTAGAGCGGTTAATCATGGAAAATTTGAGGAATTATGCGTTATAAAACAGTTGTCGCCCCCTCTAGAGTTTCAGCGAAAACCTGCTCATTTTAAAAAGTATGTCCGACTGTTTGAACAAGAAGCAAGGCGGCTTTACGAACTGAAACACCCACAAATTCCTCAGTTAATTTCTTATTTTGAGGAAGATGGGCGCTTGTATTTGGTGCAAGAGTTTATTGATGGCAATAATTTAAAGGATGAGTTAGAAAAATATGGTGCTTATAGCGAAACTAAGACAAGGGAACTGCTGTTAGATTTGTTACCTGTGCTGAATTTTGTTCACGAGCGTAATGTCATTCACCGGGATATTAAGCCTGAGAACGTGATCCGGCGAAATCGCGATCGCAAATTCGTGCTGATAGATTTTGGGGTTTCCAAACAGGTAGTAGCTGAGGCTCCTACCAAGGCAGGAACCAAGTTAGGAACTCCAGGTTACGCGGCTCTAGAACAGCGTCACGGTAGGGCTGTTCCTGCTAGTGATCTTTACAGTTTAGGAGTGACTTGCATTCGTTTGCTGACTTCTGTTATGCCTTATTTGGATATCTACGGCGACATTCACGATGACCTTTACGATCCGCTCGAAGGTCGCTGGCTTTGGAGGGAGGCTTTGCCGAAAGGAACAAAAATTAGCCAGGATTTAAGTCAGATTTTGGATAAGTTGATTCAGGAATATGTCAAAGACCGCTATAAGTCTGCTACGGAAGTTTTGGAAGTTATCAAACCTCCTATTGTTGTGGTGCCAGGACTGGTAAATTTGCAGCAAGCAACAGTTCTCAGTCCTTCATTACCGACTCAGCCCGTGACTGGTACTTCGCCAGTTGCTGTGAATTTAGAGTCAGAAAAAGGTATTGATTATTCTCACTTGGAAAGGCTGCTTGCTGCTAAAAATTGGCGGGGTGCTGATGAAGAAACTTCTGTGAAAATGCTAGAGGCGATGGAGCAAGTTTCTACTGGTTATTTAAGCGAGGAAGATATTAGGAAGTTTCCTGTTAAGGATTTAGAGACGATTGACCAGCTTTGGGTTAGGTACAGTCACCGCAGGTTCGGCTTTTCTGTGCAAAAAAATTTGTGGGTAAAGTTGGGGGGAAAGCCTGGTGTTTATGATGCTACTGTTTGGGAGAAATTTGGCGATCGGGTGGGGTGGCGGGTTAACGGTGAGTGGGTATATTATACTGAATTGAATTTTACTTCTAAGGCAATGCCTGGACATTTGCCGGGAGGGACTGTTTTTGGGTGGGAAGGTGGGGTTTTGTGCGGTGTTTTGGGTTTGGGCGGGATCTGGTTTCTGCTGTCGCGCCGAGATTTGTAGGAAGAAGGAATAAGAAAGTCGGAAGCAGGGGCTAAAGGCAGCAATTAAGAAATAATATACCTCTTGTACTCATTCACAAATTATCTGAAATTATCTGCGTATATCTGTGTTGTATCTGCCTAACATCTGCGGTTTATGTATTAATGGAGGACTTATGCAATATTGTTTAATAGTAACTAAGTTTTGACGGCGGCTCCGATCTTGGGTTCGATCGAGCCTGTTGAACAATATATAGTTTACTTGGCCGATCGCACATCAGATAGAACGCTAGATGTACAATTAGTCAAAAGCTAGTCGCAGTCGCAGTCACAGTCGTTTGGTTTTTTTTGAACTAGACGAGCGCGGCGGCGCAGAAACCGGGTTTTTTACCCAAATATGGCGGGGATCGCCAAAAATAGACAGTTACAGGATGAATGAGCAAGGCAAGAGGAATCTTGGGAAGTCGGGGATTGTCAAGAAAAGGTAAACATCGCGTAGAATTTTAATGTCGCGGCACGAGGAGCAAGCAGTGTGAGATTGGTAATTCTGGGAGGGCCAGGAGCGGGAAAGGGAACTCAGGCTGAACTACTGTGCAGCAATTTGAGCATCCCTTTGCTGGCATTAGGGGACATTCTGCGGGCCGAAATCGCAGGTAAAACAAACTTGGGCAAGTTGGCGGTGCCTTATGTAGAATCGGGCGATTTAGTGCCCGATGAAATTTTGATTAAGTTTATCGGCCGCCGGCTTTTGCTGTGGGATGTCTTTAATGGCTGGCTGTTGGAGGGATATCCGCGAACGGCTTTTCAAGCTGAGGAATTGGATTTTTTATTAGAGGGTTTGGCGCAGGAGCTAGATTGGGCAATTTGGCTGAAGGTTCCCAATGAAGTTTTGTTGAGCCGATCGATCGAACGCGATCGATCGGACGACGAGCCAGAAATTTTACACCGCCGGCTAGATTTGTTCGAGGAACGCACTATTCCTATCTTAGAGTATTACGAGTATCGCCACAAACTGTTAACTATCAACGGCGACCAATCCCCCGAACAAGTGCAGCAAGATATTCTCAAAATGGTCAGTAGTCAGTAGTCAGTTGGCAGTTGGTAGTTGGTAGTTGGCAGTAGTCAGTAGTCAGTAGTCAGTTGGCAGTTGGTAGTTGGCAGTAGCTGTTATTTGTTGATTATTACCAATAACAAGTAACGAGTAACAAACAACAAACAACAAACAACAAATAACAAATAACTTATGTCAATAAAACGTGCAGATGGCAGACAGCCAAATCAACTTCGTCCGATTAGTTTCGATCGCGAATTTACGAAATTTGCCAGCGCCTCGGTGCTCGCAAAAAGCGGCGATACTCAGGTACTGTGCAGCGTTACAATCAAGCCGGGAGTGCCTAGGTTTCTGGAGAATACCGGAAAAGGCTGGCTGACGGCGGAGTACCGGATGTTGCCCGGTTCTACGCCGCAGCGGCAAGAACGGGAATTTATGAAGTTATCGGGACGCACTCAAGAGATTCAGCGGTTGATTGGCCGGAGTTTGCGATCGTGCTTGGATATGGAGCTTTTGGGCGAACGCACGATACTTGTGGATGCGGATGTTTTGCAAGCTGATGCGGGGACTCGCACGACTTCAATTAATGGCGGGTTTGTGGCTGTGGCTGATGCTTTGAATAAGTTGGTGCAAAAAGGTGATTTGGTGCGATCGCCCTTAATTCGCCAAGTGGCGGCCGTGTCTGTGGGACTTTTGGAAAATGAGCTATTTTTAGATTTGAATTATCTTGAAGACGTGGCGGCAGAAATTGATTGTAATGTAGTGATGAATGGGGATTTGAACATCATCGAAATTCAGGGAACTGCGGAAGAGGGAAGTTTCAGCCGCAGTCAGTTAAATCAAATTTTGGATTTGGCAGAAACTGGGATTCAGGAATTGTTGGAGGCTCAGCGGCAAGCTTTTTAACTTGGTTAATTTTAACCTCGTGATTACCGACATTAATCATTCATTCATCCCGGTCTAACTCAGCTAAGATGTTACGAATCTCATTAGGACTAATATCTTCTCGATCTGATTTATCATAAATGGTTAATAGCAGTACGCTAGTCGGTGATTCAACTTGATAGATCAGTCGATAACCAGCGCTTTTTCCTTTTTGAATATTGCTATTTCTGACTCTTACCTTCAAGATGACATAATTTTCACCCATTCCGGGGATGCGATCGCCAATAAAATTCCCCTCTTGGAATTGTTCAATAATTGGCTGAGTATGTAACCTGACATTGCGATATTTTTTTGAGAATTCACGCAAATTCCGTTTATACTCAGGCGTTAAATCAATCTGTACGATAGGCGTTTCATTCGACATCTATTCCCTCCCACATTTCCGAAAGGGGGATGCGTTGTCCGGCTTTTGCTTCCTGTAATGCTCTCCTGAGACTTGCTTTCACTTCGGCAATGGGAGTATCATCAGGATCGATTTCGGTTTCCTCTGTTACTTCGGCAAAAAGTACGATCACTCGCACGCGGCTGGGGGGGAAGTCTTCGATCGCGCGATCGAGCAATAATTGACCTTTTTCATCTATAGTTCCCAATACTTCAACAGCTTTCATCTGTTTCTCCTGAAGGTCTTTTTAATCAATTTTATCATATTTTATGAGAGTGAAACAAGCTTGATATTGGAGAGCGATCGCCCTTCATCAATCCTCGCGCAGGGAAGCCAATCTTCCTGTTATCCTAGAAACAGACTTCATTACCCGATCGCACTTATGGTTGCTTTACCCGATCGCCCATTGATGAGCGCAGAAGAATACCTGGCTTGGGAACCCACCCAAGAAGAACGCTACGAGTATTGGGATGGCGAAGTAGTCGCCATGACCGGCGGCACCCGCGATCACAATCGGATTTCAGGAAATTTCTTCAGGATACTAGATGATGCCCTTGTCGATCGCCCTTGCGAACCTTACATCGCCGATGTCAAAGTCCAAGTGGAACCAGGGCGAAAGTATTTTTATCCTGATGTTGTCGTAACTTGCGACGATCGCGATAACGATCCGCAATTGGTGCAATTTCCTTCCTTAATTATCGAAGTTTTATCACCTTCAACTGAAGCCCTAGATCGCGGCGCAAAATTTGCTAAATACCGACAATTTTTAACCCTGCAAGAGTATGTTTTAGTGCAAGTTCAACAGCCCGGAGTAGAACTATTTCGACGCAATCAACAGAGTCAGTGGGTGCTGTCAGAATATAGTTTGGGTGATTCTTTGCTACTTGAATCGGTGGGTGTGGAAATTGCGATCGCCGATTTATACCGCCAAGTGCAGTTTTCTTAGTCCGCAGAGGCGGACATTGTTTGTGTAGACGCGGTTTCAACCGCCGGATATTCGCCCAATATTTGCTATTTCTTACAAAACTTGCCGCGGGGCGATCGGAATCTCAATCACAAACTCCGTACCCTCTCCCGGTGCAGAAACGCAAGTCAAATTGCCCCCGTGCGAACTAACAACAATCGAGTGAGAAATCGACAACCCCAAACCAGTCCCAGAACCCACCGGTTTAGTTGTAAAAAACGGATCGAATATCTTGTGTAGCACCTCAGCACTCATCCCCGGCCCGCTATCAGCAATTCTAATTATCGCCGAATTCCTGTCTGTCAGCTCCGTAGAAATTGTAATAGCCGGCTGTTTTTGAGAGCTTTCCGGGCAATCTCTTGCCAAAAGCAGCGCATCAATCGCATTGGTCAAAATATTCATAAATACCTGATTCAACTGCGACGCATAACAAGTAATTAACGGCAGTTTGCTATAATTTTTAATCACCTCAATTCCCAAGCGCCCGCCCTCTTTCCTCAAGCGCGGTTGCAGCAGCATCACCGTACTGTCAATACCTTCGTGGATATCAACCGACTTCATTTGCGCTTCGTCGAGGCGCGAAAAATTCCGCAAGCTCAGCACAATATCTCGGATTCTTTCCGCTCCAACTTTCATCGAATCCAGCAGTTTTTGCAAATCTTCGCTCAAAAATTCCAGTTCAATTGTTTCTATTTCCTCTAAAATTTCATCAACAGGTTCGGGATAGTTTTGCTGATAAAGCTCGATCAATTTCAGCAAATCTTTTACATATTCGCTAGCCGGATTGAGATTGCCGTAAATGAAACTTACAGGATTATTAATTTCGTGGGCAACACCAGCTACCATTTGCCCCAAACTAGACATCTTTTCAGTTTGGATTAATTGAGCTTGAGTGAGTTTTAGCTCGCGCAAAGTTTGTTCTAAACGCTCGTTTTTTTCATTTAACTCCTGCGTCCTTTCTTGCACTTTCTGCTCGACCGAATTGTAAAGCAGAGCATTGTCTAAAGAAATTGCAACTTGGGAAGAAAGCAGCCTTAAAACTTCTAATCTGTGGGCATTAAATGCTCCGATTGTTAAATTATTTTCTAAATAAAGAATGCCGATTAATTTGCGTTGATTGACTATCGGCGTACACAAAAGAGATTTGAGCTGGTGTTTTACCACATAAGGATCTGCCGTAAATCGCCCCTCAGCCGTCGCATTGCTCAACACTACGTCCGAGCGAGTTCTTTCCACAAAATTAATCACCGTCACAGGTAAATCCTGACATTCTTCAACAGGCGTAAATTGCAGCACCGCTACATCTTCAGCAATTACTGACGCTTGAGCTGAAATTAACAATTTTTCATCTCTCACCAAAATCAAGGAACCAGATTGGGCACCCGCATTTTCCAGCGATATTCTCATCAAAGAAGCCAGCAATTTGTCTAAAACAATTTCGCTGGAAATCGCCAGAGATGCTTTCATCACACTTGCTAAATCTAGCACTCTCGCATCGCTGCCAGTAGAAGTATGAATAGTTGTTGTAGTTGGATTGTTGTTAAAACTTCCGTGCAGCGGAGTCATTTCTCGCAACTGCGGATACTTTAGTTCTAAATCTTCAACTTTGCGGACAGCGCCCCAGCGCAAGTAGCACGAGTGAGCTTCGCGCAAGTGGATTTTGGCATATTGATATTTACCTTTACTCAACCAAAATTTGGCGGCTAGTTCGTTAGCGAGGGCTTCATTTTGGATAAATTCGTTGTCTTGAGCTAAATTTATCGCGAAATCGTAAAGCTCTACAGCTTCTGAGTCTTTTTTGGTAATTCTAGCTATTTCTGCTTGTACTAAAAGGTATTTGTGCAGAAAGTTTTCGCGACAGTTGTCCGCCCAAATCTTCATCTCTTTTTGATTGGCTTCTAACTTTTTCAGGTATTGTTTTTGCTTGTCTTTTGAAACAGTGGGAAAAACTGCAGCTAAAACTAGAGAAAAGAAAAAGTTCCATTCGGTAGCGGGTATTGCTGCGGTAATAAAAGATAGCTGCTTTTCTACTTCCAAAGCTAGTTGCAGCGCTTCGTTGTAGTTGCCATACCAGTACATTACCTGGCATTTGCGAATCTGATAAAGGCACAGCGAGTACAAATTTTGATGAGCTAGACAGTTTTGTACGTATTCAGCTTCGCTGATATCTTCGCTCTCAAATACAAACTTGTCAGAAGTGAGTTGGCTCAAGTTGCGGAGAATTAACTCTGCTCCTAATAATATATCGGTAACAAGTTGATTTTTGGTTTTTTGGCTAAATAGCAAATATCTACTGGTGTCTGCCAGCATGAGGGATATTTCTTTGCCTTGAAAAAAGTAGTTGGCTATGCGGTTGGAGAGAATATAACCCGCGTATTCTAAATCTCCTGATTCTAAGGCAGCTTGATATCCTTCATTGCTGATGGCGTGGCAATCTTTGATATGGTTGAACCAGTAATAAAAAATACTGACTAAGGAGGAACAAGCTCTGCATTTCAAGCCGATATTCCCAGATTTTTCGCTCAAATTTAGGGACAACATGGCAAATTGATAAGCTGCTTTGTAATCTCCATAAACAGCGTTTAAGAACATACCGTAGCCCGCGTAGCAGAGAGATGCTTCGGGAACTAAACCGTAGGTGAGAGAGAGATTGACTCCTTTTAAGACGCTGACTTTCCACAAGTCGGGATTTTTTAGGTAAGCTGATGTTAATAAGTTTGTGATTAATTTGACGGCAACTTTTTTGTCTGGTACCGTCATTTCTGGTGCGTCAATTAAGGAAGAGATGTCTTTACCTGCTAAAAGTTTTTTGGCTGTTGCTGATTCTTCGGAGATGACTTTTTGCAGCCCGTCTAGCGGTAAGTCAATTCCCAGCAAGTTCAAAGCTTGGATTCCGGCTTTAACGGCTTCTTCGTACTTGGCGCGGAGGGTGTACTGCACGATCAGCAGGTTGTAAATTTCTACTTTTTCTAAGGGCGATCGCGCTTTTTGCAAAGTTATGTTAATAAATTCTTCGGAATGCTCGAAATAGCCGTTTAGATACTCAACATTTGCCCGCTCCATGTGCAGAGCAAAGGCTAAGTCGTAGTAAAAATCCCAAATATCGGCCGTCAAACCGTCCATACCAGCAGTCAAATACTCCAAAGCTGCAACATAAGCCGTGGCATCTTTAGCTCGGCGGGCGGCGTCTAAATTCAGGGTTGCTAGTTCAATTAATTCTCGCTCGTCTCTAATTAGCGATCGAGCTACATTCAAGTGATCGACTAATTCAAAAATTCTGTCAGCGCGATACTCAGCCGGAGTGTTTTCGAGGATTTGCCTGCCTATTTTCAGGTGAACTGCCTTTTTTTCCGAGTCGTCGATCAGAGCGTAAGCTGCTTGTTGTACGCGATCGTGCAAAAACTTATAATTCAGAATCAACAGCGGAAACATCACATAATCTAAGGACTTGCTTTCCAATTCCGAAGTTGGCAAAATCAGTCCCGACTTAATCGCCGGCAGTAAGTGCGAAAAAGTTTCCGACGCTTCTTTTTCATTAATTAAAGAAAGAGTATTCAAATCAAATTCGTTGCCCAAACAAGCCACTAAACGCAAAACTTGCTGCGTTTGCAACGGCAGTTTTCTCAACTTCTGCACCATCAAATCTACAACATTGTCAGTGATAGCGCACTGCTCAATTTGAGTCATATTCCAATGCCAGCCGCCCTTGCTCCCCGACTGAGGCGGATGAAAAACTAGCAGGTTTTCTTGATACAATGTTTGCAGAAATTGATTAACAAAAAAAGGATTACCGTCTGTTTTGTTGACAACCAGTTCAGCTAAAGGTTTGACAGATTCGCGATCGCTGTGCAAAGTTTCGGCAATCAAATCGGTGATATTTTCGACCCCCAGCGGCGACAAAGCAATCTCATTAATGATGGCTTCCTGATTTCGCAGCGTCTCCACAGTCATCATTAAAGGATGAGTGGGACTGACTTCATTATCCCGATAAGCGCCGATTAAAAACAGATATTGTGTAGCTTCATCTGTCATCATTAATTCGATCAGCTTGAGAGTCGCAGAATCTGCCCACTGCAAATCGTCGAGAAAAATCACCAGCGGATGTTCGGGCTGACAAAATACGCGAATGAAATTTTGAAATACTAAATTAAAGCGGTTAAGAGATTCTGTAGACCCCAATTCAGCGACAGGAGATTGAGCTCCGACAATTAGTTCAATTTCGGGAAGTATATCAATAATAATTTGCCCGTTTTGACCGAAAGAAGTGCGGAGTTTTTCGCGCCAAACTGCCAATTGAGCTTCGCTTTCAGTTAATAGTTGCCGCACTAACTCCGAAAAAGCGCTGACAACTGCAGAGTAAGGAATAGTCCGTTTGTACTGGTCAAATTTTCCCCAAATAAAATAACCGCGCCTGTGGGTAATGGATTTGTCTAAAATCTTCACCATTGCAGATTTGCCAATGCCGGAATAACCAGCAATCAGCATCATCTCGCTGCGGGATTTATGCTGTCCTCTCGCCAGCACTGACAGGGCGCTTTCTTTTTTCGATTTGAGTTCTTTCTTGATGAGAGAAATTTGTGATTGTTCGAGGCGGTAGGCTCGATTATTTGTGGCGGCTACCCGTTCAAATGCTGCTAAAAGAGTTTCAACTTCTCGCTGTCTACCGTAAAGTTTTTGAGGAATTTTAAATTTGTCTGAAATATCTTGGTGTCCGAGAGCAAACTCGGTAATAATTCCAGATGTTTGCAACTGAAACAAACAAGCTTCCAAATCTGCTTTGAGTCCCCAAGCACTTTGATATCGATCCTCAGCGGTTTTCGCTAACAATTTCATGAGAATATCTGAAATAGCTTTAGGAATTTCTAGTGCAATTTCAGCGATGGGTACTGGCTGTTTGGCGATGTGACAGTGAACTAACTCCATCGGATCGGTTGTGGGAAAAGGGAGCTGTCCTGATAGGATTTCATAGAAGGTAACGCCTAGGGAATAAAAGTCTGTACGGTAATCAATTACCCGGTTCATTCTGCCAGTTTGTTCCGGCGACATATAAGCTAAAGTGCCTTCTAAAAAATTAGGATCTTTATTGGGAAAGTCTTCTAGATCGGATGCAGTTGAGATACTAAAATCTATGAGTTTAACTTGTCCGGTAGCTGGATTAAAAACTATATTAGAGGGGTTAATATCTTTATGAATTACATTGCGAGCGTGAATTTCTCCCAAGGTTTCAGCAACTTTGATGGCTGCAGTCAAAAATCCTAAGATTGTAAATTTTTGGGAAGCCATGAAAATCCTCAAAGATTCGCCGCCAAAATCTTCTAAAATCATTGCCAGACTATTTCTAACCTGCTGCAATTTGTATACTTTAACAACTCCTTCTAGGAGGTTTAAATTGGCGGTAATCTCATATTCGCGCTTGTATCTATTGAGTTCTTCAGGAGTCGGATAGTCTTCTTTGATCAGTTTGATAATAACGGGTTGGTTGTCTTGCTCGTTGCGGCCGCGGTAAACCAGGGAAGTGCTGCTTTCATAAATGAGAGCGAGAACTGCAACGCCGGGAATTGCCATCATAGTTGGGTTCTCTCAAATTAGGTGTGCTTGGTCAATATTACAGGACTTACGCGCGGCGGGCTAGAAACCCGATTGTTTCGTTGCTAGTCGTTGACAAACCCCAGATTTTTTCCTATAAACCAGGGTTTTTTCGTAAATCCTATGTTATTCTTCATTATCGCTTAAGAGCTATCTTTTGGGGTGTGTGGGAAGATCCGCCTTGACAGGAAAGAGCTGCTGCTTTCTAAAGCGCCCTGGGGCTTTCGTCACCTCAGCAGTTAGGTAAACAAAAGCACAAATAGAGAATTTGTGCAAGGATTTGGTGTCAGGATCGATCGCACGGCTGACAAAAAAACAATCTCACCTTTGCTTTTATAGTGCGATCGCTTGTGAGACTCGCGATATCTGAAGCTCGCACTGCAAAAAAACGCTTTTTGCCAAAAGGAGACGATCCTAAAAAAACAATCTCAGCTTTTAGGAGATTGCTTGAATTTAGCTTGTTTGTAGTGAAAATAGGCAAGTTATTACACCTCGCTCAAACCGCTTTTAGGTACAACTTCTAACTACGCTGGTTCATCTACGCGCTGGCTCGAATAATAACCTTTAATCTCGGAGTTAAAAAATCTGCCTGTAGAATCGGCATCTTGCAGAGATTCCCAAATTTCCGGTTCTACGTCGCTGTATTGATAGACTGAGCCGCTGCTAAATTCTATTTGTAAAACTTGCTCTTCTTCGTTGTATCCGATCGCTCTCGCCATTTGGGAATCTACGGACATCATAGCAATTGGTTCGCCGCAGGGAGCAATTTCTGGTAATTCAATAGCGCCATTGAGTTCCGTGGAATCTGTATTGGCGATGAAATCAACCATTTGCAGGCCGTGCTTTGCAGCTTCGGGTGCGGCAATTTCGATAAATTCGATTTCTGCGCCGCGATCGATCAACAGTCCTAACTGGCCGTTAGAGTGACCGACAGCTAAGACGCTGCTCAAGTCAATTTTGGATAGTTTCATGGGATTTGTCAAGAATTTGTTTTAGGTCAATATTTCCCCTAATTAAGCAAGTTTCGCGACAGAGGAAATAGTGGATTAATTAATAGTGTATTTGATGTTGCCTAAAAAGTCAATAGCACAGTTGGGCGAAAATTATTTTATCAATTTAGGGGTCAGGTGCGGCTGGGGTATCCTAGGTTAATAAGATGTGTCCGGTTCTTAACGAAACTTGACAATACATTAAGAATTATTGCCATAAAACCAAGGTAAAATTGTGGGAAGGGCGAGTGAAAACTTAGCCAGCAAAAGCGTGTGAGGATTTTTCTCATCTGTAAATCTTCAGAAAGTTATTATTTCTAAAGGATTCATCCGGTGAGAAAATCGGAAACAACCTTAAAATTTAGCAGTAATCGCCCGATCGGGCAAATCTCAACCAACATCAGGAAAAATACCTATGAAATTGGCTTATTGGATGTACGCAGGCCCAGCCCACATCGGCACTTTGCGCGTGGCCACTTCCTTCAAAAATGTCCACGCCATCATGCACGCACCGATTGGAGACGACTATTTTAACGTCATGCGTTCCATGCTGGAGAGGGAACGGGATTTCACCCCGGTAACTACTAGCGTGGTTGACAGACACGTACTGGCGCGGGGTTCGCAGGAACGCGTGGTGGACAACATCACCCGCAAAGACAGAGAAGAACACCCAGATTTAATCGTGTTGACTCCGACTTGCACCTCCAGCATTCTGCAAGAAGATTTGGAAAACTTCGTGGAGCGAGCTCAATTGGATGCCAAAGGCGATGTATTGCTGGCGGATGTCAACCATTACCGCGTCAACGAACTGCAAGCTGCCGATCGCACGTTAGATCAAATCGTCCAATTTTACATCAACAAAGCCCGCAAAAAAGGCGATTTAGTAGAAGCCAAAAGCGAAAAACCATCTGTCAACATCATCGGGATGTCTACGCTGGGTTTCCACAACCAGCACGACTGCACCGAGTTGAAGCGTTTGATGGCAGATTTGGGAATAGAAGTCAACGAAGTTATTCCCGAAGGTGCTTCGGTTCACAACTTAAAAAGACTGCCGCGCGCTTGGTTTAACTTGGTTCCTTATCGGGAATTGGGGATGATGAGTGGGGAGTATTTGCAAAAAGAATTCGGTACGCCGATGGTGGATATTACGCCGATGGGTGTGGTAGAAACTGCGCGCTGTATCCGCAAGATTCAGCAAGTTTTGAATGCTCAAGGTGCGGATGTTGATTACGAAAACTTTATTGACCAACAAACTCGATTTGTGTCGCAGGCTGCTTGGTTTTCGCGATCGATCGACTGCCAAAACTTAACCGGCAAAAAAGCCGTCGTATTTGGCGATAATACGCACGCTGCGGCGATGACGAAGATTTTGGCTCGCGAGATGGGAATCCACGTTGTCTGGGCTGGAACGTACTGCAAACACGATGCTGACTGGTTCCGCGAACAGGTTAGCGAGTATTGTGATGAAGTGCTGGTGACGGACGATCACGGGCAAATTGGAGATGCGATCGCCAAAGCGGAACCTTCGGCAATTTTCGGCACGCAAATGGAACGCCACGTCGGTAAGCGGTTGGATATTCCGTGCGGTGTAATTGCTGCACCGATTCACGTCCAAAATTTCCCGATCGGCTACAAGCCATTTTTGGGTTATGAAGGTACAAATCAATGCGTAGATTTGGTCTACAATTCCTTCACTTTGGGAATGGAAGACCACTTGCTGGAAATCTTCGGCGGCCACGATACCAAGGAAGTGATTACCAAGGGTATTTCGGCAGATTCTGATATGAATTGGACGAAGGATGGACAGGCAGAATTGAATAAAATCCCTGGCTTTGTGCGGGGTAAGGTGAAGCGGAATACTGAGAAGTTTGCGCGCGAACGAGGGATTGAGAAGATCAATGCTGAGGTGTTGTACGCGGCCAAGGAAGCTGTCGGCGCGTAGTTAGTTGGGTAAGGGCATCTACAAAAGATGCCCTTGCTTATTTATCAAATTATTGTCTGACTTGTTTTTAGAGAAATTTCCATATAAAATGAGTGATAGTGAGGACATTATAGAGATTGCTTTACGACCTCTTGTTTGGATGGGAGACTCTCGCAGAAATATCCGCGAGTTTCCTCAAGAGGTACAAAAAGCAGTAGGTTATGCGCTGCAACTGGTGCAAGCAGGGGAAACACCTTTACAAGCCAAGCCTTTTAAAGTGGTGGGTAGCGGTGTATATGAAATCGTAAAACGCTACGATAATGATACTTACAGGGCAGTTTACGCTGTAAAGATTGGGGAAAAAGTCTATGTCCTGCACGCTTTTTAGAAAAAATCAAAGCAGGGGATTAAAACCCCACAAGCTGATGTTGACCTGATTAAACAACGCTATAAGGATGCAGTGGCAAGGGAAGAACAAAAATGACCCAAGAACCCTTTTTTGAAGAAAGCAGCGGCAATGTATTTTCTGACCTCGGACTGGAGGATGCAGATGAACTTTTTACGCGGGGCAAAATAGGAATTCAAGTAATCCGTCTCCTGAAACAACGCAACTTAAAACAGCACGAAATTAGTCAAATTCTTGGCATTCCACAGCCAGAAGTATCTAATTTAATGAACGGAGAGTTTCAACGGTTCAGTGAGGGTAAACTACTGATTTTTCTCAAGCGACTCGATAGGGAAATTACTTTGCATCTTCGCCCTCTTCATTCAGGCGATCGATCTGCTGAAACTGCGATCGTGCTATAGCTGTTAAGGCTTCATTATGCAAGTTTCATCGCCTATTGCGATCGCCTTTTTCCAACAAAGTGCGATCGCCCTCACTCCTCATTTTGACTATCTTCTTGCTCAACTTGCTCAAAATTCACTTGTTCGTAAACATCAGATAGAGGAATTTCTAGCTCGAAGGAATTAAACACTAAAGCCGTATCTTCCTCGTCATACTCGCTATACAACCATTTTTTATTCTCGGTTTTAGAATACTGCTCAACATTAATTTGTGTTTGGTCAATCAGAATATATTCTCTCAAACTAGGAATAGTTTTGTACAATTTAAACTTATCACCTCTATCGTAAGTTTTTGTAGACTTTGATAAAACTTCAATAATCACTTGCGAATTCATTTTATCTCAATATCTAAGATCCCCAATGGGTTCTATACAAAGCCTTCATGACAAGCTGACGTGATAACTTATCTCAAGACATTACCTTAATAGGGTAGAATTAAAAGTATGACAGATTCATCCTTAAACCTATTTCCCATCGAAAATCTTGACGATTTGATTCGTCCTTTTATTGTTCCACCAGAACGAAAAATTTCTCTTGCCAAAGACTATGACCCAGCCTACAAAGCCGATAACCTCAAGAAGTCGAAAGCTAAAGGTCAATTAAAGCAAGGTATTGAGGCATTAGCAGAATATCAGGATGTTCTCTATGCCCAAAATACCCATGCTGTGCTCATCATCTTTCAGGCTATGGATGCGGCTGGTAAAGATAGTACCATCAAGCACGTTATGTCTGGGATTAATCCTCAAGGATGTCAAGTGCATAGCTTTAAAGCTCCATCTACGGAAGAGTTAAATCATGACTATTTGTGGCGATGTTCTAAGGCTTTACCCGAAAGAGGGCGAATTGGGATTTTTAATCGCTCTTATTACGAAGAAATTTTAGTAACAAGAGTGCATCCAGAAATCCTAGAGCAGCGACCGCTCCCTGTTAGCATAATTGATAATGATATTTGGAAGCGCCGCTTTGAGGAAATCAACAACTTTGAGAAGCATCTGGTCAATAACGGAACGATTATCCTCAAGTTTTTCCTCAATGTATCTAAAGAGGAGCAGAAAGAACGTTTTCTAGAAAGGATTAATCGCCCTGAAAAGAATTGGAAATTTTCTGTGAATGATGCGAAAGAGCGTAGCTTTTGGGATGACTATATGGCTGTCTATGAGGATATGTTCAATCACACGAGTACAAAATATGCTCCTTGGTACATTATCCCGGCCGATCGCAAATGGTTTACTCGTCTAGTTGTGGCTGGCATCATTTACACGCAGTTAAAGGAACTGAATCTCCAATATCCTACGCTCAGTAAAGAGCAACATCAAGAACTTTTAACTGCGAAGAAAATTCTGGAAAGCCAGAAATAAGGATGCAAATTGGTTGATATTAGCGATCGCCATTCCTGTGAGCCGTGATTTTTTGGCGATCGCTCAAACCCAGTAAATTATCCCAGTTTGGTTATTGATCACCATTCTAATCACTATCTTGCTCTATTCATGTATATCATACCACAGCAAGGTTTTAATGTCAAAGATGCGAGGGTATTCTTTAACTCCAATGGCGATCGCATCTATTGAACAGCTAGCAGCGATCGCGGCACGAATATTACTGCCACGGGTGTGTCCTCACCGAGAGGAATGATGGGTAATGGAGGGATGATGCTACTAATATTACTGCTTGCCTCGCACGGCTATCTTTAATGGACACCGTTTGAGACACCTGCTATTTTTCAAAGCAAAGATTTAGAAAGCAATGCCTTATGTCTAGCTACCTACAATCAAAATATCATCCTTTAGAGAGACACAAAACTGCTAGTTTACTGCCAACATTGGGCTAGAGTGAATTTTAGATACAGTTTACTTTAACCATTATTTCTGCACTGATTTTAGGACTCGCGATTCTTTAACAAAATCTCAACCTCAATCTCAAGTCAGGGATAGATTTACTATCCGTGATTGAGGGAATTGCGGATTTAGGCTTAAGCATTTACTGGCTCTTGCGCTACGTTCATCTGGGGGAAAAATTTCACCCCCGGAACTAGCTTTACATCCTAGCCGCAAGGAAATAATTCAACTTTTACAAATAGCAGATTTAGTCAACACTGAAATTAACCTGAAGGCTCAAAATAATGAACTTCAAACGCATTCTAGTTGCCATTAATCATTCTCCTTTAACATCCATCGTGTTCGATCGCGCACTCAATTTAGCGCAGCAAGAGCAAGCTAAATTGATGATCCTTCATTGCCTCGCAGACTTGACTGCGATCGATCCAGGATTACAGTCAGGTGGGACATTTGGAATCTATCCAATCAACACTGGGTTTTCTCAATTACTCCAGGACGAAACGCTTCAGCTACAGATTGAGCAGGCAAAAACTTGGTTGCAAGAATACTGCGATCGCGCAACTGCCCGAAATATTCCTGCTGAATACCAACACAATTTTGGTGAGCCAGGGGCAACGATTTCTAGTGTTGCTCAAGAGTGGAATGCCGATCTGATCGTACTGGGTCGGCATGACCACTCTGCGATCGCAGAATTTTTCGTAGGTAGTGTCAGCAATCATGTGGTCGATCGCGCGAATTGTTCTGTTTTAGTCATAAAAGATACAAATCCCGATCGAGATAAATAAAAAGAGAAAAACCGTGAACACAATTGATCGGACTGGTTTATCGGGCTTAGAAATTGGGCAATCAACCATAAAAACAAACACTCTTTCCCCAGAACTACTCCACAAAATAGATGCCTACTGGCGTGCCGCCAACTATCTGTCAGTTGGGCAAATTTATCTCTACGACAATCCATTGCTGAAGGAGCCTCTGCAACTCTCCCACGTCAAACCATTAGTGGTTGGAAATTGGGGTACAACACCGGGACAGAACTTCATCTATGTACACTTGACATGAGGGTGCAAAATGACCTGGATCGCTTTCATCTGGTGCAAGATGTAGTCGATCGTCTGCTGCATTTGGGTAGTAAGGGAGACTATCTCAAGCAGATGATGCAGGACAAGTTGATCGAGCATAAGCATTACATCGACAAGCAGGGCGAAGACTTGCCGGAAATCCGCAATTGGAAGTGGGGCGCAGCACGGAATGTCAAGGGTTGGAAAGATAGACAGCCAGATCCTAGTCATTCCATCTAAATATTAAGCCAATCACAATTACCACAGGAGAACATCGTGCAAATCCAAATTCATACCGGACATAACATCGAAGGTGACAAAGCACTAGCCACTCAGGTTAGTGGTGTAGTTGCAGAGAGTCTAAGCCGATTGGGCGATCGCATCACTCACGTTGATGTTCACCTGAGCGATGAGAACAGCGACAAGAAGGGCGGCGATGACGATATGCGCTGCACGATCGAAGCCCGCCTCAAAGGACACCAACCCCTCGCGGCAACACATCAGGCAGCGACCTTAGACCAAGCTGTGGACGGGGCTGCCGATAAATTGACCAGATCGATCGATAGCACTCTCGGACGGCTGCACGACCAAGAAAATCAGAGAACTGACCCGCCTCTGTCTAGCTAACAGTCAATAAATTTTCCCAGGAGTCAGAGATGAAAACAAGTAAGGGACTATGGAAAAACTAGGATAAAATAATCAACACTTCACACTCCAGAAATTCTGGAGCAGTGACAACTCCCACCTAGTTTATCAGTCATATTTTTGAATTCAAATTAAGTTTAGATGAATCATCATTTTTAGCATTTTAGATAGTATTTCAGATAACAGCATTACATATTGAGAGGTCAGTGATGCCAACGGCAACGGATTTTAAAGACTATTACACCATCCTGGGAGTGAGCAAAACTGCAACTCCTGAAGAAATCAAACGGGCTTACCGCAAACTGGCCCGCAAGTACCATCCTGACCTCAATCCTGGGGATAAAGATGCAGAGGCAAAGTTCAAAGACTTGAACGAAGCAAATGAGGTACTTTCCGATCCAGAGAACCGGCAAAAGTACGATCGCTTTGGTCAACATTGGAATCAGCCGGGATACACTGAAGCGCCAACTCCTAGAGGAACTAATGTTTCGGCGGAAGACTTCGATCGCTACGAGGACTTTGATTCATTTATCAACGATTTGCTGGGGGGAATGAAAGGTGGATCGAAACGTAGAACCCAGAACTATCAAACTGCAACCAATGGCTTTAATGATTTTGGTGACGGATTTCGTTCTCAAGCGCCCGCGCCGGATACCGAAGCTGCGATCGCGCTCACATTTTCCGAAGCATTTCACGGTGTCCAGAAACGGCTACAACTCGACGATGAAACAATCAACGTCCGCATTCCCGCAGGCGCAAAACCCGGTAGTCGAATTCGACTCAAAGGTAAAGGTCGTCCTAGTCCATTCTCTCAACAGCGCGGCGATTTGTATTTAACGATCGAGATTTTGCCCCATTCCTTCTTTCGATTCGAGGGTGATGACCTCGTTTGTGACCTTCCAATTCGCCCCGATGAAGCCGTTTTAGGGGCAGAAATCAGTGTTCCAACTCCCGATGGTAGCGTTACAATGAAAGTGCCTAAAGGAGTGCGATCGGGACAATCGTTAAGACTGCGCGGTAAAGGTTGGACATTGCAAAAAGGAGGACGAAGTGACTTATTAGCTAAACTTCAAATTGTCACGCCGAAAGACTTAAGTGCGATCGAGCAAGAATGCTACGAAAAAATCCAAGCAAATACGAGTTTTAACCCGCGTACTCAGTTAGAGGAAATTAAGTTATGAGCTTTAGCCTTTCAAAAATTGTGGTTTCACCCGAAGGTGAACAACTCTACACCTTTGAATATGCTGCATTAGTAACTGAAACTTCAATTACGCTTGTGAAAATTTATGTTGAATTAGGTGTAATCGAACCAATTGGCGACCTGCTGCATTCCCGCGAGATTGCTAGAATTGCTCAGATTCAGCGGTTGCGTCAAGACTTGGGACTGAACTTAGTCGGAGCCGCAATGGTGTTAGATATGGCGACTGAAATTGCCCAATTACGAGCACAACTTAGGGGGTATCAATCTCATCCATCAAGTACCTTGTGAGGTGTTTGTCGCGCTAATGAATGCTCAAAGTCAAGATGAGGGTAGAAAACCAAACAATCAAAACTACAACAGCAAACTATGAAAACACTACTGAAGCGATTTGCATTACTGCTTGGTTTGATTACTGGTGTTTCAACTTATCTCGTCTTACCAGCTTCGGCGGACTCTACTGCTGACTTGGTACTCAGTTTGAAGTGCCAAGGTGGATACAATGTTAATGTTTGGAAAAGGTATGATTCGGGCGAACTTCTCTACCGTTCTACAAGTCCTCAAGGTAATTTGAGTTTGGGTAAGGGAACTAGAGAAGATACAGGATCGGCTCAAGTTTATAAGTTTAAGAATGGCAACTATAAATATCAAGTGCTTGGTGGTAAAGCAGATCATCAAGGGAAGGGGACTTTAGAGGTGTTCAAGAACGATCGCTCCATTATGAGTCAAACTTGTACACCAAATGGATGAAAAGCGTTGATGCAAAAGCGATCGGGTCCGAATCTTCGCAAGCTATTGACTCAATCGGAGCAATCTCATGACACAATCTCTCTGGTTGTTTGAAAATCGCTTCAACATCATTGGCGATCGCACCACGATCGGCGGTTAGTACGATCTGCTCGAAAGTTACTTTTAAATAGTTGATGCTTTACACAAGCATCAAATGCGTTATGAGGTATAGCGAACCTATCATATCGTTTCCGGTTGCATCGGAATGATTTAACCGGCGCTAGAACACAGAGGACACAGAGAGAGAGAATAGAGATATGAATAATTCCGATGCTACCGGATTTGATATCAAGCTCTACAAGCAGAAATGTACGCACTGCGAACAGAGGTTCAAACATTAGCACGAAGAGGTTTAAACTAATAACTTGCTAAGAATCACAAATTAAATATAACTCTGCTTTTATAAAAACTATTCCTGAAGAACGATACCCTCGCCAATCATAAAAAATAGCCTGATAATAAACTACATTGCAGTGGCAGAACGATCGCCAAATGAGTCACTTCAAATTGTTTTTTTTTAACAAGCTTCGCCTAATAATAATTGAAGTTAAAGGGTGAAGTGTATTTACTTAAACCAATTAGCGCAAGCAAAAATATTGTCACAGCTCATTTGCTTCTGTGCCAAATTAAATCAAAGATACAGAATTTAAAAATGCGAAATTAATTTGGCATAGTATAGCGGTTCTCACAAAAGTGAGATATGCCCTATGCCCTATTCCCTATGCCCTATGCCCAATCCCTCCGCTTCGCGCTCGCCCAATGCCCTGCGCGGGCCAATCCCGGATAGTACCTCATACCAGAGCACAGAAAGGCTATACCTTATTTTGGTTGAGTCTAACTTTTCGTTAAAACATTCAAATGTTAGAGATTAGATGGGGCAAATTGTGCAAACATTCAATCGAAAGGTAGAGATTAGATGGGGCAAATTGTGCAAACATTCAATCGAAAGGTAGAGATCAGATGGGGCAAATTGTGCAAACATTCAATTGACTGCAAAAAAAACAATGGGAGCATCCCAATTTGGTGACAAGCGTTTTTTAGGAGTGCGACCGAGACGCTCGCACGCTATGCCGCGACCGAGACGCTCGCACGCTATATCATCCAAATATATGATTCTGATGCAACCGTCCACGATCTGAAAGCAAAAATGGGATGATCCCAACCCAATTTGTTTTTACTACTTTTTTCTCACAAACAATCCTCATGGTGAATAAAATGGAAATGACAAATAAAATTGACATCAACAAATCTGTGCCGATCGAGCGCTGGGGTGAATTTTTCGATCAGTTTACTGATGGCAATCGCGGACGGCATATTTCGATCGAAATCATCGGTTCAGAACTCGGTGATGCAGAACTGATTAAGAATGCACCTCTTCATGCGATGGTTTACGATCGCCCTGGCAAAGGAGATGATTTGGTAATTGAAGTGGGTAAAGATGAGGTGACTTATGCTCACACGATCGATTCACCAACAGAAGTTTTAACGGGACAGAACTCAAACGGTGTGATTGTGGCGGTTCGGATTAGTGACGCTGCTGGGACACAAACATTGATTCAGCTACAAGCTAGTTGAGCTGGTAGAATAATCCTGAGTTCAACTTAAACAGCACCCAATGTTTCACGCTCCATACTCAATAACCGGCAGGATTCAAGATGTCTGAGATTCAAAACAAAGTGGTAATCATCACCGGAGCCAGCAGTGGATTAGGTGAGGCGGCAGCGAAGCGACTTGCTGCTAGTGGAGCCAAACTAATGTTAGCTGCCCGCCGCGAAGATCGGCTCAAAGAACTGGTTGACACGATCGCCCGATCGGGAGGAACTGCAACCTACTTAGTAACGGATGTCACCGATCGCGCACAGGTGGAAACCTTAGCCAAGGAAACTTTGAGTACCTACGGCCGAATCGACGTGCTAATCAATAATGCGGGGTTGATGCCGCTCTCTCCCCTCGACCAAATCAAGGTGGAAGAGTGGGATCAAATGATTGATGTCAACATCAAGGGCGTTCTCTATGGGATTGCGGCCGTGTTGCCAACTATGCGCCAGCAAAAGTCCGGTCACATCATTAACCTATCATCTGTCGCCGGACATAAAGTGTTTCCCGGATCGGCGGTTTATTGTGCTACTAAGTTCGCAGTGCGAGCGATCTCGGAAGGGCTGCGATTAGAGTCAAACGGTGAAATTCGATCGACTAATATCTCACCAGGAGCCATTACGACTGAGTTGCTCACAACTATTAGCGATAAAGATACAGCAGCTAACATGAATGGACTTTATGAAATAGCTATTGATGCAGATGCTATTGCTAGGGCGATCGCCTATGCGATCGAGCAGCCCGCTGATGTTGATGTGAATGAAATGATTATCCGTCCGACAAAGCAAGAACTTTAGAGTCACAGAACATCATGAAAGAGCGAAAACTGGGGAATCAAGGATTAGTGGTTTCGGAACTAGGACTCGGCTGCATGGGGATGTCCGAATTCTACGGGACAACTGATGAGTCAGAATCGATCGCCACTATTCATCGCGCCTTAGAGTTAGGCGTGACTTTGCTGGATACGGCTGATATGTATGGTGTCGGTAACAATGAGGAGTTAGTCGGCAAAGCGATTAAAGGGCATCGCGATCGAGTCATCATCGCCACGAAATTTGGCAATGTGCGCGGTAGCGACGGCAGCTTTAAGGGTGTCAACGGCAAACCCGAATATGTCCGCTCAGCCTGTGATGCCAGTCTCAAGCGTCTGGGCGTAGATGCGATCGATCTTTACTACCAGCACCGAGTCGATCCCAACACTGCGATCGAAGAAACCGTAGGTGCAATGGCAGAGTTAGTTCAAGCCGGAAAAGTCCGCTACCTCGGCCTTTCCGAAGCCGCCAGCGCCACGATCCGCCGCGCCCAAGCAGTGCATCCTATTTCCGCACTTCAGACAGAATATTCGCTGTGGAGCCGGGAGCCAGAAACCGAGATTTTGCCCACCTGTCGAGAGCTAGGGATTGGATTTGTGCCTTATAGCCCTCTGGGGCGCGGGTTTCTCACAGGCAAAATCAAGAGCCTCGACACATTATCTGAAGGAGACTATCGGGCTGAACGATATCCTCGCTTTCAAGCCGAGAATCTCCAGCAAAATCTGGAACTCGTCGAGCAAATCGAGCAGATGGCCGCCGCTAAGGGCATCAAAGCCGGACAGTTGGCGCTGGCGTGGGTTTTGGCGCAGGGCGAAGACATCGTGCCAATTCCAGGCACTAAACGCCGCACCTATTTAGAAGAAAACATTGCAGCAGCCGATGTGACGCTGACTCCAGCAGAACTAGAGCAAATCGCCAAAGTGCTGCCATTAGGAATTGCGGTGGGCGATCGCTACCCCGATATGAGTACGGTTAATCGTTAGGATTTGGCGCGAGACAGTATTTTTAACTACGGCTAAATTTTTGATTCAGGAGCGATAAATCATGTCAAAACTTATTGTTTGGGGAACACCCATCAGTACCTATGTCCGTACAGTCCGGCTGCTACTTGAGGAAATAGGCGCAGACTATACCCTCCAAAGCGTTGATATTTTCAATGGTGAAAGCCAGTCCGCAGAGTACCGGGCTAAGAATCCTTTTGGTAAAGTCCCCACCTTGGAAATAAATGGGGAACTGCTCTATGAAACGGCTGCTATTACTGAATACCTTGATGCTACTTTAGGCGATCGCAAGTTTAGCTTTTCCGATCCCATGCTTCAAGCTCGGATGCGTCAAATCATGGCAATTATTGATAGCTATTTCTATGCCCCTGCCATTGGCACCATTGTGCTTCAGCAATTGATTGTGCCTAGCCAGGGTGGTAAGGCAGATGAGGCTAAAGTCAAAAATGCGATCGCGCCTGCAAAAACTGCTCTAGAGGCGATCGAGTCGCTAGCTGCGGGTAGCCCCTATCTGCTCGGCAGCCAAGCGAGCATTGCGGATTTCTATCTGATTCCGATCTTTGTCTACTTGTCGCAAACTCCAGAGTTTGAGGTGATTGCCGCTCAAACGCCGAAACTACGGACGTGGTGGGATAAGGTTAGCCAGTTGCCCAGCGTCAAAAAAGTGTGTGCTTAATAGCAGTCAAATTGGGGGAACTTTAAATGCTCTTCCCCCTGTTTTAAGCTATATCTCCGGGTAGATAAAACACGTCCTACCCGCAGTAATCTCAATCTTTTTCGTTTTCTTTTTTATTAAGAAAACCAGATAAAGTTAAATCAAATAAATGCAATTTTGGGCATCAAAGCCTTTAGCAAATATTAAAAACAACCGCTCAAACTTAAGTCGATCGAGTTCGGAAAATCTACCCAACAAAGAGAAAATTATGACAGATATCGTGAGCCGCGAGATTCGGCTAGTCTCTCGCCCCAAGGGGATTCCTACCGCAGATAACTTTGCGATCGCGCAAACAGAACTAAAGCCACTTCAAGATGGGCAAGTCCTCGTTCGCAATCTCTATATGTCAGTCGATCCATATATGCGCGGTCGCATGAACGAGGGGAAATCCTATGTTCCATCCTTCGCGTTAGGAAAAGCACTCGAAGGCGGCGCAGTCGGCGAGGTAATCGAGTCTCGTGCCCAGGAATTCAAGCCGGGTGATGTTGTGACTTCCAACTATGGCTGGCGGGAATACTTCATCGCTGCACCAAAAGATTTGCATCAGGTTAGCCGCGACATTCAACCGCTCTCAGTTTACCTCGGTGCCCTCGGCATGACAGGTATGACTGCTTGGGTTGGGTTGAATTTGGTAGAAGTCAAAGCCGGCGATGTTATTTTTATTTCGGGAGCCGCAGGCGCGGTGGGAAATGTCGCCGGACAACTAGCGAAATTGCGCGGATGCCATGTCATCGGCTCAGCCGGTTCAATGGAAAAAATCAAGTTTCTGCAGGAAGAATGCGGATTTGATAGCGCCTTCGATTACAAGGCCGGCCCTATTCTCGAACAACTGAATCAGGCAGCACCGGACGGAATTGATGTCTATTTCGATAATGTAGGAGGCGAAACGCTGCAAGCGGCGCTCTCGGCATTACGGGTACACGGCCGGATTATCGCTTGTGGCAGCATCTCCGGTTATAACGATGAAAAGCCCCAGCCTGGCCCTTCCAATCTATTTAATATGATTGGCAAACGCTTGACCATGAAAGGGCTAATTGTTCGCGATTGGCTCGATCGCCAGAGTGAATTTGAACAAGAAGTGGGCGGCTATTTTCAAGCTGGAAAATTGAAGAATAAGGAAACCGAGGTGGCAGGAATCGATCGGTCGGTGGATGCGTTTATCGGTCTTTTTGAAGGCAAAAATGTGGGTAAAATGGTGGTGAAACTGGACTAGGTAGCCGCCATTAGTGTCAACTTAACGTCAAACCCAGTCAAAGACTGTTGTTTGACTATTAAATCTAGATCCCCCCTAGCCCCCATTAGGTCGGGGGGGATAGGAGTCTTTTCAAAGTCAACCCCTACTCCCCTTCTTAAGGGGGATTTAGGGGGATCTAGACTTAGGTAAAAGCGAGAAATACCAAAGCTTTCAGGCTTAAGTTGACACTAATGGGTAGCCACTAATTGAGTGGGTACTTGCTTCATTAATTGTAGCAAGTTGAAACCCTAGATCGCTTATACATTATTTGGTTTAAGAAAGTATGGATCTCCAACTATCAGATCGGATTGCATTGGTCAGCGGTTCAACCGCCGGCATTGGATTAGCGATCGCCACGACACTTGCCCAGGAAGGAGCAACTGTCATTATCAATGGCAGAACGGAAGAGCGGGTAAACCATGCCCTCAAAAGCATTCAGCAAAGCGTCCCCAATGCCAAACTTCAGGGAATTACTGCCGATTTGGCAACAACCGCAGGAGCTGAATTGTTGTTTCAACAAGTGCCAGAAGTCAACATTTTGGTCAACAACTTGGGAATTTATGGCGCTAAAGCATTTGAAGATATTTCCGATGAAGAGTGGATGAACTTTATGGAAGTAAACGTGATGAGCGGTGTCAGGCTCTCGCGTCATTACTTACCTTTGATGCTAAAAAAAGATTGGGGACGCATTATTTTCATCTCTAGTGAATCTGGCTTGAATATTCCCGCTGAAATGATTCACTATGGCGTTACCAAGACTGCACAAATAGCCTTGGCTCGTGGTTTAGCTGAAACAACCGCAGGCAGTCGTGTCACCGTGAATACAGTATTGCCAGGGCCAACTCGTTCCGAAGGAGTGGAAACTTTTATCGAGGGACTTGCCAAAGAGCAAAATATTTCAGCCGAACAAGTTGAGAAAGAATTTTTCACCAAAACTCGTCCATCTTCCCTGATTCAGCGATTTGCTTCAACGTCTGAAGTTGCTGCATTAGTTGCATTTGTTGCTAGTCCTTTAGCCTCTGCAATTAATGGTGCTGCCTTGCGAGTCGAGGGTGGATTGGTGCGATCGATTGTTTAATGAATTCGCCTATTAGACATCTCCAAAAATGAATTTCAAGCCCTGGCTATGCTTGAGTCGATCTCTGATTTCTGGAGATGTCTATTCAACCCAGGAATAAAATGATTACTCATCCATCTTAAGTTAAACAAAATCAAAAATCGGCGATCGCCAGATTTTCGCAGTTAGTTTATAGTAGTCTTATCCCCTATCTCATACAGACTGAATATGCCTAGTCTTAGCCTCAAGCCATCGCACAAGCCAATCAAAAATTACTATGAAGCGTTGGATCGCTACGCCAAGTTAGGTATAGTCCATGAAGGGGCGGTGTTATCGGCTTTTCAGCAATTGCTGGAGTCCTGTGGGCGACAGTTTGAATGGACTTTGGAACAGCAATTTGCAATTAAGCGATCGAACAAGCAGCCAATTCGCATCGATGGGGCGTTGGTAGATATTTATCATTTACCGCGTGCTTACTGGGAAGCGAAGGATAGTAAGGATGATCTGAAGAAGGAAGTTCAGAAAAAATTTGCGGTGGGCTATCCCAAAGACAATATTATTTTTCAGCAGCCCGATCGCGCCATTCTTTATCAAGATGGCAAGTTGGTGATGGATGTAGACATTACCAAGGATCAGGAATTGGTGGATGTGGTGCGCCAGTTTTTTGAATATCGTGCGCCTGCGATCGCGCAATGGGAAAAAGCTGCTGAGGAATTTGGCGATCGCGTAAAGGATCATGCAACGGCGCTACTTGAGTTAATCCGTACACAGGAGAAGACTAACAAAAAATTCATCGATGCGTTTGCGACATTTATGCAGCTTTGCCGTCAGTCGATTAATCCGAATCTATCGGAGTCTGCGGTTGAGGAGATGTTGATTCAACATTTATTGACGGAACGGATTTTTCGGAGTGTGTTCAATAATCCAGATTTTGCTCAACGGAATATTATTGCGGTTGAGATTGAGAAAGTGATCAATGCCTTGACTTCTAAGCATTTCAGCCGCGCTCATTTTTTGAGTAGTTTGGATCGGTTTTATGGGGCGATCGAGGAGACGGCGGCAACGATTGATGATTTTTCGCAAAAGCAAGATTTTTTGAATACAGTCTATGAGAAATTCTTTCAGGGCTTTTCGACGAAGGTGGCGGATACGCATGGGATTGTGTATACACCACAGCCGATTGTGAATTTTATGGTGAAGAGTGTGGAGGAGATTTTGCAACGGGAGTTTGGCAAGTCTCTGGTGGATAAGGGTGTGCATATTCTCGATCCGTTTGTCGGGACGGGAAATTTTATTATGCGGGTGATGCGCGAGATTGCGGATATCCAGAAGTCGGCTTTGCCTGATAAGTATGAGCATGAGTTGCATTGTAATGAGGTGATGTTGTTGCCCTATTACATTGCTTCGATGAATATTGAGCATGAGTATTTTGAGCAGACTGGGAAGTATGAGGCGTTTGAGGGGATTTGTTTGGTTGATACTTTTGAACTTGCTGAAGCAAAACAGTTAAGCTTGGCGCTTTTTTCTACGGAAAATACGAAGCGTGTTGAGAGACAAAAGGAATCACCGATTTTCGTAATTATTGGCAATCCTCCTTACAATGCCTATCAATCAAAAGATTTGAATAATCGCAATCGCAAATATCTAACAATGGATCAGCGTGTAAGTGAGACTTACAGTAAGGATTCTAAGGCGACCAATAAAAATGCTCTTTCCGATCCTTATGTTAAGGCAATACGTTGGGCTTCAGATCGTCTTAGGGATGAGGGGATAGTTGCTTTTGTAACGAATAGTAGCTTTTTAGACAAATTAGCTTTTGATGGAATGCGGAGGCATTTGCAAGATGATTTTACTCATGTTTATGTGTTTAATTTGCAGGGAGATATCCGCAAAGATTCCATGCGTGATGGTATTCCTTTGGGTGAGCAACATACAATCTTTGGATTAGGTGCAATGGTTGGAGTAGCAATAACTTTTCTGGTTAGAAAGAAAGATTCCACTGAGCATAAAATTTTCTATAAAGAAGTTGACTTTAGAGCTACAAGGAAAGAAAAATTTGAAATCATTGAAAGGCTCCATAAGCTAAATAAAGACGATTGGACGGAGCTACAACCAGATAATAAAAACAATTGGCTAACGGACGATTTACACGATGAATATCAGGATTTTTTACCACTTGGCACACAAGAAGCAAGATCGACTGATGGAATAGCAGCCTACGCAATGTTTAAGCTCTATAGTAATGGAGTGAAGACTGGTCGTGATAGTTGGGCATATAACTTTAATCAAGAAGATCTAGATAAAAATATCAGAAAAACAGTCGATTTTTATAATGATCATGTTTTCCGGTGGAAAAATCTTAAAGATGGGGAAAAAGCTAAATATAAAGAAATTAGCAACTTTACTGTTTTAGATGATTCAAAAATAAGCTGGAGTAGAGATTTAAGGCAAGATTTAGAACGTGAAAGATATTTGGAGTTCTCGGAGGATAAAATCCGAGAATCTTTATATCGCCCATTCACAAAATCAAAATTTTTCTTTGACAGAATTTTAAATGAAGAAGTTTACGGATTTGAGAGGTTATTTCCAACTATTGCAACTGAGAATGAGAATCAAGTTATTTGTGTCGTAAATGAAGCTCAAATACCTTTTTCTGCACAAATTGCAGCTTGTATTCCTTGCTTACATTATGGTGGCAGACAAACGCAATGTTTCCCATTTTATGCCTACGATAAAGAAGGAAATAATCGCCAAGAGAACATTACTGATTGGGCATTAGAGCAATTCAAAACTCATTATCAAGATCCCAAAATTACCAAATGGGACATTTTCCATTACACCTACGCCGTACTCCATCATCCCCACTATCGCCAACGTTACGCCGCTAACCTCAAACGCGAACTACCGCGCATCCCCTTCGCGCCAGAATTTAATCCTTTTGCCACAGCAGGAAAACGCCTCACCGAAATCCATATCAACTACGAACAACAACCCGAATATCGCCTCAAACATATCGAAAACAAAGACCTCCCGATAGATTGGCGAGTCGAAAAAATGCGCCTCAGCAAAGACAAAACCCAAATCAAATATAACGACTTCCTGACGCTGACAGGCATTCCCCCAGAAGTATTAGAATATCGCCTCGGCAACCGTTCCGCCCTAGATTGGATCGTCGATCAATACCAAATCAGCACCGATAAACGAAGCGGTATCACCAACGATCCCAACCGACTCGATGATGAAGAATACATCGTGCGCTTAATCAAACAAGTAATCACCGTCAGCTTAGAAACCGTTATAATTGTAAAAAGCTTGCCAGATTTAGGACTACCAAAGGATTAGAAGTATTGAACTAGAGGATCGGTAAGGTGAATTCCATTTGATTAACTTATTCTTCTTCTCCTCCACAAGCGATCGCATCTACCGAGCTAATACCAAAAGTTGTTATCGCTAAACCTGTTTAGGCAACAGTTCTAGCATTGTTTTTAGGTGGAGCTTTTTTTGTATGGGTTAATCAACTTCTCAACTTAAGCAAAAAAGGATTTGTCACTAATGCAGCGTTTAAGAGTCAAAATATGCCGCGAACATTGCGATTTTTGTTACTTGCGGCATTTATTATTCCTGTTTGGCTGGGCGCGACGCTGGTCTATTGAGGATTGGGCGGACAAGCCGAGCTTCCCAAGCTAATTGTGCTTGCATTTACAACAGGCACTTTGATGGTGGCGATTGCTGAATAAATTATTCCTGAAGCGCATCAAACTCAAGATACAAATTGGTCTATGTTGACAATTATCGGGAGTTTTGCGCTTGCAATATTGTTCTCATCTTATCTTGAATAGCTTGTAATTTACAAGTAGAGGAGCCAGATCATGACTGCACCTACCGATCGAGAAACGCTTTCGCATCTATCCTTAGAAGACCTACAAAAGCAACCGACTACTTCCAATGAGGGATTGAGCAAAAAAGAGGCACTGCAACGACAATCAAAAGGTGGCTATAACGAGTTACCCGAAACAACCGTCAGCCCAATAATGCAATTCCTATCGCACTTTTGGGGGCCGATCGCCTGGATGATTGAGGCGGCGGTGATTCTTTCGGCAATAGTTGGAGACTGGGTAAATTTTGGGATCATTTTGGTACTCCTAATCGGCAACGGAGTAGTGGGTTTTTGGGAAGAATTTCAAGCAGGGAATGCGATCGCAGGTTTTGCCAAACGCGGGTTTAGATCCCTGGGGGTTGCCCGGACTGAAGATGGTGATAACTGGCAATTTTTGGGCGTAATACCGCTATTCGATCCACCCCGCAGCGACTCCCAACTGATGATTCAGGCTGTGAAAAAGCTGGGAATTGACTTGAAAATGTTAACGGGAGATCAACAGGCGATCGCCCGTGAAACTGCTCATCAACTAGGATTAAAGGGAGATATCCTCGATGCCAGTTTGCTAGAAGCAGCCGCACCTCACGAAACTGGACAAGTTAGCGATGCGATCGAAGCCGCCGCCGGATTTGCTCAAGTCTTCCCGGAACCCAAATACCATATCGTCGATGTCTTGCAGCAACGCGGGCATCTCGTGGGCATGGCTGGCGAGGGCGTTAATGATGCCCCCGCCCTCAAAAAAGCTGATGCCGGAATTGCGGTTTCTGGAGCCACCGATGCTGCCCGTGCGGCTGCCGATATTGTTTTGCTTACACCTGGACTTTCTGTAATCGTAGAGGCGATTCAAGAAAGCCGCCGCATCTTTCAGCGGATGAACAACTACGCGATTTACCGGATTACTGAAACCATCCGGGTTTTGTTGTTTATGACCCTTTCTATTCTGGTTTACAACTTCTATCCCGTCACTGCCATGATGATTGTGCTGCTGGCATTGTTGAATGATGGTGCGATTATTTCCATTGCCTACGATAACACCCGTCCCGCCAATCGCCCCGAAACCTAGAATATGCCGATCGTCTTGGGACTGGCAACTGTTTTAGGGGTAACTGGATTAGTTAGTTCTTTTGGGATGTTGTATTTGGGAGAACGGTATTTTCACCTCGATCGGGATATTCTGCAAACGCTAATTTACCTGAAGCTGTCCATTGCTGGACATCTCACCATCTTCGTCACCCGCACTAAGGGGCCCTTTTGGTCGATCAAACCAGCGAAAATTTTGTTAGCAGCCGTCTTGGGAACTCAAATAATCGCCACCCTAATTGCTGTGTATGGCATCTTTATGACTCCTCTCGGATGGGGTTTGGCTGGCTTTGTCTGGATTTATGCGTTGATCTGGTTTTTGATTGCAGACTGGGTAAAACAACGTGCCTATGGCGTGTTTAATCACGATCGACCTGTCTATGTAACACGGGGTTTAAGACGGTTGAATCAATGGTTTTCTCATAAGCCTTTTTCCCACGCAACCCCGGATGACATCTCTAAACGATCGCCATCAAAGAAGAACAAACCATGAAACTGAAGAGGGGACTGGTTATGTGGCCAAAAAAGACACCTAGGATTACATTGTTACAGGAGCCAGCCTCAGTGTTTTTGACACTCCATCGGCCTGAAGGCACGAGGATTCTTGAAGAATTTCTACTTCAATTCCCCTGTTTCCAGGGTTCCCAGACTCCTCACGATTGCTCAATCGAGCGTGAGGATATATTCTGAGCGTTTAGGCGCGAACGCCCGGTTTCGCGGAGTCCCCGCGTACCAAATTCAAAGCCCGAAAGCGAATAGTTTTTGCAGCACCAATATCAGCGTGTTCGTGGTGTCCGCATTCCGTACAAATGAACTTTTCGCCATCTCGATTAGACTTGTCCGTGTTACCGCAATTCCGGCATTCTTGGCTGGAGTATTTGGGATTAACTTTAATTACGACCTTTCCTTGCTTTGCAGCGAGATACTCGATCTTTAAAATTAATTCACCCCAGCTTGCATCGGAAATAGAGCGGTTCAAGCCCTTCTTTCTTGACTGCCCATTTTTGAGAAATCTACCTGTTTTCTCGTCGGTTTTTACTCGACATCGGCGCATCATGCCGGAGATATTTAGATTCTCTAGAGCAATCGCGTCAACCCTACGGGAAACTATTATATTGGCAATTTTCCATTGGTAAGCTTGGCGCTTATTGCTAATCTTTTGGTGAAAAAGCCCTAGCTTTTTAGCGGCTTTTTTGCGGTTCTTACTGCCTTTCGCTTTTCGACTAACTCGTCTCTGCCTGATTTTCAGAGTGCGCTTAGCTTTTTTAGTAGTCGAAAACTTGGGGTTTTCAATTTGAGTTCCATCGGATAGATGAATTAATTTTGTAATCCCCATATCGCAGCCAATTACCTTGACGACATCTTTGAGAGGTTTTGTCGTATAGCTAGGGACAGACTTGTCCTGAATACGGATCGATACATACCAACCATTCTGTCGCTTTCTTACCGCACAAGCTTTAATCGTAAAGCCATCGGGGATTGGGCGCGAGTTGTAAAAACGCATCCAACCTAACTTCGGCAAGTATATTTTACTACATTGTGTTTTTACTCCCATCACAAAAGTAAAGGAAGTGAAGTTGCTGCGGTTCTTGAATTTAGGAAAGCCACGCCCGTCAAAAAAATTCTTATAGGCCGTATCTAGCCGTTTGACGTTCTGTTGTAAAACAGTTGAGTCTACCCCACTGAACCAGGGTCTGGCCGCCTTCAATTCCGGCAGCGCGGTGATTTGAATGTCACCTGGATTGCGTCGAGGGTTTTTGGATTTTCCATCTTTATCTACTTTGCCTGTTTTCCAAGGTTCGCCAGTTGCACCATTTTTGCTAACACAGGTGGTCAACGGACAAGCTTCACCCTGCGTTCTGATATCGCAATAGTTGCCTTGAACAAATTGCTGGCTGTATTGAGTAATTCTGTCGTTAAGACACCAATTGTAATGGCTTCGCAACATATCTACCCAATTAGACATTTTTGATTCTTGCGTTTGATTCGGACGCAACTTGTACACATAGTTTGCCAGCAAGTCTAACTCCTTTTTTTTGAGTTGCTATTAGTATATAGCAAAATATTTGCGTGTTTTTTCTTTTTATATTTCTTAAAAAAGATGGGTCAAGCTTTATACTTCCGTTTGCAAATTCGTCCTGTAAGGACGGGGTTTTAGACCCATTCTTTCTGATAAAAACGGCCAACTCTTTCTCCAACAACGAGTAATTCGCTCTCTCTAGTCTTTAAATGCGATCGCGCTCTCTTAGTCTGCGAAGGCAGACTTTGTTTATTTAGTAGCTGTTTCAACCGCCGAACTTGTGCTTGTGCAGTAGCGGTTTCAACCGCCGAATAATCTGAAAATAAAAAACCCTCCCCAACAAAGAGAAGGGAGGGCAAAAAAAAGAGTTAGAAATTAAAGTTTTTGGAAAATTAACAATAAGGAGTTACATCCACGCCGCACTCGTCAGCCAAATAACACAAAGCCCGAAAGCGAATCCCAACAACTTGCTCGTAAAGTGGATTTAACTTACACATTGGGGGAATGGAAAATAAAGTGCGATCGCCAAACTTGACTTCCCGCTCAAACGGACACTGCGACGGAATATATTTACACAAAAATCGAGCAAATTTTTGACTCTTAATTTCCGTGTTCTCGATCCACTCTTTCAGCGGATGTAACAAATCAAAGCGCGGCTTTTTACTATAAGGCTGAGAAATTGTAGCGAAAGTAACAGTAATTTCTTCTTTGCGATGCCATACCCAAATTGGCAGAATTCTCTGGGGTAATTTTTGCTCAAATACGTTCATATTGCTCTTCTCCTCTTTTAGAACGAGGTGCCAAGAACTCTTTGTAGAGCTTGTACTGGATTTTGTCTACAATAAGTACCTACAGCAGCTCGTTTTGCTTTACCGGATGAAAGTTCTTGAATTAATGACTAGAACCGAGACAAGTAGTTCCTGAGTTTTTAGAGACAGTGTGCGATCGCCAAAATGTCCTCACTGCCAGCTCAAGCATTTACCTATGGGGTAAAAACTCTGCCTGATACGTTCTAACTTCAACCTTTGGTTAACTCTCCTAGTGCAGTTCTTCGATCATTGTGACGCATTAAGGTGAATTATTCTATAGGTGAAAATGCGGAATTTCAAATCAAAGTTATAATAGTTTCAAATAAGCTCGACTGCAAAAAACCTGAAAGCTAGTGCCAAGTGTCGCTTCGCGCGATCGGCAAAAAACTCCTACAATTATAAATAATCGGTTTCACCGCCCTCACAACCCATGAGCAACCCAGAAAGCAAAAGCATCACCCGCGAATTGCAAAGCCACGCCGCCATTCTCGGCGGCTTCGTCTCCCTCCTCTGGATTATCGAAATTGTCGATGTATTCCTATTCCGAGGCGCGCTGAATGCCTACGGAGTCCGCCCCCGCAGCATCCAAGGACTTGAAGGCATCATATTCATGCCTTTTTTGCACGGCAGTTTTGCTCACTTAGCAGCTAATACCCTCCCGTTTGTGACATTTGGTTGGTTAATCATGCTGCGAGAAACTAGGGACTTTTTCATCGTGAGTGCCATCACTATCCTAGTCAGCGGATTCGGCGTTTGGCTGACAGGCGCGCCCAATTCCGTCCACATTGGTGCCAGCGGATTAATCTTTGGTTACTTCGGCTTTCTGCTGCTGCGGGGCTATTTTGAACGCAGCTTTACCTCTATTTTGGTATCTTTAATTGTAGGTTTCTTCTACGGCAGTTTAATTTGGGGAGTTTTGCCTTCGCAGCCGGGAGTTTCCTGGCAAGCACATTTCTTTGGCTTTGTCGGCGGGATATTAGCCGCTCAACTTTTGGGGCGGCAGAAACGGCAAATTAACTAGAATAAGACTGAGGGTGCATCGTATCATCACCTTGGTTTCTTGCTCATAAATTATCGGAAAGCGCAGGTTTTTTGGCAAGAAACCCGATTTATTTGGTAATACAACTTATGAAAAATAGGGCTAAATATAGATTGTACGTGAGCATCTGTAGAGACACGCCATTGCAGTCTCGGGCTCCAAGAGCAGCGACTTTTAATAATTGGTATACTATTTGATAATTGTAGCCAAACTTTTTTTAATTGGTATAACAAGTGCGTCCCGGATAGCAAGACTAACTGCTGACCAATAATTCAACTTTGGCCGGCAAGCATACGGTGAAAATAGATCCGCAATTTAACTGGCTTTGAACTTGCATATCGCCGCCCATCATCAAGCAAAAATGACGGCTAATAGTCAATCCCAAACCTGTGCCGCCGTACTTGCGCGTAGTTGAAGCGTCGCCCTGCATAAAAGCTTGAAATAAATGCTGCATTTGTTCGGCCGGAATCCCAATGCCGGTATCAGCAACGCGAAAAATTATTAAGTCGGAAGGTTCTGCTATTTCTTGAGTTGTTAAGCTGTCATGTTTAACTCTTTCAACGGATAGGGTAATAGTGCCACCTTCCGTAAATTTGGCTGCATTGCTCAGCAGGTTGAGCAATATTTGACGAGTTTTGGTAAGGTCAGCATACATCATTCCCAACTCGCTAGCACAATTAACTTTAAACTGATTATTATTTTTATCTACCAATGGTTCGACTGTAGAAACTACCTCCTCAATTAAAGTAACTGGGTTGAAAGTTTCTAGGTAAAGTTCCATGCGCCCTGCTTCAATCTTAGAAATATCTAAAATATCGCTAATTAAAGACAGCAAGTGTTTGCCGGCAGTTTGAATTTTTTGCAAGTCTGGGATAATATCTTCGTGGCCTAAATCTTCAGCATCTTCTTTGAGCATATCGCTGTAACCGATAATTGCGTTGAGGGGAGTACGCAATTCGTGGCTCATATTGGCTAAAAAAGCGCTTTTGGCTTGGCTTGCAGCTTGAGCGGTTTGAGCGACTTTTTGGAATTCTTCTGCTAATTTGCGCTGGGTAATGTCTTCTGCAATGCCGACGATGCGGTAAATTTCTCCGGTTTCGTTGCGGACTGGAAAAGCCCGATCGCGCACCCAGCAAACTGAACCGTCAGATCGCACTACCCGATACTCCTCATCATAATCGCCCCGCAGGTGTTTCTCAAAAGCAGCCTTGACGCGATCGCGATCCTCCGGGTGAATAGCATTCAAAAAAGCCTCCGGTTCTGACAGCAAACTCTGATAGCTCAAATGCCATATTTTCTGGCAAGCTGGACTCACATAAATTATTTGCTGTTGAATTGGTTCTCTAATCCAAAATACCTCATGAATATTTTCTGCCAACTGGCGAAACCGCTCCTCACTAGCCCGCAACTGCTCCATCGCAGTGTGAAACTCCGTAACATCTTGAACTAGCGATGCCACTCCGATGATACAGCCGTCAGCATCAACCAAAGTAGTATTGTACCATTCACAAAGAATAATTTGGCCGTCCTTTCTAATATTCTGGTTAATGCTACTAACTCCTCCTTGATTAGTGAGCAAAGTAATAGATAGTTGCCTGACATACTCCTTAGCATTTTCAGGAACTATGAGATCGACTCCGTGGCGTCCCATTGCTTCCAAGCGATTGTATCCAAAAATTCTTTCCGCTGACAGATTCCAGTCGGCTACTTCAAAATTGAGATTCCATTCGATCGCCCCCAAAGGAGTTTGATAAAGATGGAGAGCGAGTTTTTGCTGAGATTGTTTCAGAGAGCCAATTAATTTAATTTTATCTGCGATCGCAGCTTCCACCCGTTCTTCGAGAGTAGCAAACGACTCTTCCAATTGACCGGCCATCGTATTAAAAGAGCGAGCCAGGACACCCACCTCATCCTCCCGCTCTACAGACACCATCAAGCGGGGATCTACCGCCATCGAGTCCCATTCTCCTCGCGACAGAGCCTCCGCAGCCTTGCTCAGACGCTGAATCGGGATCACAATCCACCTCGAAGTCAGAAACCCTAGAACCGTCGCCACCACCAAAGCACCGAAACACAGCCACACTGTGTAGCGAGTGTTGGCGTTAATTTCTTCCATAAAATCGGCTTCGGGAACCGCCAGCACAATCAACCAGTCGAGGCCCCTGCTGTCTGAGAAGGGTGTCACCTGTAGAAAGTGGCGTTTTCCGCCGATCGCAAAATCTAGCTGGTAAGTGCCGTCAATCTTGCTCAAATCCCCGAAGCGCTGTGTCAAATAGCGGGCTGTCGATCGAATTAGAACATTTTGGCTGCTCGTTGCAGCAATCCGTTTCGCAACGCCATTGCTCACAATAAATGGCGGTTCTGGAGTAGAATTTGCCACCAATTGTCCAGACCTTTCTATAATAAAAGTTTTGCCAGACTTACCAATTTTTAGAGTTTCCAAGAATTGATTGATTTGGGAAAGTAGCAAATCCGCACCCACAACTCCAATCAATTCTCCTCGGTTGCCGTAAACTGGTTGTGCAGCCGTAATCGCCAGTTTTGGAGTATCAAAATAACTATAAATTTTACTCCAGGTTGGTTGACCAGTCCGCACCGGAGCCGTGTACCAAGGTCGGAGGCGGGGGTCGTAGTTAGGAATAGTCTTTAATACCTCGGTTGCTTCCCCGAACTCCGACGGCGCGTAGCTGTAAAAGTTATAGCCAGTAGATTGATTAGAAATCCGAACTTGCAACTTGCCGTTGTCGAGGCGTTCAACTCCCGTAAAAGTTTTTTGTTCGGAGCCGAATTGAATGTAGCTAATTTTATCAAAGATTTTGATTTGCTTGGAGAAGTAATTGCGTAAACTAGCGGAATCCTGCACGTTCAAAATGCCTAGACTGATGGCATTGAGATTGAGTTGATTGATTTGGTGCGGCGTTTCGATATAACTATGAATGTGTTGCTCGATGCGCGATGTGACTTCCGCCCGCAGTTGGGCGGCAACATCGTTGACGGCCCTGCGCCCGTTGCGTAACGACAGCCACCCCGTCAGCCCTACCGCAGCGAAAGTCTGGAGGGCAAAAGGCACGACAAGGACGATGCGAATTGGCACTTTACCCGACATTTTGAAAATCCGGTCTGTCAGAGATCTGATTGGCATGATCGAGCAGAAATATTATGAATCCACAACATTTAAGTAAGGTACAACCTGATGAGCGCAGATTTTGAACGTTGAGATTGTTTGAGCAGGCAAAGTGCTGTTAAGAACTCGGAATCTGCCGCTGGTTATTGAATTTTTAACGGCTGCCACCGCCATCTTAACGCGATCGCGAGCTTTGGGAGGGCGATCGAGATGAGTCTTCGACACATTCTGGGACGATCGTACTCTGGGAGATTTGAGATTTGAGACATCGGCGCACGATCGCCCTGACGATTTAAGATTGAGACAGACTTTTGTTAGCTCCTTGGCGAAAAACCGGGTTTGACCATCGACTATACTCCATCTAGACCTTTAATCCCCATCGAAACCAGATTTCTGCACTATTAATACGTCCAGCACCGAAGCGTGTTTCTTGTTTAGTCCTCCGTGCGTAAGTCCTAAGTGTTTGAGCGTTGCTGCAACCAAGTATGTTCGTAAACGTGGTTTCATGGAACGGTTTCTGTATATTTCTCGATTTGTATTCCTCCAACAGTAAAATCCTCTCCTCCTGATCTTCTTCTCTCCCTCTCTCCGTCAAAAATCACAGACAATTCCAGATGGCGGCAGCTTATTTTCACAACCAGCTACTTTTGATAGAGCGCAACTAAACTCCGGTTGGGTACAATTAGGATAGTAGGATGCAGCTAGCGGAGGCATGGATGATGAACGCAGTTATGGCTAATTTTGGTACTGTTCTCGGACTGAGTTCAATTTTGATCGGTTTCACCCCGGCGGTTTTCGCCCAACAAAGAATGCAATCAGAGTCCCAAAATTCGGAAACGACTTTATCGGGGGATTCTCTGAGGACTGTGGAGGACAGAACAGTGGACTCGGACTACCAAAACTTGATTGGTGAATCACAAACGGGGGCTAATTCTGCTAGGAGGGAGCGCAGCTTGGCTGATACATTTCGCCTCAAAGTTGGCCCGGAATTGGAATTTATTACTACTCCTTCCGACGCCCGACGCCAAGGAAATCCCTTACCTATTAAACCGAGCGACAGCGGCACAGAAGCGGGAGTTCAGCTTCAGCTAGGACTGTAGCCATTTTAAGTGAATTGATGTCAAGCGATCGATCGCCCGATCCTATTTTTTTAGGCTGGGATATCTTGTGACTGCGATCGCCTTTTTTTATGAGTTTTATCACAAGTTCCGTGCGCTTTCCATCACACCACATCACCCCTTATCAACAGAAAATTAGGACTATTAAACTTCAAATTCAGTCAAATCGGATACATATCTTTACAAAATCGCATAAAACAGGCGGTGAAGGTGATGGGAAAGGCTCAACTAATCGATTATTTGCGGGGAGAATTGGCGCTATCGAATTCTGCGATCGCCGTTGCTCTCAGACACGGCGAAGAAGATGCCAGCCAACTGCCGATGGTTTTGTGGCAGTACGGGTTAGTGACGCTGAAACAGTTAGATTTGATCTTTGATTGGCTGCAAGCTCAATCGGCTTAGCAATTTAAAATGCAAAGTTTAAAAACAGGGATATTGAATTGCTGATTTTTGAGAAATAAAGCTTGCACAAACGGGCGTAGAAAAGTATGGGGTTAAGTGTTGAGGGTCTAGTTGATTTTTTCCTTTGGAACACAAATATGCGGTAGGGACACAGCAATGCTGCGTCCCTATTTTCTGAATTTTCCGATAAAACAAACCCCAGCAACTTTTTGGTTGCCGGGGCTTATCTGATTAAATTTGGTGGCGGGAAGTGGATTTGAACCACTGACCTTCGGGTTATGAGCCCGACGAGCTACCAGACTGCTCTATCCCGCGTCGCTTTGTCTACTCTCTATTCTCAAAAATCAAACCCTGAAACTTCAACAATTACAGGGTTTGTTTCAAGTTGGTGGCGGGAAGTGGATTTGAACCACTGACCTTCGGGTTATGAGCCCGACGAGCTACCAGGCTGCTCTATCCCGCGTCGCTTTGTCTACTCTCTAATATAAACATACCTTCCGAAAAATTGCAACCCCTAAATCAAAAAAAAAATTGAGATTGTGGGAGGGGTTGCTGAAATCGGCTCAGAGTATCGAAGAGGGAGAGGGGGAGAGGGGGAGAGAGGGGGAGGATTTTTGGTCGGTTATTTAGATCTACAATTTGAATGCAGAACAACTTAGAGCATCGAAACTTCCCCGACTACCTCCAAGCGCTTAAAATCGCTGAGAGTCAGGTAAGTGTCCGAAAGAGTTTCGGCTTGAGTCGGAGTAATCCACCCCAACTGCTTGAGCAAGTGAATTGCCACAGCAAATTTAGCGCGCTTGCCACCATCGGCGATTTTAATGGCCAAGCCCATACCTTCACCAACGCGGCCAATGCACTGCACCCCTTCTGCGCCGGACTTGCTGACCAATTCTCCTTGAGTCAAGCGCATCAGTTCCGTGTCAAATCTTCCCTCACCGGCAACCATCATCGGGTGGTGAGTCATAGCGCGGACAATCCGCTCCATGTCCACATTGTCGCCGGAGGCTAACTTAGCGTACAAAGATGCCATTTGTCCCAACTGCAACAAATAGGTAGGAGCGCCGCAGTCGTCGCGAGCGCTGATAAACTCTTCGGCAGGCATGGCCAGCAAGTCAGCCACCTTGCCCAAAATAAGTTGCTGGACGGGATGTTTGCGGCTCAAGTAAGTATTCAGCGGCCAGTGCATTTGCTGACAGACAGCCAGCATTCCGGCGTGTTTACCGGAACAGTTGTATTGGAGGGGGCTTTTTTTGCCTTCAGGAATGGGGCATTGAAGTTTAGATGGGTCTATGTCGCAGCGCCACAGGACGTTAAACACCTGTCGCGATTGCTCGATCGTACCTTGATGAGAACTGCAAATAATCGCTAAATCTCGATCGGTCAATTCGTAGCGTTCCAAAGTCCCGCTCGCCGTCACAGCCAAAGCTTGAAACGGTTTGAGAGAAGAACGGACAAATGTCGCCGTTTCCGAGTTACCCGCAACGGACAGAACGCGCCCGCGTTTGTCACAGACAGCGGCTTGGGCGCGATGCCTAGATTCCACAATACCTTCGCGCAGCAGTGTGACTTCCAGTTCGGGAGCTTGGGTTCGTTTTCCCCTTGTCATATCAATTTTAGATTTTAGATTTTAGATTTTAGATTTGGTGGAGGAAGTTGTAAGCGGGCGGCGACAAAAGCACACCGCCCGGACAACTCAAAACTTCCCTGTCACGATTCCCGATTACAAACAATTCCAAATTATTCCCCCGGCAACCAGCAATACAGTCAAACCATAAAATGTCTGCCGCAAACGCCTGAGAATTGGTTCTAGTTCGTAGTTGACTATCAACTGGTCTTGAGCTAAAATCTCCGGTGTTTTAGGCCAAGATTGACAATCGTACCAGCCTGACTCTTCGTAGACGACGGTGGGATTTACAAGGCGCGATCGCACGTAGAACCAACCCAAGTAAAGTCGCAGCAAAGCCAATCCTAGAATAAAACTGGCACCGGCTGCCGCGCACAGGGCAAACTGAACTGGATACTTGAAGGGAGCAAAGCTAGAAGCAGCTATCGGCCCGGATACCAAGCAACTCCAACCCCAAACCCAAGCTAGTTTTGCCAAATACTCAGGCCAATCGAGAGTTACCCAGCTAAAAAAACCAGATTCTGTAAGTTCTTGGTATTCATTAACCGGGCGCTGTTCTTGCGGAACAGGACAAATAGAAACAGAAGCGTTTTTCACATTAGCATTCCTCTGCGGTGGAAAAATCAATCCGTTCGGCGTGTCCCCAAAACGCTTCTAAATTGTAAAACTCGCGCTCTTGGGGTTTCAAGATGTGGATAATCGCGTCGCCGTAGTCCATGACTACCCAACTTGCGTCTGATAGCCCTTGTGTACGTAGTGGCAACCGTCCCCATTCTTCTTCTACTTGGTCGGCGATGGCTTGGGAGATGGCTCGTACTTGGACGTTGGAAAATCCGGTGACGATCGCAAAGTAGTCTGCCAGATAGCATACTTCTGACACTTTGAGCAATACAATATCAACGGCTTTGCGGTCATCGGCAGCTTGGGCAGCGGTCACGATCAGGCCGCGCGTTTCGTCTGAGGTGGCGCTGTCTGTTTCTGTAGACTGAGTTCTGGAATATTCGAGTTGGGTTAGATCTGACATTAAGTGTTTAAGTTCCTAATTGAGACAGTAAAGGAAAATCGGTTGTTGGCGGTTTGAGATTGGAAATAGGAGTTAGGTGGAAGTCAGAAGTAAGTAAAGGATTGTTGGTAAATTTTACTTTTAACTGGTGATTTGTTCGATCGACTTCCCTGTGGAATTTCCTGTTTCCGGCGATTGGCGAGCCATTTGCAGCGCCCAATTGCGCGTAAGTACGGTGCGCGGGTGAATGTAGCAGCGAGTTTCTAGCAAATATTTCAGAGAATAATCGCTAGTTTGCCACACGCCTGCATAAAGATTTTGCCAGCTTGCCTCGCGCAGTGCTGCTAGTTGGGGGGTGTTGCCGCGGCTAGGCTCTATAGAGTCTGCTACAAATACGGCACAACTGAGCTGGCTCATGCTTGGTCTGCCGAGGGTGTGATTGGCAATTGCGTCCAAAATTTCTCGATCGACCACTCCGAATTCGTCTCTAGCGACGATCGCGCTGGCGTCTGCGTGCAGCAAATGCGGGTGTGCTTCCAACACTGAGTCTAACTCTAAACCTTCCTTCTGAGCCATTTGCAGCAGCAGTTGGGGTTTGAAGTATTTTGCTGCGTCGTGCAACAAACCGGCCGATCGAGCTTTTGCTTCGTCGAGGCCGTAATGTCTGGCCAAGTCACCTGCTGTCTGTTCGACTCCGAGGATGTGTGTGATGCGGGCAGCAGGAACGCGCTGTGAGAGCCAAGCTAGGACGTTTTCGCGCGTAGGTGCAAGTGTCAAATATTAACTCCCAAATTGTAGGATCTACTATTTTAGCGTTTTGTTTTAATGGACTGCGGCGTCGGGTAGCAGCGGTGTTGGGATATTTGGGGTGATTGGGCGAAGGGGGCGAAGTGGGCGATCCAAAGATGTGTTAAAGTAAGTGGCTGTAACGACAAATTGTAGTTACAATATCTAGTGACAATCAAGGTATGGAATTTGAGTGGGATGAGACTAAACGTCTTACCAACCTTAGCAAACATGGAATTGACTTTATCGACGTTCCATTAGTTTTTGATGGAGAAATCGTAACAGTTGAGGATGAACGATTCAGTTATGGAGAGCAAAGGTTTGTGACTTTTGGTTTGTTGCAAGGGCGAGTAGTCGCTATCGTCCATACAGAACGAGAGGAATGTACCCGCATTATTTCTGCTAGAAAAGCAACTAAATATGAACAACGAATTTACTTCGAGCAAATCTCAAACTGACTGGCAACGCCTAGATGCCATGACTGATGAAGATATTGATTTCTCTGATTGCCCTGAAATTACGCCTGAAATGTTTGCTAAAGCCATAGTTCAGCGAGGCTTGCCCAACCCTAAGACTAAAGCTCAAGTTACCTTACGCATTGACAGTGATGTTTTGGAGTGGTTTAAATCTCAAGGTCGTGGTTATCAAACCCAGATCAACAGCTTACTGAGAGAATACATGAAAGCCCATCAATAATGGACTTGATATTATTTCTAATTATTTCATTTGTTTTACTTTTAGTTAGTGCCATCAAAGGTTATTTTGTACTTTATCCGTTGCTAGCTTCTATGGCAATTTTTATTGCCATTTTGTTGAGAAGGGGATTTCAGATAAACAGCTTAATCAAAATGGCTGTGGCTGGCAGTCAAAAGTCTTTTTCAGTAATCGGTATTTTACTGTTAATCGGGGCAGTCATGGCCGTATGGATGGCTGCGGGGACGGTTCCGGTTCTCGTATATTGGGGAATTAAATTAATTAGCCCTCAATATTTTATTTTTTGGGCGTTTATCTTAACTAGCACGGTTTCTGTGCTGCTGGGGACTTCCTTTGGTACTGCGAGCACGATCGGCATTGCTTTAACGATCGCAGCCAAGGGCAGCGGTGTAAATCCCAATACGATCGCGGGGGCAATAATTGCCGGAGCTTATTTTGGCGATCGGTGTTCTCCCATGTCTTCTAGCGCTAATTTGATTGCCGCCATTACCCGCACAGACATTTATAAGAACCTCAAAAATATGGCGGTAACAGCTTTTTATCCGCTGATAGTTTCCAGCATCTTGTATTTAATCTTATCCTTAGCAAATCCCGTAGAAGTTGCTGGCAATAACCTGGCTTTTGAACTTGGCAAAGCCTTCAATCTCAACTGGATAACTTGGTTGCCAGCCTTGACAATTTTAATTCTTTGTGTTTTGCGAGTTGAGGTCAAAATTGCCATGACTGTTAGTCTAATTGCCGGAAGTGCGATCGCCATTTTCGTGCAAGATTATTCGCCGCTGGACATTCTGCAATTCGCGATCGCCGGATTCAAGTTAGAATCAACTTCAAGTTTAAAAGATATTGTGGCGGGAGGAGGGATTTTGTCGATGCTCAAAGTTTCAATAATTGTAATTGTATCGACAGCATTTGCCGGTCTTTTTGCAGGAACAAAAACGCTAGAATTTATTGAATTGTATCTAAACAAAGCTCGAACGAGAGGCGATTTATTTTGTGGAACGACAATCATAGGAATTTTATCGGCTGCATTTGGCTGCACCCAAACAATCGCCATCCTTCTGACTCATCAGTTAGTTGAGGAAAAATACCGAAAAGAAGGATTAGATAATTATCAACTTGCTGTAGACTTAGAAAACACCGCTGTTGTGATTTCTCCCTTAATTCCTTGGAATATTGCCGGATTAGTGCCTGCAACTATCTTGAGCGTCAATGCAGATTTTATCCCTTATGCCTTTTATTTGTATCTCATTCCGTTGTTTAACTTAATTCAAATTAAATTGGCTAAACCTCATAAAAATTCGCCCTACTAATAAATGAATAATAGAGTATCAATCGGTTATGTTTTGGCAGTAGGAGCAACTGCTATTTGGGCCGGTAACTTTATCGTTGCTAGAGCTTTGAATCAGGATGTTTTGCCGATTGGTCTAGCTTTCTGGCGATGGACTATTGCTGTGGCTACATTAGCACCATTCACCGTGCGGGCAGCAGTTGCAGATTGGAAATTGATTCAAAAATCTCTCCCTTACTTGACTGTATCGGCCCTGTTAGGCGTGACTACTTTTAACACTTTGATCTATGTGGCCGGTCACACAACCCTGGCGGTGAATATGGCGTTAATTGCCAGTTGTTCCCCGGTTTTTATTGTACTTATGTCTCGTCTTTTTTATGGAGAAACTATCTCGTTAACGCGCGCTGCCGGCATTGCGATCGCCGTCAGCGGTGTTGTATTGTTAATCGCGGGAGGCTCGTTAGAGAGGCTGCTGAGTATTTCCTTTGGGATCGGCGATTTGTATATGCTATTGGCATCTATCATCTTTGCTGGCTACACTATGCTGGTGAAGCGCAAGCCACCAAACCTGCGGATGACAACTTTCACTTTATGCACTTTTAGCTTGGGGCTGTTGTTTTTATCGCCCTTCTATGCACTGGAATGTTGGATTTATCACCCTGTGGCGTTCAATCCTTCGATCGCCCTGGCGTTACTTTATGTGGGGGTTCTGTCGTCCGTGGTGGCGTTTCTGGCGTGGAATCAGGCGATCGCCCTGATTGGCCCGAACCGCACAGCCTTAATCTATTACCTGATTCCAGTGTTTAGCGGTATTGCTGCGTGGCTGTTTCTCGGTGAAGCGATTTCGTTGGTGCATATTTTTAGTGCATTGGCGATCGTCTGTGGCATTATTATTACTAATCGCACTAAATCAAGCCTTGTCGGAATCAGGAACATACCGAAAAATTGAATTATATTATATCAGATAACATGACTATCATCAACTTCGTAGTGAGGACTTCTGTTTTTTCCTCAGCCTTTTAGTCGATCGCGACTAAAGTCGTTACTACAAAAGAGCGCTACCTATTGCACTAATCCAATTATCTGATTACTTTGGCAGCGGTGCCAAGACTTTCTCAGCATGACTCGCCGCCACCGCCGCAAATAAAGCCTCATAATGATTCAAAGCTTCCTCAAATCCGTAATTCTCAACAGCATAATTTCTACCTTGTTCCCCCAACGCATTCACCCGATCGGGATTTAAGAACAAATCCTCCACAGCATCAGCCAAAGCCTCCGCATCTTCCGGCGCTATTACAACCCCGCCACCGCTTTGCTGGACTGCTTTGTGCGCCGTACCAGTTTCGGGAACCGACGCCAAAATTGCCCTACCGCTAGCGAGAATTACTTGAATTTTTGAAGGCATATTAAAGTTAGTAACGCGCAGCTTTTGTACGACTAAACTCACATCAGCAGCAGCTAACAGTTCCGGCAATTTTTCTCGCGGTTCAAAGGGTAGCAACATTACATTCGTAGCTTTATAAGTTTCGCAATCTTTTTGCAAGCGCGCTAGTGCTGTTGATTCTCCGACAATTACAAAAGCAATTTCAACTATGTGTTTCAAACGGGCTGCTGCTTTGACCACTGTTTGCAATCCCTGAGTCAGGGCAATATTTCCAGCATACAGAACGACAAATTTGCCCTTGAGTTTGTGGGTTTCTCGAAAGGGGTTATTTTCTTTGGGTAAGGGGCGAATGAAATTGACATCAACCCAATTGGGAAGGCAAACTATTTTTTCTGGGGGTACTCCCTGAGAGTGCAATTTTTTGATAAAACCGCTGTCGATGACGCTGACTTGGCTGGCTGTGCTGTAGGCAAATTTTTCTAAGGCGTCAGCAATCTTAATTAGCAGTCCGTTTTTTTTCACCAAGCCGACGCGCACGGCTGCTTCTGAGACTATATCCTGTACGTTGAGGACGATCGGGCAAGCGCGACTCCAGCCGTAGAGGGCAACAGGGACGCAAATCGGTAAAGGGGGCATTGTCGAGAAAATTACGTCGGGACGCCAGCCGCTGAAGGCTTGGACGGCGCTGGAGAGGACAAAACTGCCGTCTAGTAAAAGTCTGTCTAGGAGGCTGGGATGGGGGCCGTTGACGCGCAGGTAGCTGCGCTGAATTGTGACGCCTTTGTGTTCTTCGGTGAGGTAAAATTTGCCCTGATATTGCGGATAAATCCGGCGCTGGGGATAGTTGGGCATTCCCGTGATGACTCGCACTTGGTGGCCGCGCTTGACTAAGCCTTGCGCTAGTTCTGTCATCAGGGGGGCAATGCCGATCGGCTCTGGATAGTAGTTATAGGAATAAATTAGAATACGCATAATATTTATTTGGCAGCAAATTGTCCTGCCGCGACGCGAGTCTACACCCGGTGAGTTGCAGAGGATGTGGTTGGGTTCCGGGTAGCACAACAGGGGGCGGTGCTGGAACCTTCCACTTTTTGCAAAAGAAGCCGCTCTGGATCGGGCGGGCCGCAAGCGCTTTCAGGTAAGGTTTTTTCGCATTACCAAGCAGTTGCGGCGATCGTCGGTACGGATATACCGAAGATCGTCTGTGAGCTTGTACATGAACACAAGTCCCCTTTCTCCTTCTCTGTCTAAGGGATCGCGCTGCTCTTGCATGATCGAGTGCAGCTTTGCTTCCAGGTTGAATGGTTGACCCCTGTCCCAAATCCTAATTTCTAAGTAATCGGCAAACACTTTTACCTCAATGTCGATCGGCGTCGCGGAGGGCAAGTTCTGGTGAGCGTGGCGGACAGCATTTGTAAAGCCTTCGTTGACGATCAGCCTGCACTGCCACCAGAAATCCGCCGGCAGCAGCGGCAAAACTATATTCTCCAACCATTCCAAAATGGATGTTAAAGCCTCCAAGTCTGTTTCAACTTGAAGGTGCGACTCGGCCTTTGGTTGCTCGTTTTTCATTTTTTTTCCCCTTTGTCGGTCCCCACCAGCACTATACTCAGCACCGGAAAGAGAGGAAAATGAGGGCTCTGTCTTGGCAACATATTAGTTAAGTCAAGCTTGAGTTGAAGAAGCTCGTTTTGCCTCAAGGTGAGCATTCCTTTCGCACCATTTACTCGCACAGAAAATGAGAGACTTCCGATACTGTAACCCGCCTCAATAGGGCGTTTAAATTAGGAAAATTCCCGATTCAGCTTGCGACGAGTGGTTTGAGTTTCCACCGTGTTAGCAGTCGGTACTTTTGTGACGATCCTACTCTGAATCAAAGATTACAGTGTAGGCATCTGAGTCCTGTTAAGGATATCGAGATCTTCCTTCGAGATACTCCAAAATGTTTCTCTCGCTCGGCGTTTTATAGTGAGGAACACGTCGGGCCCCACTGTTTTTGCAGTATATCAAAGATTGTTTGTTCAGGCTGTGAAGGTTTTCCCGTCCTACGGCTTCGGCGGGCTGCGCCAACGGCATCGGTCAACCTTCCATCCCACACATAAACCGGGCTTTCATCCCACCCACCTATCAAAGATTAGGTCGTGGGGATTCCCGCGCCCGCTAGCTAAACATAGGTTAGTTTTTGTCGTCATTGAAAACCCTGGTGGCGTAATTCGAGCCTGACCAGAACTGCCAAATTGCTAATTCGTAGTTCGATCGCCTATTTAGCAACTAGCTGCCCATTTTTTCGGTGTGAATTTTAACACTTAATAGTAACTTAGCGATCGCTACCGAGTCTGCTTAACTAAATATCGAGTTCTAGTTCCAGCAGCCCCTCGGCAACAGCACCCGAGAGTTCAGCAATGAGTTGTTGAGGACTCCTACACAGCACCGCTATTTTTGTTAAACAGGACTGTTATAGTTTTAACAATTAGTTTCAAGTCATAGATCAGGCTCCAGTTTTCTTGATATTTTAAATCTAAACGGATGACATCTTCAAAATCGCGGACTTGAGAGCGACCGTTGACTTGCCATTCGCCAGTCATCCCGGGCTTGACATCCAAACGCTGCCACTGAGGGACTTCGTAGCGATCTACTTCGTCTGGAGTAGGCGGTCTGGTGCCGACTAGACTCATTTCGCCTTTGAGCACGTTCCAAAACTGCGGCAGTTCGTCGAGACTGGTTTTGCGTAAGATTCGCCCGACTTTGGTAATCCGGGGGTCGTTGTCATTTTTGAAAAATGCGCCAGAAGCTTGGTTTGTAATTTGGTCTTTCATAGCTTCGGCGTTGGTACACATCGATCGAAATTTCCAAATCTGAAATTTTCTCCCCATCCAGCCGCAGCGGGTTTGTGCAAAAAATATCGGGCCTGGATCGTTGATGGTGATGGCTGCGGCTATGGGTACGAACAAAATTGCTGTAATCACCAAGCCGACTATGGCCCCAAGAATGTCTATCAGCCGTTTCACCAACGATTGCACTGAGGGGTGCGTCATCGGTAGGTGGTTGTCCGGGGAGTTGGTTTCTGCCGGAGTTGAGGTGGCAGGGGTCTGCTCGATCGTGAGCACTTGATCTAAACTGGTGAGAGCGAATACTGCCATCACCTGCGGCTTCAGGCTGCGAAGCACCAAGTCGCTGCCGCGCTGTTTGGCAAATTTGAGATTGCTGACTAAAGCACCAATTCCGCTACTGTCAATAAACGTCGTGTGAGTGAAGTCTAGGACAATTTTGCTGGGAGCGGTGCTTTCAGAGAAAAGTTCCTGGCAGGTTTTTTTGAAGTTTACGGCTTCAAGTACGCTCAAGCGCACGGGTATGTGAACCGAGGGAATCTCGTCGAAGTACGTAACCCGAAAATCTTCTGCCTCTGGGGTTGTGCTGACCATGAAGTCCTAGTTTCAAATTTCAAACTGATATCTTTAACCTATTCTGTCTTACCCGCTCCACCTTTACCAAATATTGTTTTTACCGGGCTAGCTTTATCGCAACTTTACAAAAATGCCAGAAAAGCTTGTTGCCGATCGTCCCGATATCGAAGGCCGAGGTAAACTCTAGTCTACCAGTCCCTGTTTGGGCGGAAAAATAATTTTGAACGCAGCCGCCGCCCAACTTTCACCTTTGATATCAGATACGTTCCATTGACCGCAATATGTAGTGCGGACGACCGTCCGCCCTCAGCCGGAGGACTTGCATTGGACACGGGCGATCCGTTTTTGTTCTACTAATCCACCGGACATGATATGAATCAAGATTTTTATCACTTCTGGCAGATTAATTTTGTCTTTAAAAATTCCGATGTGTGTCTTGTAGCGGGATAGCAAGCGCAGTTAACGCTTAACAGTTAACTGGAAAGTCAAGAGTTAATCGTTAACTAAAAAATCCCTGCAAACGTCGGGAAATGAGGTTAAGAATTGTAGACGTTTTCTGACTGGGAGGTTTCGCGGGTGATGGGTTTGACTTTGGCTTTGGCTTTGGCTGCGTTGCGTTTGAGGGCCTGGAGACGAGCTTCGTATTTAGCCCGCTGCTGTTTTTTGGAGGTTTGCTCAATTAAGGTTTTTAAGGCGCTACCGAGGCTTTTGTAGGCGTTTGGGAGAGTGTAACCGAAGCGGGTGGCGAGGGCGAGGGCTTTTTCGTCTGCATCTACTGCTTCTTTTAGACTTTTCTCTCCGTTGTTTTTTTGGTAAAGCCTCCAGCCGGAGACGCCGCACAAAGATATGGCCAACAGCAGTAACAAGCCGTCTTGTACCCAAAGTTCGCCGACTGCGCCGCCTAAACCAATGGCGAGGGCTGCCATTTCCCAACCGTCTCTGGGGATGGTGTCGTTTTGGATTCTGGCGACTTCGTGCCAAAATAAAAGATTGCGCTGATCCATTGCTAGCTGTTCCCAGCGGATCAGGTCTATTTGAATTTCTACCTGGTCTTTGCCTATTTCTTCGCTGCGGATCAGGGTTGGATTAACTTCTATTGTTTTTTCTACTGTTACCCAACTTTGGAGTTCTGGGGGCAGTATATTTTTCAAGCGCCGGATCTCACTCATCTCGGCTCTTGCTGTAGAGGTTGCATAGGATGTCATAGCTCCGGCCTATTGATTTTCCAAAGGTTAATATGTGTCTATTTCTGTGAGTATAGCAAACCTTGAATCAAAATTTTGTCGGGCAGCGGGGGTGATTCACGCTCGGGATAGCTACGCTTAACGACCTTTTGGCAATTTTACTAGATTTTACTCTGCTTGGCGGGGCGATCGCAACTGCCTGCTACATCCTTAACTTTCGACTACTCGATCAAAGGTTGAATTTCTTGTCGCAATTTCGACCAAGCCGCCAAAATATCAGGCTGAGAAGTTATCCTTTTTTTTGCTAAAAATAGCACTTTTGCATCGAAGGAGAATCCTTTCAACTGTTGATAGTTGACAAGATCAAATTTTTCTAATTTTTATACTCAGGGTTCGAGGTGTTCGAGGGAGTATGCTAAGTCGCCATTCATGAAAAAATGCAGTCTGTGTCTAAATATTTACATCATTTTTTCAACGCATATTCTTTGCCTTGACGCTGCCTGTAAGAAATTAGTTGAATGTGATGTGTGGGGAAAGCTTTCAGTTTATTTTAGATGATTTTTAGGGTATTGCCGGTCGAGCCGTCGTTAACAATGATAAAATTCTAACCGTGATTTTTTTGAGAAATTTCTAAAATTTTGTCACAGGTTTGCTCTATGCAGTTTGCTTTGTTGTAAACAGGCTTAATTACTGCGATTTTCGTGATTGTTGTTCTATCGGGCGATCGCTCAAAGATACTACCACCTAGGGGGGGAAATCACAAGCCAAAAATTACAGGTAAAACTTCGGGTAAGAAATAAGCACGGTCAACTTTGGGCGCTAGTTGCATCAAAAGTGCGATCGGTATAAATTGTATCATGCTAGACTTGCCTTAGCCGATATTTAAGGACGACACGGGCGATCGACAATCTCAATGCTCCCAGCACCAGGCCCCGAAAAACCCTCATACTGCCGCCATAACCCTTTACCTCAAAAGCTTGTAATTGTCAATGGTAAATTATTTAATTAACAAATGGCCCGAGTATTTTCAGCCTGGTATTACGCCCAAAAAAAAACGAATTATTAGCTTTTTACTAGCCTTTCTCCTAACTTTCATCACATATCAAACTATCTTAGAAATCGTCACAGTAGAAATTCCGATTTTTGGCTTTCACGATATTGTAAACCTTCAGAATCCCCAGGAAATACCGCCGCAGCGGCGAGATTCTCCCGGCGACTACAGCCAGCAAAACTTAGAACCTTTTTTAGAAAATTTAGTCATTCATAACTATTGGTTTTTGTCAACCCAAGAACTTTACGAATATTTCATCGCCAATCCCAAAAAGCCGATACCGAGTGAATATCGCGGACGCAAAAAAGTTATGATTAGTTTTGACGATGGAAACGAAAGCATTTATACCCACGTACTGCCGATTTTAGAAAGACTCGAAAATAAATACGGCAAAAAAACTAAAGTAGTTGTATTTATCAACTCCGGCTTCTTGGGCCGTCAAAACTCACTCATAAAAAAAGTAACTTGTCAAGACTTGAGACACGGAATGCAGCAAGGTTATTATGATATTCAATCCCACGGGCTGAATCACGAAAAACTCACAAAAATTTCTCTAAAAGCATTAGACAGAGAATTATCTCAAGACCAAATTAGACTGAGGAAATGCACCCAAGATTTAGACCAAAATCGCACAGTCGCCTCGCACATAGCCTACCCGTTTGGCGCTGTCAACAAACAAGTTGAAAAATACGTTGCCCAATATTTTTCATCAGGATACTTGTACGACAGTTCAAAATTAAAACTGCGCTTTTTTCCACCCAATAAATACCGAATATCGAGATTAACAGTGAATAAAAAACATTCGACAAAAAGACTCAGCAGCTTAGCTTCAGGAAGCTGGCTGCACCAATTAATTGGCAAGTAAAATTTGGCAACTATACAGCATTCAAAACAAATCGGTAAGTGCATTGGAATACACAACATCAGATTCACAACACACGGTAAAAAACGAAAAGCTTTTTGCAGTTGCTGCGGTTTCCCAACGCGCCGACGCGCTGGATGCGCTGCGGGGAATAGCAGTTTTAGCAATGGTTTTATCAGGTACCATAGCCCGCAAAACATTGCCGGCGTGGATGTATCACGCCCAACTCCCTCCACCAGACCACGTTTTTAATAACAAACTAGCAGGATTAACCTGGGTTGATTTAGTTTTCCCCTTCTTTCTGTTTGCAATGGGTGCCGCAATACCCCTAGCTTTGTCCCGCCGCATCGCCAAGGGATGGGATACAAAAAAAGTAGTTTTATTTATTTTGCAAAGAGGCTGTTTATTGGCATTTTTTGCAATATTTCTCCAGCACATTCGCCCGACTGTAATTAGCCCGGAGGAAGCAAGCAGACTAAAGTGGTGGCTGGGATTGTGCGGATTTTTCCTATTATTTTTTATGTACGTTCGCTGGCCTCAAAATTGGTCTGAATGGCTGCGTAGGGGGTTAACTCTGGCTGCTTGGAGTGCGGGAATAGTCTTCGTATCTCACATCAAATATCCCAGCGGTGTAGGATTTTCAGTTGACCGCAGCGACATCATCTTGATGGTACTTGCAAATATGGCCGTTTTCGGGTCGCTAATTTGGCTGTTTACTCGTTCAAATGTGTGGCTGCGAGTAGGAATTTTGGGCTTGTTGTTAGCGGCGCGACTGTCTTCTCCTGCTGACGGTTGGGTCAAGTTAGTTTGGTCGTCATCTCCTGCAACTTGGCTGTTTCAATTTGATTATTTGAAGTATTTGTTTGTGGTGATTCCGGGTACTGTTGTCGGGGATTTACTGAATCGGTGGATAGAGTATTATTCGCCGGCAGAGTCGAGTTATGCGAAGTGGAAGAATTGGCGTTATTTTAGCATTCTGGTTTTGATGTTGGCGATTGATTTAACCTTGTTAATTGGACTGCAAGCTAGATGGGTGTGGCAGACTTCGTTAGTGACGCTGATGCTGTGTTTGTGCGGTTGGGTTTTGTTGAAAAAACCTGGAAATGTCACGGAAAATTTATTGAATCACCTTTACAAATGGGGTTTTTATTGGCTGGCTTTGGGTTTGCTGTTTGAGCCTTATCAAGGGGGAATCAAGAAAGATTCGGCGACGATGAGTTACTTTTTTGTAACGGCGGGAATGGCGATTTTTCTGTTAATTGGGTTGACGGTAATTATCGACGTGTTTCAGAAAAGATGGTTTTTGCAGTTGTTTATTGATAACGGGTTAAACCCGATGATTGGCTACGCAGGATTTGCTAACATTATCTGGCCGATTCTGGTTTTAACTAAATGGGAACCGGTGATTGTTGAGATGACTTCAAGCAATCCGTTTATGGGGTTTTTGAGGGGTTTTGGATATACGGCGATTTTGGCGTTAATTGTGATGGGGTTTACCAGGTTTAAACTATTTTTGAGAACGTGAGATAATTAAAAGGCGAGAACATCTTCACGTTTGGTAATTATAATTTCCTCATTGGCTTGCCTAAATTCAATATTAAACTTATCAAGCACAACTTCTCGCCCTAAAAGCATGATATCATTTCCGGTTTGCGATCGTCACAAAAAAGGTTCGTAGTACGGACTTGCATAGGCTTTCATTTTGCGGACTTCAGTCCGCACTACGAACGAATCTGATTGCGGTAAATCGAACGGAAATAATATGATATCTGCTTTTGCAGGGGTTTTGTTCATAGATGATGCTGTGATTGGCTAGAGAGATTTGCTTGGAAAATCCTAGGGAGTTACAGTCTATGAAACTGACTTTAAAATGCCGCTTTCCAACTGATAAATTGCTGCCATAATTCCAGTTTCAGGATTTGTGAGCAGGGATTTTTTGACATCTTTCAAGTATTCTACAATGTGTTCCCGCAAAATCGGTCTTTCTACTGTGACTGTGTGATTGTAATCCCACAAATCCCAGATGATAATGCCGATGCCGACAATCGGGTCGATTAAACCTACTCCCAACTGACTTGCAACTGTACCGCCTGTTTTTGTAGCTACTTTGGCTGCGGCTTTGCTGGCAACTTTTGCGGTAACTTTGCTGCCAATTTTTGCAGCCATTCCTAATATTAAGGGTTTGGCAATTAAGTAGCCGCTGCCGCCAACTAATACTTTTAATGATAAATTAGAAATGTTTCCTTGGTCATTAATTGTGGTGGCAATATCGTTAAGATATTTGTCCCAATGTACCTGCGGTATGTTATAGTTGTTTTGAACTACTTTGACATTTTTGCTAACTTCGGCTATGTACAAGTTAGCAGTATCTTGAGTGATTAATTGAAATCGCATTTGAGCATTTTTGGGAACCAGCACGCGGTTAGCAAATTCTCTTTGGAAGTCTTCGGTTAATTTTTCAGCAACAGATTGAGATGCTGCTGTCATGTCAAATTTGTTGAATACGGCGGATTTGACGAAAGTGAAAGGGACTGTAAACTCCATCTTTTTTTGATTGAAGTAATCGAAGTACCAATCGAGGAAACTGTTGTCTACTCGTGCAATTACTTCGCTTTCCCATTTGTCCAACTCTTTTGAGGCAAAAGTTTCTGCTGTTATATGGGATTTTTGGATGGCGTTTTTAATGTCTTGGTTGACTTTGCTAAAATCGTGTGGCGGCGAGACTACAACTGCTGTGGTTCCGGTATTTGTTAGTGACTGGGAAATTAGAAAGTTACCTAATAGGGGAATGATGACTACTAGAATGACAACTGTCCAAATCATCGGTGTCACGGTTTTGATAAACTGAGCGAGCACCTTGAGGCGTTCTGTTTTTTCGGAATAGCTGATTTTTTCGTTTTCTCGACTCATGGCGGTTCTACAAGTGATGAGAATGGGGGCTAGTTTTGATTATAGGCGGCGTTTCCTGAATTGTGTTGCGGGGGAGTAGCCTGGGATTCTGGAAGGGTTGGGAAAATAAGTAGGTGGAGCGAAATTAAAACTGCGATCGCACTCTTCATCCGTGTTAATCTGTGTTAATCCGCCAGCATCAGCGGTACATAAAAAAATTAAAGAGCGTGAAACGAAGCTATCCCGAAGGGAATCGCCCTTTAACAGTTCCTCAAAGTCAATCGTCCTTATCTGATGATCTTTTAGCCTGCTTTACTTAACACAAGCAGAATGTAGTGGTCAAGACTCACTCCTTCCCTTTCCGCTTTTTCTGCTAAACTTAAATGTAGAGATTTAGGAATTTGCAACGATAAATTTCCGCTATACTCAACTTCCGTTGTAGGTAAAGGAATCTCATCTTCACACTCATAAGCTGTTTCTATCCATAATTCCCTAGCTTCCTGAATATTCTCCATCGCTTCCGATAAAGTTTCACCCTGAGACATACAGCCAGGAAGGTCTTTGATTATAGCTGTATAACCTTCGGATTCTGGATAAAAACTGATAGGATATTTAAGACTCAAGTAATAGTCTAGAGATTTAAGCTTGACTTTCATCTTCTGATTCATCACTCCATTCCTCCAGTTTTAATAGCACAACAATTTGCTTGACGTATACTCCTTTTACCTTTTTACCACCTTTTTTAGAAACTGTAATTTTTAATCCATCAGCATTTCGGAAAGTATGGTGACTTCCTTTCGATCGCTTTTCTTCAAAGCCAAAAGCTGTTAGAATATAGCACACGATGAACTATTAGTTAATGAGGCGATTGACTTCCTAGAGCAAGTTGTTGAGAGCATACACAAGATTTTGTAACATAGGTTGCTCTCCTAAAATAACTCACCCTGTACTCCCATATCCTGATTTTCCCTTTGCGTCTTCTTAAATGTCAATTCTCCCTGTTTCATATCGAAAAATTCTGGTCTTTTCTGTTTAGTTAATAATTCTTCAATAGTTAAAATTTGAATTTTCGCGTAATCCCTACCATTTCCAGCTTTATAAAATCCTGATGATGCTGCTTCCTTAATCATGGGTTTAGTGGGAGTAGTGAGAGTAACAAATAATCCAATATCAGCCTTATTTGTCTCCATTGTTCCTCGCAAATCTCTAATCATAGATGCGTTAATATTTTTACCTCCTTTGACGCTAACAATAATTTTCTTGACGGCTGTTTTATTCGATTTTTTGATATCAACTACATCTTCAAAAAAGATTAATCCATCTATACCACCATCAGCACCTTTCTTTTTATCTTTGTATGGCTGTGCATTAACGAGAGAACAAGCCCACCATTGAAATTGATAGGGGTCACGTTCAAATAAATCTAATGCTGCATCTAAATCTTTTGGTGTACCTTCTACCTCAAATTCAATCCCAGGAACTAACTTTTGATTTTTATTTTCATCTTGAATAAATTTATCAGGGAAAGCATCTTTTAAGCGTTTTTCTATCAGGGCAATTGCTAAATGAGTAATATCTATTCCAATCCAATTTCTGCCTAAATTTTCGGCGGCGTGTATTGCAGTACCACATCCACAAAAGGGATCAAGTATAATATCACCTTTATTACTACTAGCTTGGATAATTCTTTCTAATAAAGCTAAAGGTTTTTGGGTAGGATAGCCGAGACGTTCTCTAGCTTGTGAAGAGACAGGCTTAATATCACTAATTATGTCTTGTATCTGTGTGCCTGGAGCTTCATCTAAATATCTCTTGCATTGTGGTACTCGCCCTTTAACTGGCCAATAAATTAGATTATTAGCATCGAGAATATCTAGTTTTTCTTGTGTTGATAATGACTTATAAATGCTATTAGTTAAGCTTTCAATTGCCTTTACAGGTAATGCCCAGTGACGACCAACATCCGTAGGGTTAACACCCCGCCAAGGCTTACCAGAATCACCTTTTCTGACACCTGCTGCTGTTAGTGTTACCAGTCGATAACACCCTTTATCATCTTCAAATTTATAGAAGCCTTTAACATAATCTTCATCATAATCTTGATAAACTTGATTCCATGTATAAATTTTGGATTTTGTATATAACAATATAATATCGTGAACTGGCCCCCATCTTTTAGCTCCGCCGTGAGAGCCAGTACGTTTCCAGATAATTTCATTTCTAAATTTATCTGCTCCAAAAACTAAGTCTAAAATCATCTTTAAATAATGACTAGCCGTAGGATCGCAATGTAAATATAAACTACCTGTAGATTTCAAAACCCGATGCAATTCTAATAAGCGAATTGCCATCATTACTAGATAAGCAGAAAGAGAGTTTTTCCCTAACGTCCTCACCAATAAATCTAATAATTCATATAATTCACCTTTCTTATCCCTTAATTGATCCAAAAAATGCTCAGATTCGATACCCCATGTCCAAGTATCTTCAAAAGCAGTTATCTGAGCTTCTGAACGTTCACCAGTAGCATTTTTAAATAGCACATTATAATCAGCCTTAGAATTAAAAGGCGGATCGAGATAGATTAAATCAATAAACTCATCAGATATGTGTTCTCTTAAAACTTGTAAATTGTCACCATAGTAGAGACGTTTCATAATTCACTTAGACTTAATTAATTTTAACAAGAAAAAGGAATGGGGTTATTCTTACTAACCCCATTCTTTTTTACTAAACCTTCGCCTCATTCTTCACCAAATTACCCCAACCCAAATCCTTCAGCGAATTATTCCGGCGCAGCGGGCGAGTCACCAACTCCAAAATATCCCGCGCATTACCAAAGCCGTGAATCTGAGCAAAAGTAAACTCAACTGACCACTTAGTATTAATTCCCCGCGCTTCCAAAGGATTAGCGTGAGCCATACCAGTAATCACCAAGTCGATGTTTTGCTCGTAAATCCGTTGTAGCTGATTGTAATTGTCTGGTTTCTCGACAATCCGAGGAGTAGGAACTCCCATCTCGTGACAAGTCTTTTCTAACAAAGCCAATTCAGCAGCTTGATAGCGTTTGTCCATGTAGGGAATGCCGATTTCGGGACAAGTCATGCCGCAGCGAATCAAGAAACGCGCTAAAGAAATCTCTAGCAAATTGTCGCCCATGAAGAAGACAGATTTGCCGCGAATTATTTGCAGGTAATCTTCTAAGCCGGCCCAGATTTGCGCTTCCCGTTCGTCTAAACCTTTGGGTTCAATTCCCAACACTGAGCAAATCTTTTCAATCCACGCGCGAGTGCCGTCTGGCCCGATGGGGAATGGCGCACCAATTAGCTTACACTTACGACGGCGCATCAAGGTAGAAGCGGTACGGGACAAGAACGGATTCATGCCCGATACATAATAGCCTTCTTCCAAAACTGGCAATTCAGTGTAGCGCTTGGAAGGAAGCCAACCGGAAACTTTGATTCCTTGCTTCTTCAATTCTAAGGTTAGCTGAGTGACAACTGGGTCGGGCAAAGAACCGAAAAGTACCAGCGGTGTGTGCTTGACATATTCGGATTCATCTGCTGCAACTTCCTCTTTTTTCTTGCCGAAATTCAGCAGTTGAGAGATGGCATTGCGTTCTACTTTTTGAGATTCCATCACTGGCGCTTTCTCAGGGCATTTAGCAGCCATCGCCGCTAAAACGGTATCTTCCCCTTGGGTGAAAGCGTAATCTAGGCCGTTAGCGCGGGCTGTGACGATGGGAATGCCGATTTCTGCTTCCAGTCTGGGTGCTAGCCCTTCCAAGTCCATTTTGATGATTTCGGTGGTGCAGGTGCCGATCCAGACAATGACGCTGGGGTTACGATCGCGCTTAATTTGCAAGCACAGCCGCTTCAACTCATCAAAATCGTTTAACTGAGCGGAAATATCGCCTTCTTCCAACTCAGCCATCGCGTAGCGGGGCTCGGCAAAAATCATTACGCCCATTGCGTTTTGCAAGAAATAGCCGCAAGTCTTGGTACCGATGACTAGGAAAAAGCTGTCTTCAATTTTTTGGTAAAGCCAAGCTACGCAGCTAATGGGACAAAATGTGTGATAATTGCCGGTTTCGCATTCAAAGTTTAAAGCTTCGGGTTCGTTAGTAGTAATAGCAGTCATATTTCAAGTGTTCTCCCTTTAAATTGTTTTTAGTCTCGAACTGGACAGGCGCGTGATCGAGTAAATACTTGTTTTGGGCGATCGCATCTCTTGCTGCGGAAAAGCATAGGTTTTTTTCATCTCTAAGGATAAAAGGTGCAGCGGCGAGAAAATAGCTGTTTTGTGCGATCGCGCTCGAATTGCAGCGAACAATAATAGAAATACCTGGTTTTGGCGCAAGTCCTCTGACAATATAGATGCAGCAAACTGAATATTTATGCAGCCGCAGCATCCCAAATTGAACTTCAAAAATTCGGTACGAGGGTCTACAATCTCTCACTGCGGGGAGAGCCTTGTTTTTCAACTCGCTAAGCTAAAAACCCTTTTGATAGTTGTGAGTTTGAGTTAATTAAAAATTAACAACTCGCAACTCACAACTCACAAATAGAGCGGACAAATTTCAGACTAAGATAGCCTTGGGCGATCGCAACAACCTCATTTAAAATCAGACAAAAAACCCGAAATTTCTTCATCTTCATCATCGACATCCAAATCGCCGAGACCTAGAGCATCTAAGTCATCTTCATCAGGATCTCCGGTAGTTGCTTCTCCCAGATCGTCCAGTCCGAGATCGTCGAGGTCATCATCATCATCAGACAGAGAGAAATCGTCCATACCGTCATCGTCCAAGTCGCCCAGATCCAGGTCTAGGTCTAGGTCATCTGAAGTCGATGCCCCAAACGGATCGGGTATTTCTTCGGCGACAAAATTTGGCTCTTCTTCCCCAAACGGATCGGATATCGCCGCTTCGAGGTCTCCAGAGGTCAAAGTCCCAAATTGTGATGAGGCTTCTTCCTCATCGTCATCGCCGAGGTCGAAACCGTCCAAAGCCGAGGCTTCTTCCTCATCGTCATCGCCGAGGTCGAAACCGCCCAAAGCCGAGGATTCTTCCTCATCGTCATCACCGAGGTCGAGACCGCCCAAAGCCAAGGCTTCTTCTTCCTCGTCATCGCCGAGGTCGAGTTCGTCATCGCCGAGGTCGAGACCGCCCAAAGCCAAGGCTTCTTCTTCTTCCTCGTCATCGCCGAGGTCGAAACCGCCCAAAGCCAAGACTTCTTCTTCTTCTTCCTCGTCATCGCCGAGGTCGAGACCGCCCAAAGCCGAGGCTTCTTCTTCCTCGTCATCGCCCATATCGAAGCCAGATACGGCATCTTCCTCGTCATCGCCCATATCGAAGTCAGATAAGGCGTCTTCCTCATCGTCGCCGAGGTCGAGACCGTCCAAAGCCGAGGCTTCTTCTTCCTCGTCATCGCCCAAGTCGAAGTCAGAGACAGCTTCTTCCTCGTCATCGCCCAAGTCGAAGTCAGAGACAGCTTCTTCCTCGTCATCGCCCAGGTCGAAGTCAGAGACAGCTTCTTCCTCAAACTCATCGAAGGATTCATCCTCGGAACTGAGTGCATTAGCAGCCACCAGACCGGCGACTCCGGCTACTCCCGCGACTACTCCGGCTGCTAATACCGCACCGCCCAATTGATTCGATTTCGCATCAGTGGGTGCAGCAGTTGCTGTTGGAGTTGCTGTTGGTGCAGCAGTTGCTGTTGGAGTTGCTGCGGGTGCAGCAGTTGCTGTTGGAGTTGCTGTTGGTGCAGCAGTTGCTGTTGGAGTTGCTGCGGGTGCAGCAGTTACTGTTGGAGTTGCTGTGGGTGCAGCAGTTACTGTTGGAGTTGCTGTGGGTGCAGCAGTTACTGTTGGAGTTGCTGTGGGTGCGGGAGATTCGCCTGCAGTCTGCAGTCCGGTAATTGAGGGCATACCCAGCGCTATGTCTGGGTCAAAATTTAGCCCCAACACTTCTATCAGACTGTCTGCATCCGGCTTTAGTTTTGAGAAGGGCAGCATTAGTTGCTGGAGTTCCGGCTCCAGGGCAGCCGCAATTCCCAGGATGAGGTAAGAAACAGGCCTTTTCCCGCCGTCGGGTGTAGCGACCGTGTTGTCAGCCGTCATGTGCAGGAGCAGCCAAGCGCGATTCGTCTGGTAGTAGTCCAACCACTTCTGTTTGAGAGCAACTGAAAAAGTATCAAAAAAAGCCATAACCTCATCCTCATCCTGATCGCTAGACGTATTAAACCATCATCAGGTCTAGCTCATCTTCCTCCTTCTTGACCACTGGTTGTACAGGATTTAGATAAAAATCTGACAGCAAGGAGAATAATTCGCGATCGGGCGTGTCGTTGGGCACTACTCCTTCAGGCATTGCCAAAATCTGGTCGGCGATGTTGAGGTAGTAATCGCAGACGTAGTTTAGGGATGGATCGCTTTCGGCCATCTCAAACAATGTTTTACCTTTGACGCGAGAAACGCGGATGTCTTCAATCAGGGGCAGCACTTCTAGCACCGGCATGGGTACGGTGTCTATGTACTTGTCAATCAAGTCGCGCTTGGATGTGCGGTTGCCAATTAAACCGGCGAGTCGCAACGGGTGAGTGCGGGCTTTTTCGCGGACTGAGGCGGCGATGCGGTTGGCTGCGAATAATGCGTCGAACCCGTTGTCGGTGACGATCATGCAGTAGTCGGCGTAGTTCAACGGGGCGGCAAAACCGCCGCACACTACGTCGCCGAGCACGTCAAACAGGATGATGTCGTATTCGTCGAAGGCATTGAGTTCTTTGAGCAGTTTAACGGTCTCTCCGACTACGTAGCCGCCGCAACCAGCTCCTGCCGGGGGGCCGCCTGCTTCTACGCAGTCAACGCCGCCGTAGCCTTTGTAGATGACATCTTCAGGCCAAACGTCTTCGTAGTGATAGTCCTTTTCCTGAAGGGTGTCGATAATTGTGGGTATTAAAAAGCCTGTGAGGGTAAATGTGCTGTCGTGTTTTGGATCGCAACCGATTTGCAAAACTTTCTTGCCGCGCTTGGCTAGGGCAACGGAGATGTTGCAGCTTGTTGTCGATTTGCCAATTCCACCTTTTCCGTAAACTGCGAGTTTCACTCTTTGTTCTCCTATAGGTTTCTATCAAAACGATCGGGGCTGGGGTTTCGCACTTTGATGTTGCGATCGCCCAAATGAAATAGCCTTTCCTCCAATGCCCCTACTGCTATGCCATTTTTGTCTATTTGGGGGTCGGCCGTGTCTTAGCTCGTTGAAAGCATTATTAGCTAACTTGCGAGGAAAAGAAAGGGGGCTGACAAATGAAAATGCTAGTAATTTGATTTATTTTGCATCTTCAGGAATCTTAGCTGCTTTTTTGATTTACAAATCAATTTTTAGCTTTTTTTTAGATTCTAAGTTAATTTTATAATACTTTTTTTGGTTAAAGAGGAACAAAAATAAAACAAAAATTAACTTCTCCAACAATCTGGGCTTTTGGCTTCGGGGCTCTGATGCGGGCAGTTGATGACTTGTACGGCGCGAGGGGAACGCGCACAAAGGCGCTGGTAGATGAGCCAAAGGGGAGAGTGAGTTCGATTAATTGGGTATGGGGATGCCAAAGTTAGACGATTTGAGATTTTGCATTTTTCGATTTGAGATTGGGAAAGATTGATTTTGCTAGGGTTTCTGGTGTTATGTAAAAAATTGTGAATTTTTAGGATTTAGCACGACGGGCTGGGGGACTGGGAGATTTGGGCGAGATTGGGAGATTTGGCAGATTTGGGAGATTTGGCAGATTGCTGGAGAGTGGGAGATGAGGAAAATCTTCCTTCTTCCTCCAAAATCAGACTAATGACTGATGACTAATGACTAACAACTGCCAACAAACAACTGCCAACAAACAACTGCCAACAAACAACTAACAACTAATGAGTGCTGGCGATCGGAATTTCGATCGCAAATTCAGTACCGAGTCCGGCTTCGGAAACGCATTCAAGCCGCCCTCGGTGCTTTTCTACAACTAAGTGGTAAGAAATAGACAGCCCCAAACCCGTACCCTTACCGACTGGTTTGGTAGTAAAAAATGGGTCAAATAATTGGCTGCGAATGTCATCCGGTATGCCCCGCCCGTTGTCAGAAATCCGGATCGTTACAGAATCGCCAACAACTTCAGTGCGAATGGTAATAGCGGGAATAGTCAATGGAGAACTAGGAATTGACGGTGGTGGATTTTCCCCGTTTCTCTTCGCCCACTCCCCGTTATAGATTTCTTCATCTAAGGCATCAATCGCATTACCGAGAATATTCATAAAGACTTGATTTATTTGACTGCCACAGCACTCGACGCGGGGCAAATCGCCGTATTCCTTAATAATGTGAATTCCTGGATGTCTGCCTTGAGCTTTGAGTCGGTGCTGCAAAATCAACAAAGTGCTGTCGAGTCCTTCGTGAATGTCAACGGGTTTGACGTTAGATTGATCCGATCGCGAAAAATTACGCATGGACAAAACTATTTGGCGGATGCGTTCGGTTCCTACTTGCATTGAAGACAGCATCTTAGCTAAGTCTTCCACCAAAAAATCGATTTCCATCTCTGCTGCTGCTTCCCGAATTTCCGAGGCTGGTTCGGGATAGTGCTGCTGGTAAAGATCCAAGAGTTTGATCAATTCTTTGATGTAATGATTGGTGTGGGAAAGATTGCCGTAGATAAAATTCACGGGATTGTTAATTTCGTGGGCGATACCGGCAATCATTTGTCCCAAAGAAGACATTTTTTCGGTTTGGACTAATTGACTTTGAGTTTGCTGCAATTTCCGCACTGTTTCTTCTAATTGCTGTGCTTGATTTTTCAAGCAAGTTTGCTTTGTCCGCAGCACTTCTTCGACTCGCTGGCGCTTAATAATATCTCGTCTCAATAATTCGTTTGATTCTAAAAGTTGGGCCGTGCGTTCTTCAACTTGTTTTTTTAAGTCGTCGTGGGCTTGGCGCAGGGCTTCTTGGGCGCGCTGCTTCTCTAAAATTTCTTGCTGCAAAAGTTGGTTTGTTTTCTGCAATTGGGCGGCTCGATCGTCTACTGCTTGCTGCAAAAGCTCGATCGTCCCGTACATTTCAGATTGGTTAAAAACTTGCGGCAAACTTGTGAGAGAGATGACACCCAAAAGTTCTCTCTGACTGCCAACTACTACCAAACGGCGGACTCCGTGTCGCTGCATTTCTTGGTGGGCCCGGAAGAGGGAATCGACAGGAGATATACAAAATAAAGGTGCACTCATCACCTCAGCGGCGGAAATTTGGGAGAGGTTTAATTCGAGGGCGTGAAACTGCACGATGTCGCGTTCGGTGACAATGCCGACGGGAATAAGGTAATTTTCTATTGGTACGATCGCCCGCTGTGGATGCTGAATTGGTTTTTCGACAATGACGATACAACTAACTCGATGTTTGACCATTAGCAGGGCTAAATCGAGGGCTGAGGCAGTTTCTGGGGCACAAATGACTTCCTTAGTCATTACATCTTCTGCACTGCGTAAATTCGTGAGTAAGTTGACCGGTTGCAGGGCTTCGTGAATGGCTTCGCGGGTGATGATGCCCACGAGTCGATCGCCGTCATCCACTACGGGTAAGTGCCGGATTTGGTACTGGCGCAAGGTGAACATAGCTGTGAAGATGTCTTGAGACTCGGATTGTTTGAGGGTAATTGGCGATCGAGTCATGACATCAGCAATTGTCAGTTTGATGGCGCAAGCTTCGACGGTTGTTAGCTTGACGATATCCCTTTCTGTAAAAATGCCGATCGGGCGATCGTCCTCCACAACTATGACGCAACTGCGCTTTGCCGGGCCCGGAAGAGCTTTTTGTTTTTCGCTACAAAGCTGACACGAGACGCGCATCGGGTTCATGAGAGCTAACACTTGGGCGATCGGGGTTTCTGGAGCCACTGTGAGGGGGTGGCGGTCGATCGCCCGATCTAAAGGTGAGAAGTAGAGCGGTGGGCTGTTGCGCTCTACAGGGGATTCTGATGGTTTAATTACTTGTTGCGGGACTGAATCTAGGAAATGCTGTAAATGTTCTTCTTGTAGCATGGTGATTATTAATTTTTCTTAATGACTTGTTACAATTTTGCGCGCGCGGGTTGCCAGAATTAGCATTAATTAAGCGGTTTACCCGACCGATAAACAGATACAACCCTCCCCCTGGCTGTGGTGGAAAGCCCCCAATTTTCGACTGATGTTCGGACTCTGGCGATCGATCTGTGAAGTAAATGGAGTGAATAAAAAATAGAAAATGGAAAATTGACTTGCGGTCGATCGATCGCCTCACATCTGAATTGCTAGAAAACCCCTAATTTTATTTTATTTTTTTTTAATCCTATGTCGTGGACACCATTAAATCATCGAATTCATCACTTGCCGCTCATCCTGGCCGGCCCGATTTTGCGCCGGACTGAAACAGGGGCGGTGACAGTTTGGCTGGCTCTGAAAGCACCCCGCGAAGTAGAACTCAAGGTTTATGCGACTGAGGGCGGCACCGGCGAAATTCTCGGTGCACCGCTACTCCAAGGTACGAACACTACCGTGGCGATCGGGAAATACCTGCACGTAGTGGCCGTGACGGCTCAACTGATCGACAGCAAAGTCTTGACATACGGAAAAATTTATGCTTATGACATAGAGTTTGCTGCAAGTCCTGATTCGCCCTCGGAGGTTGCACTTCCAGACAAAGAGAAAGAAAATCTCCTTTCTTGCTTGTGGCCTGCATCCCCTAATTTGTCAGTTTCCTCGCCGGAGACGATCGGTTATTTCCCTCACGGGTTGCCGACTTTTGCCCTGCCACCGCAAGATTTAAACTATTTGCGTATTGTTCACGGTTCTTGTCGCAAGCCCCAGGGAGACGGCAGAGATGCGCTGCCAATCTTGGATAATTCGATCGCACAGTTTGCAGGAATGGCAAATTTCCGTCCCCACCAACTGTTTTTAACAGGCGACCAAATTTACGGGGATGACGTTGCAGATCCCCTGCTGTGGGCTTTGACGGATGCTGGCGATACACTTTTGGGCTGGGAAGAAAATATGCCCCTGATGAATGATGCCCAAATAAAAAAGAATTTGAATTTGTGTATCAGTATACCTAAAAATTCAGAAAACGAAAATGTAGTTGGCCAAAAAAGGGAAATTTTTAGAGAGTCGCCTATTGGGAAACAGTCTAAGGCTGAGTCTGACTACAAAAAGCCAATTGAGTTAAAGCCGGGGACTCGCAGCGATATTGCCAGAGATTTTGGCGGCTTTACGGCCATGTTGGTGAATAAACCGGACAAGGCGAAAAGTCATTTGTTCGGTTTGGGCGAATATTGCGCGATGTATTTGTTAGTTTGGTCGCCTGTACTTTGGTGCGATAATTTTCCGAAGGGTAAGGATATTTGTCTAGATTCTAAGCTGGCAAAAGTCTGGGATAGAGAAGTTGTTGAACTTGGCGGTTTTGCTGGCAATTTGTGGAGGGTGAGGCGGGCGCTGGCTAATATTCCGACTTATATGATTTGTGACGATCATGATGTTAGTGATGATTGGTATTTGAATCGGGAGTGGTGTTACCGGGTGCTGGGTAAGCCGCTTGGCCGCCGGGTGGTGCAGAATGCTTTGCTGGCTTATGCTGTGTTTCAGGCTTGGGGAAATACGCCCGCACAGTTCGATCGCGAAAATGTCGGAGATAAGTTATTAAAGGCTGCCCAAAAGTGGTCGAATTCGGCGGGGACTGATGTTGCTGTTTGGGAAGAGGCGGCTTCGTATTTGGGGATTCCGGCGGTTGATATTGAGACTGGTTTGCCGAAGTTAAAGTTAGATGATGATGTTTTGATTTTGGATCGCGATTGTGACGGCGTAAGTGAGGTTTTGAGTTGGCATTTTACAGTGAGAAGTTTTAAGCATGAGGTGATTGTGCTGGATACGCGGACTTGGCGGGGATATCCGGTGAAAAGTGCGATCGATCCACCGATGCTTTTGACTCACAAGGGTTTTGAAGAGCAAATTCAGCAGCCTTTGCGGGAGACTGATTTGTTGAATAAAACTGGGGAGTTTAAGATTGAGGCGACGCTGGTAGTTTTGCCGACTAATTTGGTGGGTTTGTGGATTATTGATGCGGTGCAAAAGTTAGATTTGAAACAGGGAAAGGTTTTTAATAGTGATGCGGGGGATGCTTGGAATTTTCATGAATTGGCTTTTATGAAGCTGTTGTCGGAGTTTTTTAAGCAGCGCGATCGGGTGGTTGTTTTGACGGGGGATATTCACTATGCTGCTGCTGTGCGGCTGAGTTATTGGTCTGACAAGCATTTTGGCATTTGTCGCCCGGATGTTGAGTGTTTGTCTCCTGCATCTGAGTTCGATGTAAAATCTCAAAGCGCAGGTAGAAAATATTCTGTGTTGGCGCAGTTAACGGCTAGTGCTTTGATTAATGAAGAGTGGAAAACTCATGTGATTCATACTAAGGTTAAGTCGGTGTTTCCAGAGCGATCGCACGAATGTTTGGGATGGAACGAGCCGCTGGAGTTGGTGAAAATTTCGAGAGGTAGCAGAAAGAAGGCTGTGGCTGCTGCTGTGAGGAATAGGCAATCTTTTCCTGATTGGGGCTATCGAATTGACTGGATGAAACGACAAAAAGCTAGGGTATTTTTGCCTCATGAAAATGGTGAGATGTCAACTAGAACTCACAAAAATAAACAATTGTCGTGGCTGCATAGGTGGTGGAATTTTATAGCGCTGTTGTGGCGGAATCGCTGGCTACAAGAGGGTGATGAGATTGTGGGATACAGTAATATTGCGATCGTCAGTTTTCAGTGGCCGGCTGAGGGTGATGGGGAGAAGGCCGTGATCCAGAATGTCTATTGGCGGCCTCTTTGGGAGCCTGATAGTGTGGTTTACAGCCAGTATTTTGTGCCGTTAGGATTGGATCAAAATGATTAGATTCCCGGCGGTGAGAAACCCGATCGCCCCTCAACCATTTCTTTGCTAGGTGGCGCGGCGCCAGAAACCGGGTTTTTTACGACAATATCTCGTTAAAATCCAAAAATTAGGTAAGAACCCGGTTTCTTTGCTAGGTGGCGCGGCGCCAGAAACCGGGTTTTTTACGACAATATCTCATTAAAATCCAAAAATTAGGTAAAAACCCGGTTTCTTTGCTAGGTGGCGCGGCGCCAGAAACCGGGTTTTTTACGACAATACTTGATTCTCGTCCAAAAATTAGGTAAAAACCCGGTTTCTTTGTCGGAGTGGGTAACTACTGACACGCCTTTATCCCAACAACTCCAGAAACCGCACATCACCCCGAATCCCATCAAAATCTGTATTAGTTTTTGCTGAGTTTCGATGTGTTTTCCGTACTCCTTGCTTTCTTAACATATCGAGAAGGACTAAAGTCCTTACTACAAACAGTTTTTTTTTATAGGCAAAGATGGACTACAAAACAGCCGCCACAGTTGCCATCAGCAACCCTTGAAACAATTTGATTCCATCAGTTTCGCCCAACATCGGATCGGAAGCCCTCTCAGGATGCGGCATCATTCCTAACACATTGCCAGCCCGATTGCAAATGCCCGCAATATTATTTAACGAACCGTTGGGATTGCCAGCATCGTTAATTTTTCCCGCCTCTGTGCAGTAGCGAAATAGCACTTGATTGTGCTCTTCTAACTCTGCTAATGTATGCGGATCAGCATAATAATTTCCTTCGCCGTGGGCGATCGGCAAATCGATGATTTCACCGGAAGTATAAGCCGCAGTCCAACGAGTATTACCGCGTTCGACTTTCAAAGAAGCCCGATCGCAAATAAAATTCAATCCCGCATTCCGCACCAGAGCACCGGGCAATAAACCAGCTTCAGTCAACACCTGAAAACCGTTGCAAATGCCCAATACAAGCTTTCCTTGTTTCGCGTGTTCCGCAGTAGCCCGCATCGCCGGAGAAAAACGGGCGATCGCGCCGCACCGCAAATAATCTCCGTAACTGAAACCGCCGGGAATTACAATGATGTCAATATCCGAAATATCGGTATCTTCGTGCCAAATCATCCGCGTCGGTTGGTGCAGCAACCCTTGAGTTACCCACACCACATCGCGATCACAATTTGAACCGGGAAAAACAATAACTCCAAATTTCATAAGCAGATGTTGAAGGAAGAAGTCAGTAGTCAGTAGTCAGTAGTCAGTAGTCAGTAGTCATTAGTCCAACGTCATGTTTTGCTGTCCCGCCCGAGTTTTCCGTCCAACGTCATCAGTCCGAGGGAAGAGGTGTTAACTTAAGACTGAAATCTTAGGTTTCTCTCGCTTGTATCAAAGTCTAGATCCCTCTAAATCCCTTAAGAAGGGGGAGTTTGAGTGCTCGTAGTTTTCGTGTTTTTAACAAAGAATTTGAGAACCCTCTTATCCCCCCCTTACTAAGGGGGGTTAGGGGGGGGTCTCCGGGTTTAAAAACACGCTAGGGACGATCGCATTTATGCCGCCACTGTCTCCACAGCAACAGGAATTGCAGTCAAATCAAAGCGATAATTCTCAATAACTGGATTTGCCAAAAGTTGGTCGCAAACGCGATCGAGTTGTTCGTGGGCCTCCGATTCGCCCGCAGCAGTCAGCGTCAATTCAACGTACTTTCCGATGCGGACGCCCTCAACATTGTCGTATCCCATGTGTTGCAAACCGGACTGTACGGCAGTGCCGGCCGGGTCTAAAACCGAAGGGCGGAGGGTAACATAGATTTGGGCAAGATATTTCTGAGTCACGGGAATGTTGCGGTGGGTGATGTGCAAGTTAGCGCCCTTGTATTCTACAACCAGGTTGCGCGCGATCGACCTTGGAACTCCAATAAACTGCTACCATCCCCGGAAAATAGGGAGCATCTCAGTTTGCCAAAAAGCATTTTTTTATTGAGCGTGCGAGCCTTCCCGCTCCCGTATTGTACTCGCTCTTCGGGGACGATCGCACTATCAACGCCACCAGATGCTCCCCGAAAATCGTCGTGGAGTACCCAAAATTTTAGACTGCTGTTGGTGTTCCCAGATTAATCTGCAGCAAGTAAATCTAAAATCTAAAATCTAAAACCAACTGACTCTCCCGAGTAAGATAGCCTAGAAGCAGGGACAAATGTGATTCCAGCAGATTACACAAAAAAATTATGAGAACCAACCGCACCCGCAGTCAGGAGCGTATTTTAAACTTGCTCAAAGTCATGAATCGATCGCTCTCAGCGCAAGATATCTACTTAGAACTGCGTAACAGCGACCAAAGCATGGGCTTAGCAACCGTTTACCGCTCCCTCGACGGTTTAAAGCGAGAGGGGTTCGTTCACGTCAGAACCCTTGCTAGCGGCGAATCTCTCTACGGTGCCGCCCATCAAGACCAACATCACCTCACTTGTCTCGAATGCGGCGCATCCATCACGATCGATGAGTGCCCGGTTCATCACTTAGAAAGCCAATTACAACAATCTCATTCTTTCAAAATTTATTATCACACATTGGAATTTTTCGGATTGTGCGATCGGTGTACTTTGGCTCAAGAATCTTAAATAAGTCATTAGTCATTAGTCATTAGTCATTAGTCATTAGTCATTAGTTATTAGTAATTGGTTGTTAGTTATACCAAATCCGGGTTTGGGATACCCTTTATGAACCAGTCGGGGCCGGCGGACTTTGTTTGACTTTCTGGCGATTTCAACCGCCGAATCATCTTATTGGTTGCTCGGCGATTGAAATCGCTTCTTGTCAGACAATACCACTCCAAGCGAGTTGAATTAACTCTTAGCCTGCGGCGGACTTTATTTAAAAAAAAGCAATTTTAATCGCCTATTTTAACCCACTAAGACAAATTCTTCAACTCATTGTTAGTAACAGGATCGCTCACAATCGATCGCAATCCTTCCATCGTAGCGGGGATGCTGCGCGGATCCATAAACATCACCTTGCTGCTGTCGCTGCTGCCAATTTTTAAGCCCATATCCAGATAGTTTTGAGCTAACAAAAACTGTAAAGCTTCCCGCGCATTGGGGTCGTTTTGCAGGGTTTTGCCGATAATTTGCAAGGCCTCAGAAGTAGCTTGTGCTTTCAAAACCTGACTTTGGCGTTCTGCTTGGGCTTTCAGGACGATCGCCTTTTGTTGAGCTTCCGCCTCCAAAATAGTAGCTTTTTGGCGCGCTTCTGCATCCAAAACCTGCGCTTCCGCCTTACCTTTGGCGCTGTTAACTGCTGACTCGCGTTCGCCCTCGGATGTCAAAATCGACGCCCGCTTCCGGCGATCGGCTGCCATCTGCAATTCCATCGATTCCTGTACAGTTTTAGAAGGGATAATATCGCGCAATTCTACCCGCGTTACTTTCACTCCCCAAGGATCGGTAACAATATCTAAATCTTTGAGCAAGATTTCATTAATTTGAGAACGAGCCGTAAAAGTTTGTTCGAGATCCAGTTGACCCATTTCCGCGCGAATTTGAGTCAGCACCATATTTACCATTGCTGACTGAAGATTCTCAACTTTGTAACAGGCTTTGTCCAAGTCTACAATTCGCCAGTAAACCACAGCATCAACCGTGATCGAAACGTTGTCGCGGGTAATACAAGCTTGCGGGGGAACATCTAAGACTTTTTCCCGAATAGTTTGCTCGTAAACTACGCGATCGAAAAACGGTGTCACAAAATTCAAACCAGGTTCGAGTTTCTTGCCATTATATTTACCTAAAGTCTCTACTAATGCTTGATTTCCCTGATTGATAATCTTGACGGAACCTGCGAGGGCTGAACCGCCTAATGCTAAAAACACGAGTAAAAATAATTGTTCCACAGTTGCCTCCTATCAATTTTGAATGTTGAATGTTAACTGTTGACTGTTGACTGTTGACTGTTAACTGTTGACTGTTGTTCACTAATGACTACTGACTAATGACTACTGACTAATGACTACTGACTACTGACTACTGACTACTGACTACTGACTACTGACTACTGACTACTGACTAATTACGCATTTGGTTTAAGAATGCAATAAGTTTTCTGGTAAAACTATCAAAGTAGTGCCTTTTCGTCCCACGACAATGACGTTTTGGTTGGGAGGGATGGTGGCCTTGGTGTCTTCGCAACGAGCTTGCCAAGAATTCCCCTCATAAATCACCCGTCCAGCTTCGCCGGGGGGAATTTCTGTTAAAGTTTTAGCTTCGTGAGAATCTGCGATCGCCCTTACCTTGCCTTTTGGTATCAAGCGCCGGGACACCAGCACAAAAACTGTCGAAAATACCATCCACAGGAATATCTGTAAATTAACATAAGGTAAAACTAGAGAGCATCCAGCTACAGCGAAGGCGCTCAGCCCCATCATAAAAGCCACAAAAGCAGTCGGGAGAAATAACTCTGCCAAACAGAGCAAAGTCCCAGCTAGCAGCCAAAGAAGCGTGGGAGTCAAGATCATAAAAGAATTGGTGATACTATGAAATATCTTAGATTGGAAAATTGAGATTTTAAAAGTGCCAACAACAGACTCTGCAAGGGTTTGCGAATTGCTGGCCCGATCGCGGTATCGGGTTGAGGCTGCTCCGGCCCCAGTCAGGGTTCGATCGTACTCAAAGTTAAAGTTTTAGTAACTTAGATTACAATTCTAGCCGATCTCCATTGGCAGCAACTACAATTTCTAGCGCCCCAAAGGCAGTTAAAAAATTGATAGGGGCTAAAATCAGTTTATTCTCAAGCTCGTGAATTGGAGCTGGAGAATCAAATATCTTCAGAATGTTTTTACACAAACTCTTTCGATATGATTAGTAGTTTCTCAGAACCCATTTATTGCCCGAATCTGAGCTGTCCCGAACCCCGCAATACCTTTGGCCGCCAGCACTGTGCAGCTTGCGAAACCAATTTAATTTATCGGTATTTGTGGGCTGTGGGCCCAGCAGCCGAGGAAGTGCCGGCGGGTAAGGTAATAGCCGATCGATATTTTGTCATTGCACCCCAACTCTGGCTAGAAAGCCGTCCATCTATTCCTCCTAGCGTCCCCGAACAACTGCCCGATAGCATCGCGCCATACCTGCATTTGTATCCCCAACGGCTGCATACGCCGGAAGTATACGGTTTTTGTTCCGTGGGGGAAGAACCCGAAGCCACTGAGGTGCTGTTGCTGGAAAATGTGCCAGTTAATAATTTTGGTAGCCTGCATCCTTCTATTTTAGAAGCTTGGGCTCACACCGGTGCGGCGCGCCAAGTTTACTGGCTGTGGCAAATGCTTCAACTGTGGACACCGCTTTCGGAACAAGGAGTCGCTGCGAGTTTGCTGGTACCGGAAAATTTGCGGGTGGAAGGTTGGCGGGTACGCCTGCTGCAACTGCACCCTGGAAATTTTGTACCGACGGTTAAGGATTTGGGAGATGTTTGGTCTGGTTTGGTGGAATCTGCCGCGCCAGAGGTGCAGTCGAGACTCGGAGAGATTTGTCTGTTTATGCGCCGCAGCAGCATGAATTTAGAGGCGATCGCCCTAGAACTCAACGATTTATTATTAGAACAAGCGGCTTTATTGCCCCTGCACTTAGAAGTAGTAGGCATGACTGATACCGGGCCGCAGCGCGCCAAAAATGAAGACAGTTGCTATCCCGTTGCTGCGGATTTACAATTTAGCAAAACTTCAGATGGCGACAAACTAATTCCTTACTTAACAATGGTTTGCGATGGGGTTGGAGGCCACGAAGGAGGAGAAGTTGCCAGTCAATTAGCGGTGCAGTCCCTGAAAGCTTTAGTTCAAAATTTGCTCGCAGAAATCGCTGAACAAGAAGAGTTGATGACGCCAGAAATGGTAATTAAACAACTCGAAGAAATAGTCAGAGTTGTGAACAATGTTATTTCCAATCAAAATAACGAGCAGGGAAAAGAGTTGCGGCAGCGGATGGGCACGACTTTGGTGATGGCCCTCCAGTTGCCTCAAAAAATTAAAGTTTCCGATGATTTACCGTCGAATAACAGTCACGAACTTTATTTGATCAATGTTGGAGACAGCCGCGCTTATTGGATTGGCAAAAATTACTGTCAGCGGCTGACTGTGGACGATGACGTAGCGTCAAGGGAGGTCAAGCTAGGACACAGTTTATACTGGGAGACTCAATTGCGATCGGATGCAGGAGCCCTGACTCAAGCTTTGGGTACGCGAGACGGCGATTTCCTGCGCCCGACGATTCAGCGATTTATTCTCGAAGAGGAAGGCTTACTGCTGCTGTGTTCCGACGGTTTGGCCGACAACGACTGGGTAGAGCAATCTTGGGAGAATTACGGCCCTCCGGTGCTAGAGGGCCAAATGTCTTTGGAAACTGCTGTTCAGTCTTGGATTAGCCTCGCCAACGAGAAAAACGGTTACGATAACACCTCTGTCGTGGCGACTTACTGTCGGACGTCGCCGGAGAAATTGGTACTGTTTCCTCCCGCCTCAGCGCCAACCTCAGCAGCAGTGTCAGCGCCAGTGTCTCTCCAGTCGGTGTCCCTGCCAATGTCAGGGTCAGCATCTCTCCAGAAGACCGGGAAGATCCCAGAATCTCAGCTTTCAGAATCGTCCAAACAGTTGCTGTATCCCGAAACAGTCCCCGCCCCGGAACCAGTTCAAAAACAGCAGTCCAAACGTTGGTTGCCGCTGCTGGGGCTGTTGGGGCTGATGTTAGCCTTTGCAGGTTTAGGTTTGTGGGTACGCAGCCTCCAAAGCCCTCAGCCAGAGCCCGAACAACTTCCGCCACCGCCGGAAACTTCCGTCCCAAGCCCTGCAGAAAGTCCCTCGCCCGGTTCACAGAGTCCCTCGCCCGGTGCTGAAAGTTCCTCGCCGTCGCCAGAATCAACTCCTGCCGAAATTCCCGCGCCGGCGCCCGAATCAACTTCTGGCGAAAGTCCCGCGCCGGCGCCCGAATCAACTTCTGGCGAAAGTCCCTCGCCGTCGCCCGAATCAACTCCTGCCGAAATTCCCGCGCCGGAAGCGGAAACTCCTTCGCCTTCACCGCAATAAAGGAGATTTCAATCAGCGGGACGTTTTAAAGAATGCAGATACTTTCCGGCGGCACGGTAACTCGAACTCGATCGCCAATTTGGTGCCGCTGTAAGTCATCTCGGTGCAAGTTTTGTCGGCGAAGGGCGATCGAGCTTTTAGCAGTCAAGCGCACCCTATAGCGCGTATCAGTGCCAATATAAATCGCCTCTTCTACTGTTCCCGGCCAGCTATTTTCAGCATCATAATTAGCCGGATAAATAGCAGCTTTTTCCGGCCGCAACACCAAGGTAACAGTTTTCCCGACCGGCAAATCTTCTGCAGCCGCAACTAACACGGGCAACTCTTGGTCAACCAACACGACTACTTGACCCTGTTGCCTTTCTACTACTCGCCCGGTCAAAAAATTGCTGTCGCCAATAAAATCAGCAACAAACCGCGTTTTCGGATATTCATAAATATCAACAGGTGTCCCGACTTGTTGCAGTTTTCCTCCTTCCATCACTGCAATTCTATCCGACATTGTGAGCGCTTCTTCTTGGTCGTGAGTTACATAAATAAATGTAATTCCCAATTTTCGCTGCATTTTTTTTAATTCTAATTGCATCTCTTTACGCAATTTTAAATCCAGCGCTCCCAGGGGTTCATCTAACAGCAAAACAGAAGGCTCTTTGACCAACGCCCTCGCCAGCGCTACTCGCTGCTGCTGTCCCCCTGACAGTTGGCGGGGATAGCGTTTTTCTACATCTGTCAACTGTACTAATGCTAAGGCTGCCGCCACGCGATCGCGAATTTTTGGCTGAGGCAAATTCTCCATTTCCAACCCAAATGCAGCATTTTGTGCTACTGTCATGTGCGGAAATAAAGCATAATTTTGAAATACCGTATTCACTGGGCGGTGAAATGGCGGGCGATTTTGCATCGGTTGGCCGTGAATGTAAATTTCGCCTGCTGTGGGAGTTTCAAAACCTGCGATCGTTCGCAAAGTTGTAGTTTTGCCACAGCCGGAAGGGCCGAGCAAAGAAAAAAATTCGCGATCGAAAATTTGCAGGTTGATGTTATCTACAGCTAAGAAATCTTGACTGCGGACACTTTTAAATATTTTGGAAATGTTGACAAGTTCGACTGCGTGCATTGTGTTAGTATCTATGAGTTATAGCATTTCGAGCGAAAGATGAGGTGCCGCTGGGCATTACCTCACAACGCGATCGAACTGCTATATGAGCAATAAAAAATATGAGTTATAGTCCGGTTAAACTGATATATTTTACTATTCTTAATTACTTGTTTAGGAACGGGCAAGATGCTTGTTCCACAAAACTTAATTTTATTGTGGAACGGGCCGGAGAGCCCGTTCTTAACGATGGCGCAACTCCAATACAAACTAAAAATTTAAGCAAACCAGCCCGCCACCTGTTTGATATCTACTTTCCAGATCCTGCTTTAACTTCCGTCCAAGCTCGATCGTACAATGCAGTTGTTTTCCCGACATCCTGCAAAAACTTCATTTTAGCAAGCACCTCAGCCGGCGGATAAATTTGAGGATTTTTCAAATCTTTAGGATCGATTAAACCTCGATCGAGGGCTGCTTTATTCGGCGAGCCAAAGTGGGTAAAATTAGAAATTTTTGCTCCTATCTCTGGTTCCAAAGTGAAGTTGATAAATTTCTCGGCTAACTCTTTGTTGGCTGCACCTTTGGGAATTGCCATATTGTCAGAAAACACAATGGTTCCTTCTTTGGGAATAGCGTAACGGAGATTTGGGCTCTCTTTCATCACCTGAAAAATATCGCCGCTCCATTCCATTGTCAAATTTACTTCTCCTTGCTCCAGCAGAGTTTGACCAGTGTCTGGGACAAAAGCGGCAATGATATTTTTATTTTTAATCAGCAAATCGCGGGCTTTGTTAATTTCTTCGGGATTTGTGGTATTTGGATCAAATCCTAAATACATTAAAACTCCTGCAAAAGTGTATCTGGCATCATCTTGCCATGCGACTTTTCCGTTATATTTGGGGTCGAACATCGCCGCCCAACTGTTGATATCGCCCTTGGTGGCTTTCAAGTTGTAGCCAATTCCCATTGTTCCCCACTGGTAGGGTAGAGAATACTTATTTTGGGGATCGAAAGATTGATTAATAAACTTAGCATCAAGGTGGATATTGTTGGGGATGTTCTGCAAATTTAGCGGCTCAATCATATTCTCCGCTGCCATGACTTTTACCATGTAATCGGCGGGAAATATTAAGTCGTAACCGGGGTTTCCCTGTTTGAGTTTGGCGTAGAGTGCGTCGCTGTTCTCGAAAGTGTCGTATTGAATTTTAACATTGTTCTCTTTCTCGAATTGGGCGATCGCTTCTGGGGCGATATAACTTGCATAATTGTAAATGTTGAGGACTTGCTGTTGGTTGCCACCTGTGGGGCTGCAGCCGAAAGCTACCGTTGCACTCATCACAAACAAAAGTAAAAATTTCAGCAGGCGTTTCATAGGTTTGGTGAGTTATATCGAACAATAATTATGACACAAAAAACATTTATTTAACTTTTTTGAACTTTTAGCGACGATACAACCAGCAACAAGGAAGCCAGCAACATCAAAGTTGAAATAGCATTAATCGCTGGCGTTACTGAAAATTTTATCATGCCGTAAACAAATAGTGGCAGAGTCATGGAACCGATGCCAGTGGTGAAGAATGTCACGACAAAATCATCTAGGGACAAAGTAAAAGCTAGCAATGCTGCGCTAAAAATAGCGGGCCAAATCAGCGGAAAAGTGATGCGCCAAAAAGTCCGCCATTCGTTAGCGCCCAAGTCAAAAGCTGCTTGTTCTAATTGAGGATCGAGTTCCGCCAAACGCGCCCTGACAGTAATCGTCACAAATGAAATATTAAAGACAACGTGACCGATAATTACTGTAGGTAAGCCGAGATTGAGGCGAATTCCGGTGAGATTTTCTACGATCCGAAATGCGAGAGTAAAGAAAACTAGCAGCGAAATGCCGATCGTAATTTCGGGCATAATAATCGGCAAAAACAGTAAAACTTCTACGGCTTTCCGTCCCGGAAAATGAAAGCGTTCCAACGCTAGCGCCAGCATTGTACCGAAAATTGTCGCTACCACAGTGGAAATAGCTGCAATCAGCAAGCTGTTGTTGAGTGCGGGCAAAATTCCGCTGCTGCTGCTGCTAGCAATCGTCGCACCTGTATTGCTAAATAAGCTGCGATACCAATCGAGGGTAAAACCGCGCCAAACGGCATTGAATCTGGAGGTGTTGAAGGAGTAAATAATTAAGATGAGAATTGGCAAGTAAAGAAAGGCAAATGCTAGTATAGCTTGTACCCATAGCCACTTTTTCCCCGTCGCCCGCACGAGCAAATCTAGTTTTGTTTTAGTCATTAGTTAGTGGTTAGTAGTTAGTGGTTATTAGTTAGTGGTTAGTAGTTAGTTGGTAGGGGCGGTGGTTATTTGTTAGTTGGTAGGGGCGGTGGATGGTGCGTGCCCACCCTCTTAGTTGTCAACAGTCAACAGTCAACAATCAACAGTCATTGGTAATTCGGAATTAGAATCAACAAATAACAAATAATACCAAATCCGGGTTTGGGTTCCCCTTTATGAACCAGTGGCCTCCGGCCGACATCGTTTGTGTAGACGCGGTTTCAACCGCCGGATCGTAAAGGGGGTATGTTACTCGGATTTGGTATAACAACTGCCACCAACAACCAATTACCAAAAACCATCGCCTCAAATAAATAATCTCATAAACCCGCCCTCACCTAACTGTAAATCTCAATTTATAGCGGTTCTCAAGCTTAGTGAGGTATGCCCAATGCCCTATATCCTATGCCCTATGCCCACTCCTAGCACCTCATGTTAGGCTCGAAAGGCTATACCTCTTTAAGTTTCATCAGAGACGTGGAAGTAAACCAAAACAGGAATCAATATGATTACTGTTAATAACATAGAAAGGGCGGAACCAAAGGGCCAATCGCGGGCTTTCATAAACTGATTTTGAATCAAGTTTCCCACCATTACTGTTTTAGATCCGCCCAATATATCGGGAGTAATAAAAGCGCCAACTGAGGGGACAAACACTAAGATTGAACCTGCAACTATTCCGCGAGTTGTCAATGGGAAAAATACGCGCCAGAATGTTCTAATATCATTTGCTCCTAAATCTTGAGCTGCTTCTACTAATGAAAAATTGAAGCGTTCTATGCTAGAATATAAAGGTAGAACCATGAAAGGTAAATAGCCGTAAATCAGACCGATCGCCACAGCGAAAGGTGTAAAAAGCAAGTTTAACGGTTCGCTAATAATTTGCAGGCTTTGCAGGGCTGTGTTAACTACTCCTTCGCTACGCAGCAAAATTATCCAGGCGTAGGTTCTTACCAAAAAGTTAGTCCAAAATGGAATAATTACTAGCAAAAGCAAGGCATTTCGCCAGCGGGGAGGACGGGTGGCGATGAAAAATGCTAGGGGATAGCCAACTAAAAGGCAAGCTGCGGTTGTTAAAAAAGCTAAAAAGAGCGATCGGCCAATTACTCCTAAAAAAAGTCCGCTGAACAAACGCTGGTAATTGTTGAGAGTAAATATCGCAGTAACGCCGCCATAAGTACCGCGTTCTAAGAAACTGTACAAAAGTACAATTAGCACTGGCAAAATGAAGAAAACAATCAGCCATGCAGTGGCGGGGAATAATAGCAGTAACAGGCTATACAATTTTCGATTTTCGATTTTCGATTTTCGATTGGGAAGGATCGATTTCATAAGGGTTTGTGGCTACCCGCGCGTGTTCTGGCTAATAATGATGCAACACATTTTATATCAAATCAGGCTTAAATACTTTCTTGATTTCTCAGTCTGCGGAGGCAAACGAGAGTTGTGCGGTAGCGGTTTCAGCGGTAAATTGCGATCGGGAATTTTCATTTTTTACCTTCGGAGGATGGTAATTGGCGGTTTAAGTCAACATTCAAGTTTTCGCGGCGGAATTGGAAGCGGAAGACTACTTTGCGATCGCCCGCTGCATTTTGATTCGGATTCGCATCTAATTCTCCCCGCCCAGAAACTAATACTTTCTGTTGCAATTGGGCTTTTTTAGGAAAATTTACCTCCTCGGAAAACATATAATTAGAAACAGCTAAAGCCCTTCGCAAACTCAGTTCCAGATTTTTTGGTTCTGCACCGGCAGAACTGGTATGTCCTTCAATGACAACACGAGAAATTTGTTTTTCAAACTGTTGGTTAGCAAAAAGCACTTGGCTGTAAATGGGAATGAAGGCTTGCAAAAACTTTTTCCCTTCTGGTTTAAGCACAGAACTGTTATTATCAAACAAAATGCGATCGCGAATACTGACATCTCCGGTTCCGGGGTCAACTGTAAAAATATCTTTGTTTCCAACTTTCCCTTCTAAAGCATTGACAATAATCTGCGGCAGTCCTTTAAATGCGTTTTGATATTGCTGCAATTCCTGTCGCAGTTTTTCCACCTGAAGGATTTTTTCATCGAGCATTTTCACCTTTTCGCTGAGTTGAATTTGCACAGTGATGAACAGGAGGGCGAACAACATCAGCAAGCCGGACATTAAATCGCCGATGGACAGCAGGACGCTGGAATCTTCCTCTTCTTCTATTTCCGGTGAATTGTCTAAATCTGATAAATCTTTCATTTTTGCACTGTTAATTAGTTTGTCGTGAGGACTTCAGCCCTCAACCTATTTCTAAATATCATCCCAAACGCGACCATATTCTCTAACTGGATGAGGACTGAAGTCCTTCTTTATCAGTAGTAAAGTCCTAAATACAAACCTCACTGTTGATAGCTTATTTCTTCGTTCCCAAATTATCAGCAGCAGCCACCAAATAATGAGCAACCTGCATTAAACCGTCAGAACTTTCTTGCAATCCGCTGCACACTTTCGCCATCGAAGAATCTGCTTGTTCAAAAAACTTGTGCTGGGATGACGTAGTTTTTTCCAAATAGCCAATTAATTGATTGTTACCAGACTGCAGCGCGCGATCGAACTGATCGCTCATATTTTGATACGCACTCTCAACCCGCCGCACTTGTTCTTGTTCCGCTTGCAAAGCTGCATTTAATTGATTCACCAAACTTGTATAGGTAGTTTGCAACCTTTCCCCTTCGACATTGAACTGATTTGCCATTTTTTCATACACGCTTTCTACCCGCAACACTTCTTGTCCGGTTATCTTGGCTAGTTCCTGCAACTGTGCCAATCGCTGGCTGGAATTCAACCCCACAGAATTAGCAAACTGGCTCACTTCTGCAGCTGTTGTCAAAATTTTGTCCATACTTTCGTCAACTTGCTGCGACATCAATTTGCGCTTCTGCGATTCTTCTTGAAAAACTTTTTGCAAGCCCAGTACAACCTGCGCTAAACCTTTTTGCTGTTTACCTAAAGTACCTTCTAATAAGTTGTTTTGTGCGGTAAAGAATTGCTGGAGAGAGGATTGATATGTAACCCGGAAGTTGTCTAATTCTTCCTGGACTGTAACGCGGGTATTTTGCAGCATAGTGTCAACATTTTGCAAACTACCAACCAGATTTTCTCGCGCTTTGTCCATCAGTCCGGAAGCTTCATCGCCAACTGCTTTAATGGTATCTGACTGAGTTTGAAAAGCTGCGTGGGTGGCATTTAAAATATTGGTCATTCTGGCTTCAACTCCTTCTAGCATTTCCTTTTCTTGTGCTGCTTGAGTGTGGAGAGATGCTTGCAAGTTATCTTGGATTCCTCTAAAGGTGTTGGCGGCTTCTTGGGCGCTTTCTTGGAATGCTGTTCTTTGGGCTTTCATGCCTTCAATACTTTCTCCAACTCCCGATCGCATTTCGGTAGCCATTTCTTGCAAAACGCCGTGGGTGTCTGTCTGAAACTGTCCTAAAATCTGCTGCAAGTTGGTGGCAAATTCCTGCAACTGCACTAATGTATCTTGCTGGAAAGTTTGAATTGTCAGGATAGATTGTGCTAAACTAGAAGATATTCCGCCCAATTCGTTCTTGAGTTCTCTGACAGCTTCGGATGCTGATTGAGTTAACTGGGCGCTTTGATCTAACCGCCCTACTACTGGTTCGATTACTTCGGTGCGGAGTCCTGAAAGTAGGTTGTTTAATATCTCTTCGCCTTGGTCGGCTTTAATTTGTTTGAGTAAGGATAACTCTTGGCGAATATCTTGAAAAACTGGGGCCATTGCTAAACCGATTTGCTGTCCGAGTTCCTGGGAGTTGACATTGCTTTGGGCTTCAACAATTTGAGCAAATCCGGTTCTCATTGTTTCGGTTGCAAGGGCGATCGCACTTTCAACATCGCCGCTAGAATTGGCGCGGGAAAATATTTGTTCTGGGGTTTGTAATTTGGCGATTTTATCTAATTTATTGCGTAAATTATCGCGATTAGCAATGCGCGCGCGATCGCCCCAAGCCAAGACAAGCGTAAATATGCTAGAAGAGCCCAAACCCATCAAAGAAGTCGAAAACGCTGTTTTCATTCCCTCCAGCAACGTGCCGATCGATGGTAGCAATTCTTTGGTATCTTGCAAAGAACCCAAATTAACATCTTGCAAGCCGGTTTGAATGCCGTAAAATGTACCTAAAACCCCCAGCGCGACTAAGGTGCTCGGTACAAACCGCCACTGACTCCGGGGTGCCGATCGCCCTAAAATTGCGGGATACTGAAACAACACAAACCGCCCGGATTTTACCTGCGCCCTGTAAGCATCGCCGCCTGCGGTAATTTCGCCCGCCAAGTGTTCGCTAAACCAGTCTAGCAGCAGTTTCCAGGTATCTGCAGGTGTTTCCCGCTGCTGCAGTGCGATCGCCCCTGATGTACCGCTGTCTGACTTCGAGCTCAAATAGTCGATCGCATCAGAAGTCGATCGGCTTTTCGCCCCCAGATACCGCTGATATTGCTTCACAGAAGTATACTCGCCCCAAACAGCCACGCCCAGCAAAATTAGCGCCGCCCAGTGAAAAATGCTGTTCTGCCAAATTACCCCAAAAATAGCAGTCAAATAATTAATTAATTGCATATTGACAACCCGTTTAATTTGTGTATTTTACTCGAATCTCAATTATCAAAAAAACCAACATTAACGTTTTAATATAACATTTCCCACCGTCAAAAAAACACTATAACTTTCAGCTAATCGAGCGCATATTTCACTTTTATTCATAAATTATGTCATCATAAATCAAAAATGAAGAGGTACAAAATGTCAGCAGAATCGCCAGCCCCAAAAATAGTCGTCGTCGGCGCAGGATGGGCCGGTTTAGGAGCCACCTATCACCTGGCCCAGCAAGGCTACGACGTAACTTTGTTAGAAGCAGGCCCTCAGCCGGGAGGCTTAGTTGCGGGGTGGAAAACCGCCGGTGGGCGTTCCGTAGAAGCAGGCATTCACGGCTTCTGGTATCCCTACAAAAATATCTTTTCATTAGTCAAGGAATTAGGACTCGATCCGTTTACGCCTTGGACTCGTTCCTGTCAGTATTCCCCCGCCGGCTTGGAAGTAGAATCGCCAATATTTCAGGACGAGCCGCGACTTCCCACACCGTTAGGAACCTTTCTCTACACCAAATTTAAAAGACTGCCATTAGTCGATCGACTTTCAGCCTTACCTTTACTCTACGCCGTCCTAGATTTCGACAACTCCGACGCAGCTTGGCGCAGGTACGATCGCGTTACAGCCCGCGAATTGTTCAAACAATTTGGCGTATCTGCGAGGCTGTACCGCGATGCTTTTGAGCCGATGTTATTAGTAGGTTTATTTGCACCAGGAGAACAATGTTCTGCCGCCGCAGCTTTGGGAATGCTTTATTATTTCATCTTAGCACACCAACCAGATTTTGATGTCGTTTGGTGTCGGGGCACTGTCGGAGAAAAAATCTTTCGCCCCTGGGTCGATCGCCTGGAAAAAATTGGCGCTAAAGTCTTGACAAATCAACGAGTTACTGATTTAATTTTGGACAGCAACAACCGAGCTACTGGCGTGGTTTGTGGCCATAAAACCTTCGAGGCAGATGCAGTTATTTTTGCAGTTGGCGTTACTGGAATGCAAAAAATTATTAGCAGCAGCCCCGCTTTGCAAAGCCGCCAAGAATTTAGGGACGTAATGAATTTGGGTGCTGTTGACGTGTTAGCTGTTCGTCTCTGGTTTGACAGAAAAGTTAACATTCCGCTGCCTTCAAATGCCTGTTTTGGATTTAGTTCGACTACGGGTTGGACATTTTTTGATTTGAATGCTTTGCACGACGAATTCCGAGCGGAACCGGGAACAGTTGTCGAAGCTGACTTTTATCACGCCAATCAATTGATTCCCTTGAAAGATGAGGAAATTGTTGCTTTAGTGCAGCGAGATTTAGCGACTTGTATTCCCGCTTTTCGGGATGCTCAAGTAATTGACAGCAGCGCGATTCGCTTGTCGCGGGCGGTGACGCATTTTGCACCGGGAAGTTATCAGTATTTGTTGCCTGCGGTAACAAGTTATGATAATGTATTGATGAGCGGCGATTGGGTTGTTACCCGTCACGGTTCTTGGTCGCAAGAAAAGGCTTATGTTACTGGTTTGGAGGCGGCAAATTTGGTAATTTCGCGTTTCGGAATTGGCAGCAGAGCGGCAGTTATTCCTGTAGAGGCTGATGAACCGCACATTCAAATCGGGAGACAGATTAATCAGTTTGCTCGCAGTTTGACTAATACTTTTATTCCCGATTTTTGGCTGCCGTAATGAGAAGGAAGAAGTCCGTTGTCAGTTGTCATTGTAGGGTGCGTATTTTTTAGATTTAGTACAAAAAGCTATAGTTTTCTCTGATGACGCACCCTATTAATGATATCAAAAAAACCGGGGTTATTACCGATATTGACAGTTATTGTAGGGTGCTAAATGCACACTTTACAATAACTGCTTAAAGCAATAAAGTCCCTCTTCCTGATGACTATTGACTACTGACTAATGACTACTAACAACTAACAACTGCCAACTGACAACTGACAACTGACAACTATCGCCAATAAGGCCTGCCTTTCCAAAAAACTCCTACCGTAATTCCGATTAGTGCGGCTTCCGATAAACTTGCTAACAAAGGAGGTATGGGCAGAAATGACTTTAACACCAAACCCAATAGCACGCACAAAACTAAAACCCACAAATTAATTTTATTGAGCAAATATTGCTGATGCCAATGCTCTAAAAAGTACACTGCTAAAGCTCCCATTCCCACTGCGGCAACGAAAGGTATCAATATCCCTAGGGAGGAGCCGTAGAGAAGCGTCACGACGTTGCGGATTGCGCGCGATTGCGTGAAACCCCAGGCTAAAAATAGCTCAACTCCAATCACGATTGAGTTGACGAGGGCGGCAATTTGCAGCATTTCTCGCCAAGGTAAAAGTTTTAAGCGGCGCAGAGAATTACTCACGATCGGCAGATTCGGTAGGTTGCTTTGATTTTATAACAGTTTTGTCCGGGCGATCGACATTAACGACTATTTGTAAAGTAAAATGAAGACAAAGGGCAGTCTCTTGACAAATTCACCAAGAGCATCTGCCTGCTTGTTGTTGGAACTGTGAAAGGAAAAAAGTTATGGTGGAGAACACTGTCGATTGTGCTGTAGCTTGCGTCAATGGCTGCGTTTTGGGCGACAAATGCCCGAAGCGAGAATACGCGGCGGCAACGTCAAACTTTATTGAAAATACCTCTCTCGACAAAATGCTGGAAATGGCAGAGGAAGCGATCAGAAGGAAACGGACGGAACCTCCCAAATGGGTAATTCCTGATTTTCCCGAATAGAGTTAGCGCTACTTAGAAAAAGCATCGCCCTTTCAAATGGGCGATGTTTTTTGTATTCCCAATGAAATATAACATTTCTCAGAAAGATAAGGTGCCATCGGGCCTGGGGCGGAGCGAAGTGGAGGGATGGGGCATAGGGCATGGGGCATAAGGCATATCTCACAACGCGATCGAACCGCTGTAGCAGATCCAAATCAAGATATTTCTTGGGATAGAAGCTAAAAAAAATAAAAGCAGTTATACTGACAATTAATTAAAGCATTTGGCAATTAATGAATATTTAGATAAAGCCAATAGCTAAATTACGAACTATTGAATAAAATCAAAAGAAATTAGGAGAAAATATCGTGGTACAGCCAAAGAAACGAGCTGAAAAAATAACAGAAGAGCGCGAGAATTCCAGCGATTTGCCTCAAGAAATTACCGAATCTTACGGCACCGGCGTTATCGTTGAACCGGGATTGAACCAATATGAAATCACAACCTTGAACGACAGCGGTTCGGAATACGGTTCGAGCAGTTCCCAACTCAGCGGCGACGATGGCGAGGTTGCTGCGGCGGAACAAGAACGTGCTACTGGCGAGGAATTGGTGGGGGGAAGCGCTCCAACTCCCGACCAAGATATGGTTGACGAACTCGGAGCTGCGGCGGGCATTGAAATGGCCGACGGAGCTATTTTGCACACAACAGATATGCTGGAACATCGAGATGAAAGTCGGTGGGAATTAGACCCAAGTTCTGCGGAAGATTATCAGGATAGGCCGGATTTATAGGTTTATTTGTTGTTACTTTAGGGGAGCAATTGCCTAAATATTTGATTACTACGTAAAACGCAGATTGAAGGCCGACGCAATGCTCTTTTAATGCCGATCTTGTCAAGGTTCGTAATGTGGATGACTGTCCGCACTACGAACGGCTTTTGTTATGGTAATTGACCGGATATGGTATGAATGCAAGATGTCTAATCTGCGATTGGTTAACGGCCTCCAATTTGGACACCGGAGGCCACCATTTGTCGCGCTTTTTGTCGGATTGGAAGTTCGATCGCAAATTCGGTTTCTTGGCCTGGTATCGAACAACACTGCAAACTGCCGCCGTGCTTTTCTGTGACAATGTGCCAGCTAATTGACAAGCCGATTCCGGTACCTTTGCCGATCGGCTTTGTGGTAAAAAATGGGTCAAAAATACGATCGCACAACTCCTTGGTCATTCCCGGCCCGCTGTCATAAATTTTAATAATTGCTGTGTTGGAGTTGCTGACTTTCGTACAAATCCGAATCACGTAGGGATTTGCTTTAATTTCCTCGAATTTTTTTTCACTGCAGGATTCTTCTATCGCATCGATCGCATTAGCTAAAATATTCATAAATACCTGATTGATTTCCCCGCCGCAGCACTCTACATTTTTTAAATTGGGGTCATACTCTTTAATAACTTCAATCGCGGGACGGTTCGCCTTAAATTTTAGCCGATTGTGCAAAATCATCAGCGTGCTGTCGATACCTTCATGAATATCAATCAACTCCATTTCTCGCCCTTCTTGCCGCGAAAAATACCGCAGAGACAGAATTATCTCGCGAATGCGATCGCCGCCTATCTGCATCGAGCTTAGTATTTTCATCAAATCTTGCTGAATGAATTCTAGCTCCACGGCTTCTGCTGTTGATGTTATTTCCGGTACCGGATCGGGATAGTGCTGTTGGTAAAGTTCGAGAACCTTGAGAAGATCTTCAGCATAATCGCGAACGTAATTGAGATTGCCGCAGATAAAATTCACCGGATTGTTAATTTCGTGAGCAATTCCTGCTACCATTTGCCCCAAAGCCGACATTTTTTCGCTTTGAATTAGTAGCGATTGAGCGTGCTTGAGATCGTGCAGGGACTTCTGCAAATTTTCCTGTATTTGTTGCCTGTGGTTAACCTCTGCTTGTAGCTGCAGGTTGGCTTGAGAAAGTTGCACAGTGCGATCGTCCACCCGTTGTTCCAACTCAGCAGCCAGTTGTTCCAAGTTAATTTGAGCTTGTTTGCGATCGACAATTTCCTGCTCCATCTGCACATTTTGCTGCTGAAATTTTTGAGTCAGCTTGCATACGCTCAAATGCGCTTTAGCGCGAGCTAAAACTTCTTCATTTTGAATCGGCTTGGTAACGTAATCAACGGCCCCTAAACTAAATCCTTTTACCTTATCTTCCGTCTCATTCAGCGCGGTCATAAAAATCACCGGAATCTCTTTTGTCAAATCGCTAGCCTTCAAACGCCGGCAAGTTTCAAAACCGTCAATTCCCGGCATTAGCACGTCCAACAAAATCAAATCCGGCAGCGAGTATTCAGCTTTTTTGATAGCGCTCTCTCCCGTCCGCGCCACCAATACTTTAAACCCCGATTCCGTCAAAAAATCAAACAGCACTGCCAAATTATTCGGGTTATCATCAACGATCAAAATTGCGCTTTCTTCCCAAGATAAAATACTCATATTTCACTAATTCCTGTATTTTTCTACAAATTCTAAAATTTTTTCTTCTTCAAAACTTTTAGCTAATTGATTGAGATGGTTGGCGAAAGAGACATATTTAATATCAAGTTTTGCCAATTTTTCTGCTTGTTTTTGAATACCTCCTAAGTCACCCATCATGGCTAATTCAAAGAGTAAATCCATTTGCTCTGCCGGAGGAGCAATGATTTCTTCACGCTGAATTTGAGATTGGTTGTGAAAAACTTCAGATTCTGCGTTCGGGTATTGCAGCTCCTCACAAATCCATTCTAAGCCCAAATGAACTTGCAAGCAATTTAAAAGTTCCTCAGCCCGGATAGGCTTGGGAATAAAAGCATTGCATCCTGCTGCTAGACTTTCCTGCTTTTCCGCTTCCATAATACTAGCAGAAGTGCCGATTGCTACCACATTTTGTAGTTGGGGAAACTTGCGAATTTGGCGCATCGCTTCAAATCCGTCCATCACCGGCATCACCAAATCAATCAAAATACAATCCGGTTGAAATTCTAGAGCTTTATTCACACAATCTTGACCGTTGGTCGCCTCAATTATTTCAAAACCCAACGGTGCCAGCAGATGAATTAAAACCGAGCGATTTTCCCACCTATCGTCCGCTACTAAAATTTTCTTATGAGCACCCTTGAAACCCTTAATATTTTTGGGAGAATACTTATTATTTTTAGCTGGGTTTTCAACTGCCAGCAACTCCAATTCAAAGGAGAAAATGCTACCTCTGCCTAAAGTGCTTTCTACTTTCAATTCACCGCTCATAATCTCCACTAATTGGCTGCTAATCGCCAATCCTAAGCCTGTCCCCTCAGTATGGCGCGGACTATTACCTACCTGTTCAAAAGGTGCAAATATCTTTAGCAATTCATCGGCAGCGATGCCAATTCCCGTGTCTTCTACTTGAAACCGAATCTTCACGTTCGCAGTAAGGACTTCAGTCTGAGTTCCATCCTTTACACAATCGACTGCGGAGACCTTAAAAGTAACTCCACCCCTTTCAGTAAATTTAACTGCATTGCCAATTAAATTAATTAAAATTTGCCGTAACTTCTTTTCATCAGCCAAGATTATAGCGGGAAGAGATGAAAGATATTCGCAATTAAAAGCTATATTTTTTTGACCGGCTCGGATGCTAAAAATGGCAGTTATGCTTTGAATAAAATCGGGAAAATTAAATTCTGTTGGCACGAGTTCCATTCTTCTAGCTTCGATTTTAGAAAGGTCTAAAATATCCTCTATCAAAGCGAGCAAGTGTTCGCCACAGCGGTGAATAACGCCAATTCCCTCCTGTTGTTGGGCTGAGAAATGTTTGTCGCGCTTAAAGATTTGAGCGTAACCTAAAATGCCGTTGAGGGGCGTTCGCAATTCGTGGCTCATGTTAGCTAAAAATTCGCTTTTGGCGCGGCTGGCATCTCGCGCGTTGGCTTCTGCTTTTTGGCGTTCTTGAATTTCTTCGGAAAGCAGGGCATTTTTTTCGTTTAATTCTTGGGTGCGTTCTTTGACTTTTGCTTCTAGGGTAAGGTTGTATTCTGCTAGTTGTTGGTTCGCCGTTGCTAAGTTTGTGTAAAGGCGGGCATTTTCCAGGGCGATCGCAGCTTGGGAAGAAAGCAGTTTTAATACTTCCAAGCGATCGGGAGTAAAAGCGCCGGCGATTAAATTATTTTCTAAATAAAGGATGGCTGTTAATTTGCCTTGATAGACGATCGCCACGCATAACACCGATTTCGGCTGGTGTTCGATAATGTAGGGGTCGTTGTTGAAAATTGCTTCGCTGCTGGCATCGTGGAGGACAATATCTTCGAGAGTGCGATCGACAAAATTGATTACCGATCGCGGATACGCACAATCCAAGCCCGCGCTTGAGAGCACCCGCACATCTGCGCCCGCTTCTCCCGCAGCCTCAATCACAAAATCACCGTTTTTCGGCGCGATCAGACACCCCGTTTGCGCCCCAGCATTTTCCAGCAAAATCCGCATCAATTTTGCCAGCAAAGCATCAAGAACAATTTCACCGGAGATGGCAAGAGATGCTTTCATAACTGTCGCGAAATCTAAAGCTTTGTGACTGCCAATAACGGTTGCCAAAGTTGCATTCACAGTCTGGTTACTCATTGTTAAACTTTCACTTTCCGGCATCCGTACAATTAACTGCGGATATCGTTCCTCCAAATCAGCAACCTTAGCATTCGCACCCCAGCGGATATAACCGTAGTAAGCGTCAGTCATGTAAACCTTAGCAACTTTCTCCCTACCGAGAGAGAGATAAAACTCGGCGGCTAATTCATTCGCTAAAGCTTCTTCCTGAATGTATCCCTGTTCGCCGGAATGTTGAATTGCGCGATCGTAATAATCCATCGCCCGGTCTTTTTCTCCCAACACCCGCGCCTTTTCTGCCTCAACTAATTCGTATTTATGCTGGTAATTCATGGGTGCGTGGTGCGCCCATTTCTGCATTTTTTCCTGATTCGCTGCTACCTGCATCAAGTGTTTTTCTTGTTCTGCACTGTCAGCCGTTGGATACACAGCGAGGAGTGCTAGCGAATAATAAAAATTGTGCGTACCGATCATCATGAAGCCAATTACTGCTGGTGCATATTCTGCCGCCAAAGATGCGTCAGCAACGGCTTCTTCTGGATTTTTAAATAAGTAATTAAGCAGCAGTTTAGCCAAATAAAACTTAAAAAGTGCCATTTTGTTATTAGTTCTTTGCAGCCTAGGCAACATTTCTGTTCTACTGAAATTTTCACCTATCAAGCGACAACTATTTTCTGGTTTGTTTCGCAAATTTAAAATTAGTTGACCCGAAATCTCCAGAAACTCTTTTGCAACTTCTTGTTTTAAATTTTGGACTAAATTAAAGTTATTTGCTTGTTTTTCTGCTACATTGTCTAATGGTTCTCCAATTAAAAATAAACACCAAAAAATGCTGTTCGTACAATAAGAAGTATATTCTAAATCTCCTGTTGCTAGACCGCTTTGTACCGCCTCGATCAAAGGTGCGATTGTCTCCCTGGCGTGGTCTTTCCAGTGCCGCACAAAAGTGTTAAACATATTATAAACTTTGCATTTCAGTTCTTTAGCATTGAATTGCTCTAATAACTTCAAACCTAGTTGTCCAGAATGATATCCACTGTCTATCTCTCCCAATGCGCCAGCCAGCAACAAGCCATACCAACTATATGCGATCGCCCCAAGTGCTGAATGACCCCGTTTAATCGAAAAATCCACCATTGTGAAGATTATCTGTGACAAGAGTTCTGGTTTGGCGACAAAAACAGGAGAAATAACAGCCGAAAGTATCCGCATTGCGGCCAACTGATAGCTATCAGTCATTATCGGAACATTTTCTAGTTCCTCAAGCTGAGGTAATTTAATCCCAGTCAGACCTTTGGGGGGGATTTCTGACAGGAAAAACCCCAATATTTTCAAAGCTTTTAAACCAGTATCAATGGCTTCAATCATCTGGTTTTGAGACATATAAGACTGGATTTGGAGTTCGTAAACCTTAACTTGGTCGAGCCGGTTTGTCGCGTGTTGCAACACGATATCTGCTAATTCTTGCGATCGCCCAAAATTAGTATTGAGATATTCAGCCTCCGCTGCTTCTACGTACAGGTTCAGCGTCAAGTCATAATCCGTCTGCCAACTTGACCCTATACTTACGGCGGACTGAGGGGAATTAATCAGTTCCAAACCGACATTCAAATATCTGACAGTAGCTTCATAAGCATTGGATGCTTTAGCTTTTTTACCAGCAATCAGATTCAGTTTTGCCAGTTCATTTTGTTCGGCTTTTTCTTTGAGTAATTCAACACCTAAATTGAGTTGATTTACAATATCAAAGACATTTTCATCAATCTCGGAGATGGGAGTATTTTCCAGCAGCAGTTGACCGATTTTGAGGTGCATTGCTTGCTTTTTATCATCGGGAATCAAAGAATAAGCTGCTTGCTGCACTCTGTCGTGCAAAAACTTGTAGCCAACCTTAACATCTTGCAGCCCGGAAAGCCCCGTTTCCGAACCTTCAAAAACCAACGGAATTTTGTAATCGTTGCTCAGCGGCAAAATTAGCCCTGCCTGAAGAGCATCCCAGAGACTTAATGCTGTTTCTTTTTGAGATTTTTGGCTGACAATTGCCAGGACTTCTAAATTAAACCGGTTGCCAATACAAGCTGCTAATTTTAAGGCTGACTGCGCTGCCGCCGACAACTTCCGAATATTTCGAGCGATTAACTCTACGACATTGCAGTCAGTAATCCCGATTGCTTGGATGTGCCCGATATCCCACTGCCACCTACTCGATGGAAAATCGTAAACTAACAGTGTTTCTTGATAAAGAGTTCTGATTAACTGAGTCAGAAAGAAGGGATTTCCTTGAGTTTTGTTAAAAAGTAGCTCTGCTAAAACTTTGATGTTTGGGGAAATTTGGCTTTCTAAAGTTTCGGAAATTAATTGCTCTACATGACTCAAATCTAAGGAATTCAAAACAATATTGCTGACTTTTTCTGGAAGTCCTGCCTCAGTTTTTTGGATGTTTTCGATGGTTTGAGTCAGCGGATGGGTGGCGCTGACTTCGTTATCTCGATAGGCTCCAATTAGCAGCAAATATTTGCTTTCTGAATCGGTCACTAGCAGTTCAATGAATTTCAGCGATGCGGAATCTGCCCACTGCAAATCGTCGAGAAAAACAACTAGCGGGTGTTGTTTGGCAGTAAAAACGCTAATGAATTGTTTAAACACCAGATTAAATCGGTTTTGCGATTCTGTCGGCCCCAATTGCGGGACTTCCGGCTGTTTCCCGATAATTAGTTCGACTTCGGGAATCACGTCTATGACAACTTTGCCGTTAGTTCCCAAAGCGGCTAGCAATTTTTGTTTCCAAGCTTGGATAGATGCTGCACTTTCTGTTAGCAATTGCCGAATCAATGACTGGAATGCTTGAATCAGAGAAGCGTAGGGAATGTTGCGCTTGAATTGGTCAAATTTACCAGAAATGAAATAGCCTCGCTGCCGAACAATGGGTTTTTGAACTTCATTTACTAAGCAAGATTTGCCGATACCGGAATAACCGGAAACGAGGATTATTTCTACGCCAGCATGGGAATTTGTATTGTTTTCTACACCGCTAACTCGGTTAAAGGCGGCTAGTAAAGCGGCGACTTCAGCTTCTCTACCGTAGAGTTTTTGGGGGATGAGGAGTTGACCGGCGCGATCGGCATTTCCGGCAGTAAAATCAGATATATTGCCAGTAGCTTGTAGTTGCACCAGACAAGTTTCGAGGTCAAATCTCAGCCCGTCAGCGCTTTGATACCTATCTTCCGCCATCTTCGCCAACAGCTTCATCACGATGGCAGAGATTGCTTCGGGGATTTCCGGCTTCAAACTGCGGGGAGTGGGGGGGATTTTAGCGATGTGACAGTGAACTAATTCTAAAGGGTCGATCGCCCTAAACGGCAATTCACCAGTCAGCATCTCGTAAAAAGTAACACCCAAGGAATAGAAATCGCTGCGGTAATCAATAGCGCGATTCATTCTGCCAGTTTGTTCCGGCGAAATATAAGCTAACGTACCTTCGAGCAAATTGGGATAGCTAGCCGTTGCGTTTTCTCGAACCAAGCCCGATGAGATGCTGAAGTCAGTAATTTTGACCTGATAGGTTTCGGGATGGATAATAATATTGTGCGGTTTAATATCTTTGTGAATTATTTGGTTTTGATGAATTTTACCTAAACTTTTGGCTAGTCCAACGGCAATTTCCAGAAATTGTTTTAAGTCAAGTTTGGTCGTCATTAAAAAATTAGATAAAGCCAAGCCTCCAAAATCTTCTAAGGTCAGCGCTACACCATTCTGATTAGTTTCTAGACGGTAGCAATTGACAATTTCTTCGATATTTTTCAGATGAGTTCGGATTTTATATTCATGTCTCAAGCGAGTAATTTCTTCCAGAGTCGGATATTCGGTGTTCAAGGTTTTAACGATGACTGGCAAATCCTGTTCTTGCCAGATTCCCCGATAAATCACAGTATTGACACCAGAGTAAATCTTTTCGGTGATTTTATAGCCTGTGAGTAAAATCATAGTTTAATAAATTTTAAGTTAAAGGGTTTGCAGCCAATTTGCACGAGTTGTACTATTGACGAAAGTTAATTAGTTGTGTGAGAGGGGTGGTCGGCGCGGTCGATCGCAAAACTTCCGAGATATACTCAAGCTTAGTCTAAGTCTTACAGCTTTGTCATTGGCTATTTAACTTAATCTTTAAACAGGCTTGGGACTGGCGTATAATTGGGAACAAGTAATGTGCTAAATTTTACTTAAATGAGATTCGGCGGTTTCAACCGCCGTCTTATCTTCTTCCTAATGACTAATGACCAATGACCAATGACCAATGACCAATGACCAATGACCAATGACTAATGACTCATGACCAATGACTAATGACTAATGACTAATGACTAATGACTAATGACTAATGACTCCTCAATCATTGCGAGTCAAACCCTGAAGGCTAACTTGCAAAACCGACAAACCTAAAATCAGCAAAAATAACACTAGGGCGATGGTACAAGCATAACCAATTTCCAAATCCTTAAAAGCCCGTTCGTAAAGATAATAAACAACAGTCTTAGAACTATTGCGAGGGCCGCCCTGAGTCATAATATAAACTTCTTCAAAAACCTTAGTAGCAGAAATCGCCGAAATCACCGCCACCAAAACTAAATAAGGCTTCATCAGCGGCACAGTAATATCCCAGTGTTTCCGCAAACCTTCCGAACCATCAATCGCAGCAGCTTCGTAAAGTTCTGCCGGAATAGATTGCAGCCCCGCCAAATAAATCACCATGTAATAACCCAACCCTTTCCAGATAGTAACTGCCATCACGCTAAAGAGTACCACCTTGGGGTTTGCCAGCCAAGAAACCGGAGGCAAACCCAACATTTCCCCGAACTGATTCAGCAATCCAGTTTCAGCAAACAGCCACTTCCAAGCAATCCCGGCGACAACCATCGAAATCACCGCAGGCGTGTAGTATGCTGCGCGGAACCAGTTCATCCCCCGCAGCTTTTGATTGCACAAAATGGCCATTCCCAGCGGTAGAACAACCAATACAGGCACTACACAGATCAGATACAGCAGCGTATTGGTCAAAGTTTGCCAAAAAGTGCGATCGCGCCACAACCGATCGAAATTCTTCAAACCCACCCACTGAGGCATTTGAGTTAAATCGTATTCGTAATTAGTAAAACTCAAATAAAAAGCTTGCACCGCCGGCCACAAAACCGTTAAAGTCAAAATAAATAAAGCCGGAAACAAAAACAAATAAGGCGTCAGATTTCGTCGGAAAAAATTCAAATGCATAAATTAGTTGTTATTGGTTATTAGTTATTAGTTATTATTTTACTCATCATACCAAATCTAGTTTCATCGGAATGATTAAACCGCGAAGACGCGAAAAGCGCGAAGGAAGAACTGCATCTTCTTCTTCCTCTTCCTTCGTGTTCTTTGCGTCTTCGCGGTTCGTTTAATCTTATTCCATGATTGTTATTTAACCCCAGAAAACAAAGCCTCCCAATCTCCCGGAGAACGAGAATTTTCCCCCTCTTTCACCTCAAAACTAACCTTATAAGCCTGCGGTTCTGACAAAGCTTGCACGCACAATTCTGCAATATCTTCCCGACTAACTTTACCTCGAATATTGTCTCCTTGCTCGAATATCAAAGCTTTGCCGCCCGCTTCTTCAGTCAAAGCGCAAGGTCTGACAACAGTATAAGGTATGCCGCTCGATCGCACGCAATCCTCCCCTTTCAACTTCCAAGTCAAAATTCCCCCCAACATATCATTCATCCTGACAGCCGGCGGTTCCTCTTCCAAATTAAGTCCAGGGCGGCCCGGGCGAGTCACTCCAGCCGAACTCACCATCACAAATCGCGGCAACGTCTGCCCGCCATCAGCTTTAATAGATTCTAATTCCAGTTGAAAAACGCCCGGTGTAAATTTGGGATTCAGCCCGCCGTCGTATTCAAACTTGCTCAGCATTAACTGAAAAGAATAAATACTACTAGCATCTAATTTCGAGCCATCTTTCACAGTTTTCGCGCGGAATACTGGAATTAACTTATCGAAGGGAACGGTGACAGTAATCCAAGTATTGTAAACAGTATCAAACGAATAGCTATAGCCAATGCCATCCCATTTAGCCTCGCTGCGGACAATCAACTTGTAGCGCTTACCATCCCCTTTTACCCGCAGTTGGAGGCCGCTAAATCCTGCGAGATTGAGGGGAGAATCGAAGTTTCGGGTGCGGACGGAAGCAAAGCCGCCGGAGTTTGCCGTGGAAACATTACCCGTGAATATAGCTGTAGTGTCTGTAAGGACGATCGAACTTTCGCTAGTGCCGCCCATCACAACATCGTCGAGAGCGCCCCAAGTTTCTTTTAAATCTTGGGTAGGTTTTGTGAAGTCAAAAATTATTTTTTCACCTGCTTTAACGAGCTGGCTGCGAACAGCTTGCACTAAATTATTGATGCCTTTGTATTCAACTAGTTCGGGAACATCCACAACTTCCGGCATATAAAACTTGATGCCTTGATAGTATTTTTCCCTGGTTGGGGTGTCTCCTTCTACCGGTTGAACTTTGGTTCCGGTGCAGCAGATAACTGCATCTACGCCCTCGGTTACTAAGGGCGTTAGCGTCTCGGCGAGAGTGATATCTGCTTCGACTAATTCGACATTTTTGCCGAGAATTTCTGTTGCTCTTTTAGTATCTCTGACGAGACAGCGGACTTTATATCCCCGCTGTTGCAGCCGCTTGACAACTCGCTTTCCCACCCCGCCAGTCGCACCGGCTACGAGTACGAGTTTGGGTTCGTCTTTTTTCTGGTTGCTGCTGCTTCCGAACAGTTGTTGCAGCCAGCTAATGCTGCCAATGAAGGGAATAACGCCGAAATAAGCCAAGGTTTTGACAAATCTGCCGGCATCCCATTGGGCGGTATTTTTTTCTGTCACAGTCGCTTCCTCAAATTTGGCTCAAATCTACTTAGCTGCTTTTGTATTTTAGTCGAATTTTCGATTTGTGGATTTGGGAGGCGATCGCACTTTTTTTCATTTGACAATCGGTTTCGGATAAATTTGTCTCAGCGGAATCTCAATAATCAACTCGGTTCCCTCTCCGGGGGCAGAAATGCAGCTCAATTTGCCGCCGTGTTGTTTCACCACAATTTCCCAGGAAATTGCCAAACCTATTCCTGCACCTTTACCCACCGGTTTCGTGGAAAAAAACGGCTCAAATATTTTATGGCGGACTGTTTCTTCCATACCCCAACCGTTGTCCTCGATCCGAACTTTTACGGCTTTTTCTTCCATACAAACTTCTGTCACGATCCGAATTTGTCCGCTCTTGGCTGGCTCTTCTTTGCCGCTGCGCTGCGACGATAAGTGCTTGTTGACAAAGGCATCTTCTAGGGCATCAATTGCATTTGTCAGCACATTCATAAACACTTGGTTAATCTCAACTGCGTAACACTCAACCAAAGGCAGAGAGCCATATTCTTTGATGAGATGAATTGCAGGGCGATTCCCTACGGGATAGCTTTGCTTCACGGGCTTCGGCTTAAGTCGGTTGCTCAAAATCAACAAAGCGCTGTCCAATCCATCGTGAATGTCAACTGGTTTAATTTCTGCTTCGTCAATTCTAGAGAAATTTCGCAGCGACTGAACTATCTCGCGGATGCGGTTAGCTCCTACTTTCATTGAACCCAGCAACTTCGGTAAGTCTTCAACTATAAACTCTACTTCTGCTGCTTCTATTTCTACTTTGATTTCTGGCGAAGGTGAGGGATAGTGCTGTTCGTAAAGTTGCAATAAATTGATGAGTTTTTCGCTGTATTCGTTGGCATAGGTAAGATTTCCGTAAATGAAATTAATCGGGTTAGTGACTTCATAGGCTACCGCCGCCACCAACTGTCCCAAACTCGACATTCTTTCGCTTTGCACCAATTGAGTTTGAGCGCGCTTAAGCTCAGACATCGCTATTTTTAAATGAGCGGTTTTTTCGCGTTCTCTGGCGACTGATGCTTCTAATGCTGTATTTAATTTGTTGAGTTTTTCGGCTTGGCGCAGCACTATATTAATCATTGCTTTTTTTAATTCCAATGCTGCCTCTATTTCGCATTGTTTCCAAGGCAATGATTGGCAACTAACATTTTCTTTCCACAGCTCGAAGGATTTGCGAGGAGACAGTCTGGGGCTGCCATCTTCATCTATTTCAAGTTTTTTGTTGGGGTTTCCCGCCCAATTGACTGTCTGAATTACTTCTGGGCGAAACCACAAAACGTATATTTTTTGAATGGGCGATATTGCTACGGCTAAACACCCGCTGACTGTATCTTTAAAAGCCTCAGCTTCTGGATATAATTTAGTCAACGAGTCTGTATAAAATATTTCTTTTTTGAGGTTTTTTTGCACCCACTTAGTTAAGTATTTAAGAGATTCTCCTTGAGGTGTTTGTCCGATTCGATAGCAATTGTCTCCAAACATTATTGCTGCTCCCTGGGCGTTGACTGCTTCCAGCAAATTGTGCTGGCATTTACCGAACACTTCTGACAAGTTTTCGGCGGTTGATATGTCTTCAAAAATCTTGCTTTGAATGGATCTTAAATAAAGTTTGTAGTCATAGTCTTCGTTTCCTTCTTTTGATTGCAGTTCTAAGGACATTACTTGTCCGATAAATTCGCAGGCTGCGCGCACTTCATAGTTGAGATATTTTGGTGTATAGTTGTGGCAAGCAATCAATCCCCACAGTTTTTGATCTTTGATTAATGAAATTGACATCGAAGCTGTCACACCCATATTTTGCAGGTATTCTATGTGAATGGGAGAAACGCTTCTCAATACGCAAAAACTGAGGTCTGCAGGTTCGTTGGGAATAGAATTGTTGCCGGAGATGAGGGGAACTGGTTGATAATTAATATCGGGAATCAACCTCAACCAATTTAACGAATACAGTTTTCGGGCTTGTTTGGGAATATCTGTATTGGGGTAGTTTAATCCTAAGAAAGGAGTCAGATTTTCTGCTTTGTCTTCGGCGATGACAGCGCCGTTCCCGTCGGGGTCAAATTGATAGACCATTACTCTATCAAATTTGGAAATTTTTCTGATTTCTTTTACAGTTTGCTGACATAAATTTTGGAGATTTGTGGCGTTTTGAATTTGGCTGATAGTGGATCTCACTGAATGATAAAAGCTAAAGACCGAAAGACTTTCTGTGGTAGTGGCTAATTCTAATTCGACCATCAAAACTCCTTCTATTCGGTGGAGTATGCAGTCAAAATCTAATGATTTTCCTGCTTTTTCGACGGAAACTTTAATGGGATTGACAGTTTTTAAGTTTTCCTTTTCCAAACAGGCGTTGAATTTTTCTAGCTGAGCGCGATCGAATAATAAGCTCAAATTTTGACCGATCGCACTTTTGGCATCAAATCCCAACAACTCTTGTGCATTTTCGCTAACTTGCAGTATTTCTAGTTCAGGTTCTCGCACAACAATTAGCACGCCGTGTGGCTGAATGTGTCCCGATAGGTGAATGGGCTCTTTGTCGCAGTTTGTCAAGTCAACTTCTTCGAGTGCTGGGATTGTGATTTGTCGATTCATTTTCTCTATTTGGTTCTGTAAAATTTTGAGAGGGTTCTATAGATTTGAGATTTGAGTCGTGGGGGCGGGTTGATATCTCTAAACTGGTAGATTGATTTGTTGGTGAGGGGAGCCCCTACTACAATTTGTCCGGCGTTACCTTGGTAGTTGCTATCAAATAGGTTTTGCAATCATCTCCAGAAGTGTTCGATCGCGTAAGGGCTCGATTCCTTGACTGACACTGACAATGAATCATCCGATCGTCCGCTAGTCGAAAACGATCTCGTCAAAAATCAGCCAGCAGTTGTGTTGCTGCTCTACCGGCCCCGGCATTCTAGATATTTTTGCAGACTTGGCTCTTCAGTTGCGATCGATCCCCCCTGTTAATTATGCCAGCACTTCTTGCTATTCTTCAAGAACTTTTAATAATTTTCCACAAAGTTAATTTTGTGGTAAAATATGGCGCGCTGGAAGGGGGAGAGAGATGTGTCTTCCGACCGGCCCGGGGAGGAAAATATTAAGTTAAGCTAATGATGACAGGATCTGAAAGTCAAGTTACGTTAAGCTCTCTAAGTATACCCAACAGGCCCGACAATTAGACTAATGCTCGACTTCAATACAGTTACTGAGTTTTCCCATACCTACTGCATAGGTATCTGTGCTTTTTTAGTTCCGGCAAACTTGCTGACTACTTTGCAAACAGGGATTTTGATCGGACTAAACCGACCTCGAATGCAGGTTTTGGCGTCTGCAGTTGTGGCCGGAGTTTGGGCTGCAGCAATGTTATTTCACGTTTTTACCTGGTTCGCGATCGGGGTTGTAATGCCTCCGACATACATCTTGCTAGCTATGGCGATCGCTTGTCTGACTATCAATATCTGGGCAGTGGCGCATCCTTCCAGCATGATGCAATTAATTAAATTTGCGATATCAGCTTTTAGGGGGATTTTAGAAGAAGGTAGAAGGAATAAGGAAGAAGGAATAAGTCATTAGTCATTAGTCCTCAGTGCTGTCGCATCCGAGCGAACCTACAACGTCATTAAGAAGAAGGAATAAGGAAGAAGAAAGAACTTGGCATTGGATAGTATTAACAAGGAAGAAAGAAGAATTTGATAGCGAGCTATGTCAAAAGTTTGATGGAGAATATTGATTTTTTCTAAAATATTCCTTGGTGGCTAATCCTGGTTCGCAATCTGATGTTTATAACCCTTATTCTGGTTCGCGATCGCGACAATCTTCATCTTCCGGGCCGCGGGGATGGATCGTGCAGTTGAGCACATGGCCGCCGTCGCTTCTGCCGTAATAGTAGCGACATCCGTTGCAAATTGCGGGAGGCTCGATCGCACTTTGGTAAAGCGGATAATCCGTCACCAGTAACGAAAAGTCTCGCTGAGTCTGAAAAGTCCCGATAATAGCGCCCGAGAGTTCCACAGCTTGGCGGATGTTTTCGATCCTGGTGTAAGGAGGCAGGTAAATGTCAATATAAAGGCGAATGCCATCGCCTTCTTGCTCGTGGCGAGTAATAGTACCTCGGAGCAAACCGACGCGCGACGCAATGGCGGAGGAAAATTCATCCAATGACGTGCAGTAACCGGAGAAAATGTGAATGTGTTCGTCGGTAGTAACTCTCACAGTCAGGCGAGTGGGAATCAGCACTCTCAAATAAACGTCGAGTTCGTCAAAAACCGGTTCAGCGAGGGAGAGCATTTGGTTTGCATCTTCGTGGTTGAGACCAAAAACTTTAGAAACCTTGTGCACGAGGGCTGCTAAAATATCAGATACTTCAGTTAACAGCGATTGCAGCCTGTTATCAACGGCGATCGGACATTCTCTAAGCACTTTTAAATAATCTTCCAAGCGATGGGAAATTCGCTGAATGCTGCTAAATCCGAGCATAGCAGCTCCCCCTTTGAGCGAGTGCGAGGCTCGGATAAGCTGGTGTATTCTTTGGGGAGCTTGCACAGTGTTTTGCAGGCCAAGCAAGCCTTGTTCGATAATTTGGATGTGTTCTGTGGCTTCTTCGAGAAAGTAGCCGATGACGCGCTGTAATTGTTCTGGCAGCATAATTTTATTCTCCGAATTGCACCGAAATATTATTAGTCATTAATTATTAGTCATTAGTCATTAGTCATTAGTCATTTTAGCTGCTCGCGAAGTCGAAGGCTAGTCATTCGTCATTGGTCATATCATGTTCGGTCTACGATCGTAACAAAAAAGGTTCCTAGTGCGGACTAAATTCCGCTCCCGGATTGCGGATTTTAGTCCACACTACCAACCAATTCTGCCAGGGAATTTATTCCCTGAGAGCAGGCGTATAAGTCGGTTAAAACCAACCCATTTTCTGGGTTTTTTAGTTTTTTTTTACCCAATGCGAGCTAGTCGGTAAACGAAAAATCCAAAATGTGATTAATCACAAGCCCTTGTAGGAGGGAAAGGAAAAATTAATTGCCCTCGCTGGCAATCTCCTGGCGCGTAAGTCCGAGGTAACTATCAACCTGTATGCTGTAAACTGTGGAAACTCATTGATGTGCTCCCCACTTATTTGTATTTTGTAGCTCTAATCTTTTTTATTCTGACTCGCGCCAACTGTAGTGGCAAGGCTGAGAATTCTTAACTGTTGACTGTGCTTTTTTTTGCTCCGACTGTAGCGGTTGCTACGCCAAATAGCAGTATCGCAGCACCTGCGAGTACCGCCGGCGCGGGCACTTCCCGAAACACCAAATAACCCAAAAAACTCGCCGCCACCGGTTCAAACAATACGGCAAGAGTTACTATAGTTGGGGAAATTTGCACTACGGCCCAGTTTAAAATGGTGTGACCGATTAATTGAGGCAAGACAGCCGTCAACAAAATATAAAAATATACAATGTGCGAATAATCGGTATAACGGGTGCCCAAGGCGAGGGGGAGAGGCAGCAGGACGATCGCAGCAACAGTATAGGCGATCGCAATATAACCGCCAATTCCCAGTCCCCGCCGCTGAGCTTCCCGCCCCAACAGCAGGTACAAGCTGACAACCCAGGAACCAGCCAGAGCCAGGAAATCGCCTAGGAGTTTGCTGCTACCGGCACTTTCTGCGCCCGCACTCCCCAGAGCGATCGCCATTCCCCCTGCAAGGGCTATAGTAATGCCAGCGATCGACATTTTGGTGAGTTTTTCGCCAAACCAGAAGCGCGACAACAGCGCTATCCAAACCGGAGTTGTGGTGACGAGGGCTGTCGAAGCCGCAATCGAAGTATAAGAAAGTGAGGTAATCCAGAGAGCAAAGTGCAGGGCGAGACACAAACCAGCCGCCGCAGCATAGCGCCGAGCTCCCGGTTGCAAAGAGTTCCACTGAATTTTCTGCCAAGCCGGAAGCAGAATTAAGGAAGACAAACTCAAGCGAGAAGCGGCGAGTATGAGACTGAAACCGAGGCCGCCCGCGCCTGCTTCCATGTTCGCCAGCCGAATTAAAATCGAAGAAGTTGAGACTGCCAAAACGCCGATAATTAACAATAGGGCGATCGACCAATTCTGCGGTTGTTTCGGAAAATTCATTTTTTTTAGATTAGTTATTAGTTATTAGTTACAGCACTTTGCTTGACGATTAGGTACAATGGTAGAGGTGGTAAAAAAGAAAAAAATCAAACCCTACTTCCTGGATATGCGTCAAAAGATCGTTGACACAAGGAGAAGCAGGTAACACCTCTATTGGGAAAGTAGCAGAAAGATTTCAAGTCAGCAAAAGTACCGTACAAGCAATACTAAAGCGAAAAAAAGAGACAGGAAAATTACTCCCTAGTCAGGCAAAGGGTGGTAAACCGAGCCTACTGTTTGGTCACGAACAACAGATTGAAGAGATGGTAGCTCAGTATTCAGATTACACACGCTTCAGAATACTGTGAGTATTGCCACGAAAAAACAGGAGTATGGTTGAGCGAGAGTGCCATGTGCCGACTCCTCAAAAAGCAGGAACTCACTTTGAAAAAAAACACTACGGAGCAGTCAAGCCCATAAAGAAATTAATCAAAAGAAGCGCATAGAATATTGGAAAAAAATCCGAGATGTCGAACCATAAAATCTGATATTTTTGGACAAAATGGGCGTATTGCTTGGGATAATGAGGCCCAGAGATAGAAGTAAAAAGGGAGAAAGAAGCTATGATATTAAGCCATTTTATAGAGAAAGTAGGGTGACAGTAGTTGGTGCAATAAGCAATAAGAAGGTAATCGCCCTGAAGACAATGGAAAAATCTCTGAATGGAGAGAAGTTCAAGAAATTTGTGCAATAACAACTTCCAAATTATGGAAAGGAGCGGTATTAGTCATGGATAATTTGAAGGTACATAAGGTAGAGGGGGTAGAAGAAATGATCGAAGCAGTAGGAGCAAGTGTGGTGTATTTATCACGCCAACTCACCGGAATTTAACCCAATCGAACATTTATGGTGGGAATTAAAGGCATGGCTCAGGAGATTTGTACCTCGAAGTGTACAGATTGTGGAAAAACTCTTGGAATTGGGAGCGAAATTATGTTCCCGTCGAGCAAATCGAAAATTATTTTGCTCACTGCTGTTACTGTACCTCTTAGTCACGCAAAGTGCTGTATCAAGTTAAAGCCAACCAGAAGAAGTACCCTTCAGAATGCGATCGATGCTATGTTTCAGTTTCAAGGTGGTATTTCTGAGGTTGAACAAGAAAGAATTATCGTGGAACTTCAACGGTTACAATACATACGCATTGATGAAAATAATAAAGTGACGTATTTACAGAAAAGTCCGTGACTGTTTGAGGATCTAAAACTTAATAACTTAACCACTTCCTACACTCCTCTCTCGTGTAAGTGGCGAGATAGAAGGAGGTAAAGCCTATGGCTCTGCATTACCAGGCAGAGTCTGGTAATATAAATTCCGGTTGCACTCCTCATGATGTTAACTGTTAACAGTCAACAGTCAACCGTCAACCGTCAACAGTGAATTTACTATTCCAATGCTGACGGATTTGATATAACGAGCAATCAAGATTCGTGACAGCCAGAAAAACTCGTGAAAAACCCGGTTTCTTGGGTTTTTGCCTCGCGCGGCGCAGTCAGAAACCGGGTTTTTTGTTAGCATCGGGAGGAACGATCGCCCCGACACAGCAAAACACTATCAATCTACTTTAAAAGCGGATAGTACAGTTCTCCTGTTGAGTTGATATAACCCGCGCGATCGCCCGCCAAATTTCCGGTTCCCATAAATACATCAACTCTCCCCGCGCCTTTAATTGCACCGCCGGTATCCTGATCCAAAACATACCGATTCACGGCATTTTGTTCGAGTTTTCCCGCCGCATTGGGATAAGGCAATTTGGTGCTAATTAATGCTAGCGCGCCGGGGGGCATTAAAGCTTTATCTGTGGCGATCGACCTTTCGGCAGTTACCGGCACTCCGATGCTGCCCGTCGGCAGTGCTCCGTTAGTGTCCCGGAAGAACACAAAGCTTTGATTTTTCGGCAAATACTTGTCCATCTCTGCCGGAAAACTGGTGAAATATGCGGTTAGTTTCGGCAATGTTAACTCCTCTAAAGTAAACTTGCCGTCCTTAACTAATTCTCGCCCTACTCCTGTATAATTGCGACTGGTTTTACCTGCGAAACCGACTGTCATCTCGCCGCCTTCTGCTAGCTGCAATCTTGCTGAACCTTGGACTTGCACGAGAAATGCTTGGAATCGATCGCGCAACCAAACTAATTCTAATCCCCGCAGCAATCCTTTGCTTCCCTGCAAAGCATCTGCACCTTCCAATTCCAATCTAGTCGGGTGAGGTTTCGACCAAGAACCGAGGTTTCGCGGCACTCGGTACAGGGGATAACGGTATTCGGAATTAGGCGTGCGAGATGCTGCATAAGTCGGTTCGAAATAACCTGTAAATGCCACTGTTCCTTTGCCGTCTTTGCCGATCGATTTGTAAAAAACAAATTCTCGCTTGACAGATTCTTGGAGTTGTGCAGGTGTAGTGGAACTGACTACTAATTGGCGGAACCGATCGAGGGAACGGCGGACTCGATCGCGCGTAATTCCTGCGACTGGATAGCGGCTGTAAGCACTTGCAGCGGCTGATGTATTGAGATAGCGGAGGCTGTTGTCGATCGACTTTAACAGCAATTGGCGATCGCCCGGTTGGCCATTTTCGCCCCAGATTTGAGCGTCAAGCCCGATCGACTCCAACTCGGTCGCCTGCAATTGATTTATACTAACTGGTTGCAGCGACGGAACTGCAACGGCGGGCACCGAAAAAGCGATCGCCAAAATACAACACGCGATCGTCAATAATTGATAGCGAACAATCTTGATCAATTTCCAATTTTCCCCAATCATTTAATAATTTTGCTTATTCCTCGTATCGTTCGATACTAGAACTAAATAGCGGTTCTACCCGAATTCCGAGAATGCTGCTAGGCCGAATTACCATGTATTCGCCTTGAATATTTTTGATCGGGACATTAACAAATTCTGACGAATCTTGTTTGGGAACCAGAGTTTTATACCACTGTTGAAAATCTTGCAGGGTTGCAAAACGGATTTCTTCGCGGTGGCCGCCCTCAAGCAGCAGGTGCACTGAATATTCGCTAGGAGTTCTAGGCATATCTGTGTTTGAGATTTTAGATTTCAAGCTTTGGGAACGATTTTATATTTTACCTCTTACTCGGCGCATTCCCCGATCTAAGCAGATTCGATGGAGCCAGAGGAGACGGCTGGCGGCGGCTTCCTGCCTTCGGTTGCGCGGTACAAGTCGCGGCCGAGGCTAGAGAGATGGCCAACTGGTAGGGTGCGCCCGCATACCGATTGACTGTGTACCCGGAGAGTGATAGCGGTGCGCCCGCACACCCTACTAGCATCGGTGAAATTTGTAGGCTGCGCCGATTAAGGTGTCAGCAAAATTTAATAATTCAGGACGCATTGCACACCGAAACCTGGTTTCTGACTAGCCCTGCTGGCGCAACTCGCGCGATCGATCTCGCACCAGAAACCGATTGTGTATTTTAGAACACGATTCGACCGCAACACTTAAAATAGTCTGGATTTAGCGATCGACTGCACCATTTTCCCATCAATATTTCTCCTTAGCTGGCAGTATCTGCCAACCACAGTCGCGAGGTTCCGCTTCCAAAATGCTGATAATGGTGCACAATTTCAAATTAACAACAAAACTTGCGCTGTTTTGAGTAAGCTTTTGGTGGAACAGCTCAAAAAGCCTGTTTCTAAGAGTGATGCAAAATATCAAATGTATCCTCAATCTCGTCCAATTACCAATTACGAACCTATGCCCCGTCGCCAAGACTTAAAAAAGATTCTTCTCATTGGTTCCGGCCCAATTGTCATTGGCCAAGCGTGCGAATTTGACTATTCGGGGACGCAAGCTTGCAAAGCTTTGCGAGAAGAAGGTTATGAAGTAGTGTTGGTGAATTCCAACCCGGCCACAATTATGACCGATCCCGAAACGGCCGATCGCATTTACATCGAACCTCTAACCCCAGCCATCCTCGAACAAATCATCGCCCAAGAAAGACCCCAAGCAATTTTACCGACAATGGGCGGTCAAACGGCACTGAATTTAGCCGTTGCTGTCGCTAAAAATGGCGTTTTGGAAAAATACAACGTCGAGTTAATTGGTGCTAAATTGCCAGCGATTGAAATGGCAGAAGACAGGCTGTTATTTAAGGAAGCGATGGCGCGAATCGGTGTCGCAGTTTGTCCTTCGGGAATTGCCAACAATCTCGATGAAGCCAAAGCAATCGGTCACCAAATCGGCAGTTATCCGTTAATTATCCGTCCGGCTTTTACAATGGGCGGCACGGGAGGCGGCATTTCTTACAATCAAGAAGAGTTTGAAGAAATGGCCCAAGGTGGTATTGATGCGAGTCCGGTGTCGCAAATTTTGATCGAACAATCTTTGATCGGTTGGAAAGAGTACGAACTGGAAGTGATGCGGGATTTGGCAGATAATGTAGTGATTATTTGCTCGATCGAAAATCTCGATCCGATGGGCGTTCACACTGGCGATTCAATCACCGTCGCACCGGCTCAAACTCTCACCGACAAAGAATATCAGCGCCTACGGGATGCTTCGATTAAAATTATCCGCGAAATCGGAGTTGAAACAGGCGGTTCTAACATTCAATTTGCCGTCAATCCAGTCAACGGAGATTTCATCGTCATTGAAATGAACCCCAGGGTTTCCCGTTCCTCCGCCTTGGCCTCAAAAGCCACCGGTTTCCCGATCGCCAAAATGGCGGCAAAATTAGCCGTAGGTTACACCCTAGACGAAATTTCCAACGATATCACCAAGAAAACTCCCGCGTCTTTTGAGCCGACAATTGACTACGTAGTAACAAAAATTCCCCGATTTGCTTTTGAAAAATTCCCCGGTTCGGAACCGACTCTGACAACGCAAATGAAGTCAGTGGGAGAGGTAATGGCGATCGGGCGCAGCTTCAACGAATCTTTCCAAAAAGCGCTGCGGGGATTAGAAACCGGCCGCGCAGGCTTCGGGTGCGACAAACCGGAAAAATTGCCGAGTTTGGAACAAATTCGCGCCGGATTGCGGACACCAAATCCCGATCGCATTTTTACAGTTCGCCATGCGATGATGATGGGAATGTCGGTGGAAGATATCTTTGAACTCACAGCAATCGATCCCTGGTTTTTGGATAAAATGCAGGAATTGTTGGAAGCAGAGAAGTTCTTGAAACGAACAACGCTCAAGCAGTTGACAAAAGAGACAATGTTTGAAGTAAAGCAGTTGGGATTTAGCGATCGCCAAATTGCTTACGCCACCAAAACATCGGAAGATCAAGTCCGCGCCTACCGCAAAGAATTGGGCGTAGTGCCGATTTACAAAACAGTCGATACCTGCGCCGCTGAATTTGAAGCATTCACACCTTATTACTATTCCACCTACGAAGCAGGAGCGGCAATTTGGGAACAGGGCGATGAAGAAAAGAAAATTTCGCCTGTCGGTCACAGTCTCGCACCGGAGTCGGAAGTTTTGCCTTCTACTAAGCGCAAAGTGATGATTTTAGGCGGCGGGCCGAACCGCATCGGACAGGGAATTGAGTTTGATTACTGTTGCTGTCACGCTGCTTATTCCTTAGGCGAGGACGGGTTTGAGACAATTATGGTCAACTCGAACCCTGAGACAGTTTCTACAGATTACGATACGAGCGATCGCCTGTATTTTGAACCGCTAACTAAAGAGGATGTTCTTAATATTATTGAGGCGGAAAATCCCGAAGGAGTAATCATTCAATTTGGCGGACAAACGCCGTTAAAATTGGCGATTCCTTTACAAAAAGCTCTCGAAAATCATCCCGACGTACAAACAAAAATCTGGGGAACTTCGCCGGATTCCATCGATACCGCTGAAGATAGGGAGCGATTTGAAAAAATTCTGCGACAGTTGGATATTCAGCAAGCCGCTAACGGTTTGGCGCGCAGTTTTGAGGATGCTTTAATCGTCGCTCAACGCATCGGTTATCCGGTGGTGGTGCGGCCGAGTTACGTGTTGGGCGGGCGAGCAATGGAAATTGTTTATTCCGATACGGAATTGGAACGTTACATGACTTACGCGGTGCTGGTAGAACCGGAGCATCCGATTTTAATTGACAAGTTCTTGGAAAATGCGATCGAGGTCGATGTAGATGCGATCGCCGATACGACCGGCAATGTGACGATCGGCGGTATTATGGAACACATCGAAGAAGCGGGAATCCACTCCGGCGACTCGGCTTGTTCCATCCCTTACCAAACCCTTTCTGAGAAAGCGGTAGAAACAATTCGCCGCCAGACAGTGGAACTAGCAAAAGCCCTGAAAGTGATCGGGTTGATGAACATTCAATTTGCTGTCCAAGGCGAAGAAGTTTTCATTTTAGAAGCTAATCCACGGGCTTCTCGCACAGTACCTTTTGTGTCAAAAGCGATCGGAGTTCCCCTAGCAAAAATCGCATCGCGAGTCATGTCCGGCCAAACTCTAGAAGCTTTAGGTTTTACTAAAGAGATCGTACCAATTCACGTTTCTGTGAAAGAGGCGGTGCTACCGTTTGCTAAGTTTCCGGGAACTGATACTTTGTTAGGGCCAGAAATGCGATCGACTGGCGAAGTCATGGGGATTGACACAGATTTTGGCAAAGCATATGCCAAAGCTCAACTCGGTGCGGGACAAGTGATGCCGTTATTCGGAGTCGTGCTAGTTTCCATGCGCGATCGCGATAAACTAGCAGTTGTACCGGTTGTGAAGGAATTCTTAGAATTAGGTTTCAAAGTAGTAGCAACTCACGGAACGCGCAAAGTTTTGCGAGAGCAAGGTTTAGATGTATATTTGGAATTGAAACTGCACGAAGGGCGGCCAAATTTGTTGGATTCGATCAAGAATGAAAAAATCCAACTAATTATCACCACACCTTCCGGCGAAGAATCCCGCGCCGACGGAACCTTTATCCGCCGCACAGCTTTGAGTTACAAAATCCCGATTATTACCACAATCGCCGGTGCCAAAGCCACAGCAGCGGGAATTCGATCGCTCAAATCCAACCCGATGAAAGTGAAAGCAATTCAAGACTATTACCCGCAAGCGTAGAGTTATTGTAGGGCGCGAAACACTCTTCGATCGTTAGGCTATCGATCCCCCCTAGCCCCCCTTAACAAGGGGGGGACAAGAGCGTCAAAGCCCCTTTTGTTAAGGGCGAAACCGTCCACTTTTCAAAGTCCCCCTTTTTAAGGGGGATTTAGGGGGATCGAGACTTTGCTATAAACCTAGGATACTTATGGCGCACCCACAAACAGCGCACCACCAAAACCTAATCTGAATGAGAATCTAAAGCACCGCTAGACACCATCAACTTCGGCCAAACCAACAAGAAAAACCCCATCCAAGCCAATAAAGGAATCGCGACTACAACAGTTATCCAAACAGTTTTTAACACAAACCAACTACCGCCAATCAGACTCGTGCCAGTCAAAAGAATTGACCAAGGCTGACACCACCAAGGTTTGTAGTCCCAAGCACTAATAGCTTTTTTTTCAGAAACAGATTTCATATTTTCAGTAATTTTGTATAGATTGGCGATCGGGCTATCTAGAGAAAACAAATTTAAACGTTCATCACCTCTTCTGCTGTCAGCGTTAATTCAGGAAAAGTCCGCGATACAATTCGTTCGCTGCCTTTGAACGCACTTCTTTGATAGTTGCCCTCTGCATCCAAAAGATGGACAAATATAGTTGGAACTTTGGGATTTCCCAGAAATTCCCTACTACCAATTGCTAAGTAATCGACAATCCAATACTCAGGAATTCCGAGGCGCTGGTACTCGTCCAGTTTGTCGATATAATCGTCATCCCAATTTGTTGATGTTACCTCCACCGCCAATTGAATTGGTTCCCGCAACGCAGCATAAGCCGAACGGTTCGAGCGCCATAAATCGCGATCGATGACGCTGACATCCGGTCTCCGCCCTTGTTCAACGCCGGCTTTACTTACAGTTCTGATAACGGCTGTATTGTTGACAACATAATTCAAATTCAATCGCCGAATTTCATCGTTGAAGTCAAATAACAAGACATTAGCAACATCATCATGATTTCTGGTGGAATTCATCTCTACAATTTCTCCATTTACCAGTTCATAGCGCCCATCTTCTGGACATTCTACAAGGAATTGGTCAAAGGTTAATTTTTTCGTGACTGTTGCAATCATAAGATTTATCCTTATTTTGCAGTAATACTATTAGTCTACATTACCACAGGCAGGAATGAATTTGTTTTTTTGACCGCAGATATCTAATTATACAATCAAAAATATACAATCAAAAATCTCAAATCGATTCAGGTAAATGGTAAAATACGATCGCCAGCCGGCAGATTGAGTTAAATATGTCACCTACTGGCTAGGGTAGAAAGTAACAAACCTAGAAATCAAGCCACTCCAAGGTCAACCCCGAACCATGAGACTAGACGAAGCTGTTGAATTTGCCGAAAACCCAGAGCCGCGCTGTCCCTGCGTTTTGCTGCTGGACACCTCCGGCTCCATGCAAGGCGCAGCCATAGATGCCTTGAATGAGGGGCTGGAAGTTTTTAGGAATGACCTAATTAAAGACGAACTAGCTAAAAAGCGAGTTGAAGTCGCGATTATTTCCTTTGACAATAATATCAAAGTCGTGCAAGACTTCGTGACCGCCGACCAGTTCGAGACACCGCTGCTGACAGCCCAAGGACAAACCCACATGGGCGCGGGCATTCAGCTCGCACTAGATACCATTGCCGCCCGCAAATCCGAATACCGCAACAACGGCATCACTTACTACCGCCCGTGGGTATTTATGATTACCGACGGCGAACCTCAAGGCGAATCAGATGATGTTGTGGAAATAGCAGCACAGCGAATTAAAGAGGAAGAAACGAACAAGCGCGTGGCATTTTTTGCTGTCGGAGTTGAAGGTGCTAATATCTCCCGTCTCGCAGAAATTGTCGATCGCACTCCTGTAAAATTGAAAGGATTAGACTTTCGAGAGATGTTCATTTGGCTGTCGGCTAGTATGCAGAGAGTTTCTCACTCAAAAATTGACGAACAAGTAGCACTGCCGCCGCCCGGATGGGGAACTGTTTAGTTAGTTAGTTGTTATTTGTTAGTTGTTGGTTGTTGGTTGTTGGTTGTTAGTTGTTAGTTGTTGATTGTTAGTTGTTAGTTGTTGATTGTTAGTTGTTAGGGCTCATTAGTTAATAATAGTAATAGATTCTTAAGGAATCTCTCTACAAAATGAACACAAACTAATAATTGATGAGACAGATTGTAAAGCAGAGATCCGAACTCAGGATTTTTTTTGATTCTTTTATGGAATAGTTCAATCTAAATTGCTGCTTGATTCTCATAGCCAATAACCAATAACCCACAACTAACAACTAATAACCAATAACCAACAACCAAAACCCACAACTAACAACCAAAACCCACAACTAACAACCAATAACCAATAACTGTTGACTAATGACTGTTGACTAATGACCACAGACTAATAACTAATGACTGATGACTAACGAATCTGAACTATTGAGTAATTGGCAAGTTGTAGCGGCATCCGTGACGGGTACTAGCCACGAAAAACGATCGCAGCCCTGTCAAGATGCCCACTGCTGGCGCGTCTTGGCCAACGGTGTTTTGGTAGCAGCAGTTGCTGACGGCGCGGGCTCGGCTGCACTGGCAGAAGTTGGGGCAAAAATTGCTGTAGAAGCGGTTGTCGAAATGATTTGTCAACAGGATTTGCAGCCTGAGAATGACGGCGAATGGCAGGTATTTTTGACAGCTTCTCTGCAAGTCGCGCGGGCGCAGGTGGAAGCAGAAGCGGCTGTGCGGGAAGTGCCGGCGAGGGATTTGGCTTGCACTTTAATTGCGGTTGTGGCGACACCGGAATTAATCGCAGTTGCTCAAATTGGTGATGGTGCTGCGGTTGCGGGCGATAGTGAGGGAAATGCGATCGCCCTTACTGTACCCCCTTGCGGCGAATATATCAACGAAACCATCTTTTTGGTTTCGCCAAATGCGATCGAAACAGCGCAATTTCAGGTAATGCGGCAACCGCTGCGGCACTTGGCCGTGTTTTCCGACGGCTTGCAAATGCTAGCTCTCAAAATCCCCGAAGGTACGCCCCACAAGCCGTTTTTTACGCCGTTGTTTCGGTTTTCGGGCGAACCGAAGGAAGAGTCGGATGCAAAAGAGCAGTTAGAGTCATTTTTGCGATCGCCCAGAGTTTCCCAACGCACCGATGATGACTTAACATTATTGTTAGCAAGTCTTTCTGGTGATGTCTAACATATTCAAATCTACTTAAAAAAAGCCAGATAAAAAATATGACTGCTCCACTAATTAGTGCCAGAAGTTTGTTACGAGAAGCATTTGCTAGTATGGGAACTATATACGTTCCCCACTTGATTATCGGCTCTCCCCTGTTCATATTTAGCGTGCTGAAACTTTCAGGAAAACTAGGTTCAACAAGTGTTGCTTTGAATATTATCTACTTATGTGTTTTAATTCCTTTAGTGAGGGGAGCCTTGATTTTCTACCTTTACAGAAGTTTCACAGGGAATCAAGTAACTGTGAACGAGGCTTTCCAACAAGCAAACAGGAGGTTGTTGCCCCTCATATTGGTTTTTGGTAAGTCGGCGGTGATGGTTTTTGCAGCCTCCCTTGCACTAATAATTCCAGGAGTTTATTTAGCCTGTCGCTTACTATTTGCACCTTGCGCTACCGTCATTGACAACTGCGCGGATGTGGACAGTCTTAACAGCAGTTGGCAATTAACTAAAGGACGCGAGTGGTTGCTATTTCGATCGAGCTGCTTGGTGTCATTTGTGTATTTTATTCCAGGAGTATTGATACCCATATCAATTGATCCGACAGGAATATCCCTAGCATCTAATCTCGCAGGTAAAGCAGCTCTCTTTTTAGTTGCGCCGTTGATAAATGTTTTTGGAATTTTATTGTACCTGCGCCTGCGGGAATCGGCAGCAACTATTAAATAGACATCTCCTAAAAATCAAGTTAAGGGCTGTCAGGATACCTACCCCACAACAATTGTTCGAGATGTCTAACGAGATATGAAAATTTGGCGCTGTTCTATAATAAAATCGAGGTGTAAACAATTCTGGTTTAATCTGTACAGTAGGTCGTCACTTGCAAGCACAAGATATTAAGGATAAGCTCAACTCCCTAATTAGCGCAGCAGATCGAATAGATCCGAGTTTGGCGAGAAGATTGGAGGAAATCAATCGCTGGGTAAAGGATCTTAAACCCGGTTCGCTAACTGCTAAGAAATTTGTGATGGCTTTTTTGCTGCAGCTTATCCGAGATTCTCAGGTTTGGCTGGCGGTTCAATCTCTACCTTCGGAAATAGAAAAACAAGCGGCGTTTGAGTTAATGACTCCGGGAGAAAGGTATTGGTACGGCTATTTATTTCCTAAATGGCTGAACGAAAACGATCGCAAATTTTACATCTGGAAACAAAAACTCAAGGCTGGTGAATTCGATCCGGCTGACGATATAGTGATTCGGGCGATCGCATCCCGGATTGTGGAACGCCAAGGCAGTTTTTTGTATCGCTATGTTGCCGATCTTTCTATGGCAACTGATTCGATCGTTAGCAACCGCCAACAGCAGCCCCTCTGCATTCAAGTCACTACTCTTTCTGATGAGTTTTCCGAACAAAAATATCAAAAATGGCAACAGACTCTTCAAGATTGGGGGATTGACAGAGGATTATTTTTAAGTTATGATAGAAACGATGCAAATTTCCTGAACCAGTTAGTTAACATTGCATTATATAATAGTGATAATTTGCCCCCAGGTCGTTACCTGAAGTTCCCGTAAATCTACCAAATCTGCTGCTGAGAATAGTTCGACTCCTAAAAACTCGGTGAAGAAGAAATTTTGAATTGCCTCATATATTCCACAACTCTAGACGGTCAAAATCTAAGCCTCAGTTCGCTTCTCTTGTCCGGGAAGACTGCGCCAAGATTTTTCCTCCCATTTTCTGTTTCCGGGAGGGGTATTCTGCCAGACTGCGGCCACAGGCATAGCTGTCAATTTAATGTCAAACTTAGTATGGGTCTGCTGTTTGATTATTAGGCCTTGGATCGCCCTGGCCCCTCCAATCTATCGGGGGGACAAGAGTTTTTTATTGCGTCCTCCACTTAAGGGGGATTGAGGGGGATCGAGATTCGGGTATAAACGAAAAATACAAAGGTTTTTAAGCGATTGTTGACATCATGAAGGGCAACAGGCTATCGATACGAATGCTAAGCAACGGGAAGATTTACCGCAGCAATCAATAGCGGTATGGTTCCTAATTTGCACCCTAAGAAAGATAGAGATTTGATTGTATCGCAGTGAAATTGTTGGAAATAAAATCAAATTACATCAAAATCAATACTATGACAGTACAAGGTACAAGCACCGTTGAAAGCAACTTGCAAAAAGTCTTGGAAGAACTGGAAGCAGCGAGGAAAATGCAGGATGATTGGATGGATCGCGGGGTAGATTTTGTTGATTTGTACGTGGAAGATGCAGGCAGTGATTGGTTGGAAAAATGGGATGAATGTGAAAAAGAATTAAAGCAGATAAAAATTCAAAAGGTAGATGTTGAAGCAGTCAAAGCAGCGATCGACCTGCAGGACTTCGGGCAAACCGAACTGCTGGAAATTGCCTTGACTAGCCGCTGGCAGCTAGGCAACAAGTGCGATCGCCAAACGGGGAAAGAGGTGAAGCAGCAACGGCTGTCACTCCTAGGCGGAGCGATTTTTGATGCTGTTGTTACCGACTACCTGTACCGCACCTATCCCGATCTGAACTGCGATTATATAGCAACGCTAAAAAGTCGTTTAGCAGACCAAAAAAAAATTGCCGAATTAGCACAAAATTTAAAATTGAGCGAATTTGGTCGGCCTGTCGGTAACTGGAAAGAAACAGACAATGGCGAGTATAATAATTTTTTGTCTCAGACTTTTGAGGCATTGTTTGGGGCGATTTACTTGGAGTTCGATCGCAATTTTTACCGTGCGGGTAAATGGCTGATTGAACGATCGATCGAAACAACTCTCAGCCAGCATATCGACCTAACTCAGCGCCCCGAAAGCGCGCCAGAGAACGAACTAAAGCGGCGGGAAATCCTGGGTGCGGCGATTCTAGAGGCGATCGCGATCGACTATCTGTACAACCGCTTTCCCGAACGTAACAGCAGCCAGCTAACTCACTGGAAAAATCTGTTAGCCGCCAAAGAGATTTTCCCCAAAGACTTTAAGGCAAAATTAGGCAGTCATTACTTGGAATTGGACAGCAATTTCTCGCGTACCCGCGACTGGTTGGTGGATAATTTTATCAAAACTGCAGTTGACGAACTAATAGAGGAAACCGACACTCAACCAGAATATCTGATTGACAGTGCCAACCCGGAATCGCTACCAGAATTTGTCAGCCGCATTGCAGACAAAAAGTGGAAAAATGAATTTTTGAGAGTCGCCGGCATTTTGCAACCTGCTGACGAACTTGTGCTGCTAATGCAAGAAAAAATTGACAGTATGGCAGCGAAAGATCAAACCTTGCAGCAGTTGCTAATCTGGGCTAATCAGAAGTCGGTGTTAGTGGGAAATAATTTGAATAAAGGGGAAATTCGGGCTTTTTATGTAGCCTTGGTTTGTGTCTTAGATTTGACTTTGACTCGCGTCCTCGAACCAAGTCTCGATTTTGATAAATCGAAATTTTGCAAGTTGCGAAATTGTTTGGCAAAAGCGGGACAAGATGTGGAATTTGCGGAGAATATCGGGATGCGAAAACTGGAATTTGACGAGGATTTGACTGGTGTATTGGTGGGGATATTGGGGCTGAATATTGAACCGGAACTCAAACAACTGCTGCAACAATTTCAGCATCAGATGCCAGATTTGCAAAATTGGAAAAAGTGGCGGAAAGAGTGCGGCAAAAGTTGGCTGGCAAAATTTAAGAGCGCGATCGGCTACAATTTAGATTTTCGCCCCCAACAAAAAACCTTGCTGAAACAGTATTACTACGCCTACAACTTGCTGGTGGAATGCCTCAACACCGATAATTGTCAGGTGACACCCGCCGTCAAACAAAAAATTGAGGATAAGATGTTATTGTCCGTGGATTTGAAGCTGATTCACGTCTAATTTGCATGGGAGGGGCGAGACACCCTTCCCACGAACAACCACAATAAAATTGGTTCGATCGTTCGGACTTCAGTCCGGATCCAAGGACGCTTCTGTACCACTACCGCAAATCTAAAATCTAAAATCTAAAATCTAAAATCTACTAATCCTCTATCCCCTAACGGAATTCTATGCAGTTGCAGCGCCAATTTAGCGGACAACTGATTGCGATCGACAGCAACAGCGCGATCGCCAGCGGCGGTGAAGGTCGCATCTACCCGATCGCCCAAGATCCATCCCTAGTAGCAAAAATCTACCACAAACCGACAGACGAAGACGGCGACAAACTCACAGTCATGTTCAGTATGCCGCCGGATGCGCCGATCGCCGAACCGGGACACGCCTCAATAGCTTGGCCAGTCGATTTGCTGCATACTGTCGGCGGGCGCGAAAAAATCGTCGGTTTTGTGATGCCGCGCGTCAAGAAAGTGATGCCAATACACACTTTCTACACTCCCAAAACCAGGCGCGAACAAAAACCGCTATTTAGCTATCTTTACCTCCACCGCACCGCCCGAAATCTCGCCTCGGCTGTCAACGCCCTCCACGTCAGGGGTTACGTCATCGGCGACGTGAACGAGTCGAACATTCTCGTGACGGATACGGCTTTGGTAACGCTGGTAGACACCGATTCGTTTCAAGTGCGCGATCCTTATACGGGTTACGTTTATCGGTGTCCCGTGGGGAAGCCGGAGTTTACGCCGCCGGAATTGCAGGGACAGACTTTTCGGGATATTGATCGAGCCCCAGAGCACGATTTGTTCGGTTTAGCGGTGCTAATTTTTCAATTGCTGATGGAAGGTACGCACCCGTTTTCGGGGGTTTATCTCGGTAGCGATGAACCGCCGCCTTTGGAAGCGAGAATTCGATCGGGCCATTTCCCCAACGGTACCAAACGGATACCCTACCGCCCGATGCCCGCAGCGCCGCCCTTCGATATGCTGCAGCCGAGGCTGCGACAGATGTTTATCCGCTGTTTTGAGGAAGGACACCTCAATCCGGCGGCGCGCCCGGATGCGAAAACTTGGGTGAATGCGATTCGGGAAGCGGAAGATGCTTTAGTTACTTGCAGCAAAAACTCTCAGCATAAATACGGAAATCATTTGAGTCGGTGTCCTTGGTGCGATCGGGCAAAACTCCTCAAAGGCCGCGATCCGTTTCCTTCGCGACAAGCAGTCAACAACGGATTGCACTTGCAGCCCGCCAAAACCAAGCGTAAAAAGCCCCAACCCACAGCGCCTGTGAGGGACACCGCACCGCGCCGTCAATACTCCTCAACGGGGCTGCCGCGCCAACTAGGCCAGTACGCAGTGCCGCTGTTACCGATGCCGATGTCTTCTCGGAGTCGGACTCCTGCGGCGAGGGCTCCGGTGGGCAAGTTGGAGCGCATTGTTCGGGATGCTGGTTGGGGCGGTGTTTGGGGTACTTTGTGTTTGGCGGCGGCGGCGGGGGTTTTTTCGGCTGTGGCCCAGGGCGGCGGCGCGATTTTGGGGGCGATTTTTGTCGGTTCGATTTGGGGAAGTTTTTTTGGGATGATTTGGGGGATTTTTACTTTGCCGCCGAACCAGATTTGGCGGAAGTGGGGAGGGGTTTTGGTGGGGACTCTGTGGGGGGCTTTCTTTTTGGCTGCGATCGGCGGTGCGGTGTTTGGGGTGATGAGTGAAAATCCGGCGATCGGGCAGGGAATTTTGTCCGGCGCGGGGGTTGGTATGGTGTGGGGCTTTGTTTGGGCTGTTTGCAAGCCTCCTCTGGCGATGCCTGTGGGGAGGACGTGGGGCCGGCGGGGAGCGTATTTAGGAGCGGTTTGGGGAGCGTTTGCGGGTACTGTGGCTGGTATTTTGTTGGGGGCCGGCCTGGTGGTTTGGCAGCAATATAGCGGGCAGATGCGGCCGGTGAACGAGTTTGCGAGTTTGTTGCTGGCTGTGGCGATCGTGGCGGCGGGTGTGGGTGCTGTTGGGGGTGTGGTTTCTGGTAGTTTGTTGGGTGTTTGCGGGTTTTCGCCGAAGCTGCCGGTGTCGTTTCAGCCTTCGGGTTGGAGGGGTGGAACTTTGGGGGCGATTTGGGGCAGTTTTTTGGGGACTTTTGCGGGTGCTGTGTTGGGGGCGGGGGTGTCTGCGATGTTTCCGGCTTTGGGCGCTGGGGTGCCGATGCAGTTTGCGCCTGTCGCGGGGGCGATCGTGGGGGCTGGTTTGGGGGCGATTTGGGGTGTGGTTTCGGGTGCTGTTTGGGGGGCGTTGGGAAAATGGTGAAGGAAGAAGCAACGATGTAAATTTGCAACCGCAGAAAGGAGAATTTGATTTGTACGCTGTTGTTCGCGATTTAGTGGTTGAATGAGCTGCCATTCGGCGTCTGTTCAGTGCTAAGGCTAGTTACAGCGTATTCCAGTTTATGAAATGTAGGGACACGGCAATGCCGTGTCCCTACGGTGAGCTAACGATCGCGCGGTGTACTTCATAAATGTGGAATCTGCTGTATTATTTCCCTACAGGCTTCTATTATTTCCTCTTTTACTAAAGAAATATATTCATTTTTTTCTGTATCTAATCTTGACAACGCTTCTGAAGCCCATTGTTTTCTTTCTGCGGGGACAATAGGAAAAATATCTGTCTCGGAATCTATTCCTCTTAATACAAAGAAGGCTTCAGGTGGCTCTGCTAATTCACGTTGAAGATGCACTAATGTACGACATCCATCTAATAAATCTATTTCTTGGTTAATGATATTGGTAGCAATTTTGATGATTTTAGCCTTTATTTCTTCCATTTTTTTAATTCCTCACATCTGGATAGATCGTAATTTTGGGTGCGAGTTTTTGACCAGTTACAATATTTTTATACAAATGAGTTTCAATATGTATATATTTAACTCCTTTTCAACAAATGTTTAAATTCAAAATATTGAAGAAGTTTTCACAAGCTTTGCTGAAGTTAAAATTCGCCTGAATCTTTAAATATTCATCAAACACCATTTTTTCTGAAACAACATCTATAATTTCTAGTTGAGAATCTCCCGATTCCCATAGTGTTATTCGAGCGATATAATTATCAGAATCTAAGTCCAAGCGTAGACTTTGTTGAGCTACATCTGACGGAGATTTTACGATCTCTAATTGATAACCCCAGTTTTCAATTTCCTGACGTTTGTCCTGAATCCAACTTTCAAATTGATCTAACATAAATCTGAACAAACTCTTTAATGTAACTTTGTTGCTGTGTGAGTTATATTTGTTGCCTTAGTCACTTGAGATGACAGTGGCAATTCGGCTTTTCAATCAAAGACTCAACCAAAGCATTCAAAGCCACCGCCGCCAATAAACCACCGCCAAAAGTTCCCACCGTCGTAATATAAGGAACGCCCGATCGCACTAACCGCCGTTTCGCCACCGGAGAATGACTAAACCCGATCGGCATTCCAATCACCAAAGCCGGTTGCAGTTGCCCGTTCTCGATCGCCTCGCACACCGCCATCAGCACAGACGGCGCATATCCTATCACCAATATACATTTTTTTTCCAATTTCAACAACTTTTCAAACCACTCACGCTCAGCCCAAAATTCCTGTTCAGCTTCCGCCGCAGCATTGATGTGCGGATCGTCAATTAAAGTTGCAATACTTATTCCCAAATGCGCCAATCTTGTGTGATCCAAAGCCGCAAACACAGGCGGCACATCAGCGACAATTTGACATTGATTTTTCAAAGCTTCCCGCGCCGATTTAATCGCCGTTTGGCTCAACTTCACAAACGGCAACAGCGAACAATCACCGCAGGCTAAAACCAGTTTAGAAAGCAAGTCTACCTCAATTTCCGAGCGATCGCTCAAATCCGGCAACAAATGCTGCAACGACTCCCCAAACGCCTCCGGGTGAGTGTGCGCCCCCGCATCCCAACCCTCCCAAAGTTGTTCCAACTGTCCCAACTCCCCGTCAGTTTGCGCCTGCAACAGCCTCAATTGCGCCAGTGCGCCCGCTTGCACCGCTTGACACGAAAGATCCCGCCCCAGCAATCCTTCCAGTGCACAAGCCGTTTCTCGGAGGCGAACAATCTGCTGAATTACCGACAGATATTGCTGTTGCAAAGCCGCCACCAGCGCGTCAGGAGAAGCATCCGCATCAGTTTCTAGCAATTTGCGAATGTGAGACAGTTGAAAGCCTTGTTGCTTGAGTGCGACTATTCTTTGAAGTCTTTGCACGTCGCTGCGGGTGTAAAGTCTGTAGTTAGAGGTCGATCGCACGGCCGGAGATAGCAGCCCCAAAGCGTGATAATGCCGCACCATCCGAGGCGTAATTGTGCCTTTTACCGCTTCAGTAAGTTGTTTGATTGTCAGGTATTCTTGTTGCACAACACCAATTCTGCAAACTAGGACTAAATCTTCTAAATTATATCCGATATCTGTAGGTAAACGGCATTGCCCTGTCCGGCGCGGGACTATGCAGTTTTTATAATAAATATTCTTATTTGAGAGCGTTTAATAGTTGATATAAGTCTATTCTTAGAAGTATCATTGCGACGTAAAAAATAATTTATATTTTGGCAATTACTTCCTTTCTCATAAGAACATAAAACCTAAAATATTGCTTTGAAGCATGATAAAATTGACTGATGCAGTGAATCCAAAATTTTAAATCTAAAATCGAATGACTCGATTAATTCACGATCGCTTTGCCAAAGAATACCTAGAAGAGATGCTGTCTCCATTAGGAACAGTCAATATCGGTCGCGATGTCACTTCCGAAGTGCAAGAAATCGATGTTTACTTTACTCATGAAGCCACAGTCCCAGAACATATCAAAAACTTAGGATTGTTGGGGCAACTAGCAACTGCGACGGCAATTTTTGAACCGTTCCGCAACCCGGCAACTATCAGGGAAGTTGTAGGTTGCATCAGCAAATTGTTTGATATTCAGAGCGAATTAGAGCGAGAAGCCAGAAGAGACAATCTTCGACTTAACGAAAATGATTTTCCGAAATTGTGGATTCTCACTCCCACAGCGTCAGAATCGCTGTTAAACGGGTTTCGCGCACAACCAGACGAACCCAATTGGATGCCCGGTATCTATTTTTTGGGGGAATATTTGCGATCGGCAATTGTGGTAATCCATCAGTTGCCAAAAACTCCCGAAACCTTGTGGCTGAGGATTTTGGGCAGAGGAAAGGTGCAGGAAAAAGCAGTGGCCGAGTTGATCGCCTTGGCTACAGACAACCCCCTGCGAACTAATGCGTTAGAATTGCTGTATCGACTGCAATCAAACTTAGTAGCAAATTTAGAACAGCCCATAGAAACAGAAGACCGGGAGTTAATTATGACTATCGCACCTCTCTTTCAAGAACAGTTACAAGCAGCACAGGAACAAGGATTAGAGCAAGGATTAGAGCAAGGATTAGAACAAGGATTAGAACAAGGATTAGAACAAGGAAGACAAGAACAACAGCGCTTAATTTTAGAGAATTTTCTGCGAGTGAGATTTGGAGAACTAGACTCGTTGATGATAGCGTTTCTCTCTCCCGTGTCCAGGATACCTGCTGCCGAGTTTACGGTAATTTTGCTGGCGATATCTATGCTCGCGGTGGATTCAGCAGGCAGGCAAGAAGCGGTGAGATTGTTAGCAGAAAATGTCTTGGCACTGCGCTTAAATGAATTTGGCGATAGTTTACCTACACTGGTTGCTAATTTGTTGGCTTTACCTGTCGCAGAGTTGACATTGTTGTTGGAACAATTGCCTCAGTTATCGGCTGATGAATTGATTTCCAGATTGGGATAGATATAGTCTTGGACGCACGGGTGGTCAGAAACCTGGTTTTTACGAAAATACTTGATTGTAGCCGACAGATTGGGTGAAAAACCGGGTTTATTTGGCTTGATGTGTCCAGGACTATGTTTGTTTGTGCAGGACATGGCAATGCTGTTTTCTTACCAGATTTACCGACAGTTTATCGCGGTTTGCGATCGCCCGAAATACAGGAAACGGCAGTTCCGTTTCCCTACCCGCAGGGAATTTAGACCAAAAGCTTGACATTGACATTAATGTCAAGGTTTACGATGCAGGAGTCATTCTACCAAGTCAAATTTTCCCATGACTCCCAATTCCCTCCCCACCTCGCGCCTCTCGCGCCTCGCAGAAGAGCACCCCGATGCTTTAACAGCCGCCCTGTGCGGAATTCTGGTAATTTTGGGCTCGATCGCCCTACAAGTCGGTTGGCTGGGCTTAGCGGTGTTAATATTGCCCGCTGCTTACGTGATCGGCGGCTATTCCAGCACCCGCGAAGGCTTGACTACGCTTTTTCAAGAACGCGAATTAGATGTAGATTTGTTGATGATTGTTGCTGCTTTGGGCGCGGCAGGTTTGGGGCTGTGGCGGCAAGAATATCATTTAATTGTTGACGGTGCGGTGCTAATTTTAATCTTTGCAATTAGCGGCGCGCTGGAAGGTTATGCGATGCAGCGGACTGAACGCAGCATCCGCAGTTTGATGAGTTTGACGGCGGATACTGCTAGGGTGATAATGTACGATGGGGAACGGTTGGTTGCGATCGACAAATTGGCAATTGGCGATCGGCTTTTAGTCAAGCCCGGAGAAATTATTCCTACAGATGCGATAATTATCGAAGGCTACAGCACCCTCAATCAAGCCTCGATTACCGGCGAATCGATGCCCGTGGAAAAAGTTGCTGGCGATGAAGTCTTTGCAGGCACGATTAACGGTGCCGGCGCGCTACAATTAGAAGTTCACAAAACTCCCGAAAGCAGTTTGATTCAGCGAGTGATTCGGCTGGTACAACAAGCACAAACAGAAGCGCCTCCTTCTCAGCAATTTGTGGAAAAGTTCGAGCGCGGTTATGCTAAATTAATTGTCGGTCTAGGCTTGTTGTTGGCAATTTTGCCGCCTTTTATTTTAAACTGGAATTGGGAAGATACCATCTATCGAGCGCTGATTTTCCTAGTAGTCGCATCCCCCTGCGCGCTGATGGCTTCGATTATGCCGGCGCTGCTTTCGGGTATGGCTAACGGGGCGAAACAGGGAATTTTGTTTAAAAGCGGCGCGCAATTGGAGATAGTTGGTAAAGTCCGGGCGATCGCCTTTGACAAAACCGGAACCCTCACCACGGGAAAACCTGAAGTTATCCAAATTGTACCAGCAACCGGATATACTGAAACAGAAGTTCTGCAATTGGCTGCAGCCCTCGAAACTCATTCCGAACACGCGATCGCCCAAGCAATTGTCCAAGCCGCCCAGCAGCAAAAGTTACAATTGTCAAGCGCGATCGACGTACAAGCAAAAATAGGTCGCGGAATAGTCGGCAAAGTTAACAATCAAACGATTACCATTGGTAAAGCCGATTTTGTGCGAGCAACTTCGGAGTTGACTCACATCAGCCAACAATTGCAAGCAGAGGGAAAAACAGTTGTTTGGGTAGCAAAGGGCGATGAACTTTTGGGCATCATTGCAGTCGCAGATACAGTCCGCCCGGAAGCGGCAGCCACAGTAAAACGCTTGCAAAATTTAGGTGTAGAACATATCATAATGCTGACAGGCGACAACGAACAAACCGCTCAATACATCGCCCAACAACTAGGCATTAACGAAGTGTACGCCGAACTTTTGCCGGAAGACAAAGTGCACCTAATTAAAAAGCTGCAAACCCAGTATCAAACCGTCGCAATGGTAGGAGACGGCATCAACGACGCACCAGCCCTCGCCCAAGCTTCCGTGGGAATTGCGATGGGAATTTCCGGTAGCGATGTCGCTTTAGAAACTGCTGATATCGTATTAATGGCAGATAAACTAGAACAACTAGGTAAAGCAATTAGTTTGGGCCGCCGCGCTCAAAATGTAGTCAAACAAAACATTGTTTTTGCGCTAAGCTGCATTATACTATTGTTGGCTGCTAATTTTTTAGGAAATATCACAATGCCGATCGGCGTTATCGGTCATGAAGGATCTACAGTTTTGGTAACATTGAGTGGTTTGCGGTTGCTGAGACATTAATTAAATTACTCGTTACCAGACACACAGCGATCAAATTAAATCCACTAAAATCCCAGAAACCGGGTTTCTTCCCCGAGATCTCCCACTCAACCTAAATCTTCATATAAACCCGGTTTATCGCCACGCAGCGATCAAATTAAATCCACCAAAATCCCAGAAAGCGGGTTTCGGCGTTGCTGAATCAAGGTATGAATGCCCCGGTCATGGGAATATCGTCAAACTTCAAGTAATCTATTAATAACTTAATAGAATGCTTGAGCATTTCCTCACATTTAGAATAACAAAGAGTCTTACGATGTAGCCTAGCCAAATAATGTCTTAGTCTGGTATTTTTCCCTTCAACTCGGGTCATATAAGTCTTGCTAATAATCTGATCCCCATCAGGAATAAACATGGGATATACAGACCATCCATCAGTTACATAAAAATAGCATTTCCATGCACTTACTTGGTCCCATAATGGTTCAAATGTCGGCGTTGCTGATTTAGGGTATGACTGGCTCAATATGCAAGTCAGAGAAACCAGTATCTACAAAACTTCGGGATTTTCAAGTTATTTTTTTCATACCCTGATTAAGCAACGCCCGCAAATCCAGCAGACGGACAAAAGAATTGTCCGCCCACCCGTCCTAAGCGAAAATCACTCCCACTCGATCGTACCAGGCGGCTTAGAAGTAATATCGTAAACCACCCGGTTTACCCCCTTAACCTCATTCACAATCCGGTTCGAGATCAGTTCCAACAAATCGTAAGGAACCCGTGCCCAATCAGCCGTCATCCCGTCTTCACTTGTGATAAATCGTAGAACGATCGGGTAAGCATAGGTGCGCTGATCGCCCATCACCCCAACACTGCGAATCGGCAGCAAAACAGCAAAAGCTTGCCAAAGTTCCCCGTACAATCCGTGCCGGTTAATTTCTTGGCGAACTATAAAATCAGCATCCCGCAGAATATTTAGTCTCTCTGCGGTAACTTCTCCCGTAATCCGAATGGCCAATCCCGGGCCGGGGAAAGGTTGTCGGTTGACGATTTCTTCGGGAAGCCCGATCGACCGGCCGACTTTTCGCACCTCATCCTTGAACAACTTTCGCAGCGGTTCGATCAACTTAAAGCACAAATCTTTAGGCAACCCGCCCACATTGTGGTGACTTTTAATTTTAACAGCAACTCGTTCGCCGCTTTTCGGGTCTACATTCGTGTCAGCAGATTCAATCACATCCGGGTAAAGAGTGCCTTGGGCTAGGTAATCAAAAGGGCCCAGACGCTTCGATTCTTCTTCAAATACACTGATAAATTCGTGACCGATCCGCTTGCGTTTTACTTCAGGATCGGTAACACCTTCAAGCTTAGCCAAAAAGCGACTGCGAGCTTGAACGTACTGCACCGGAATGTGGAATTGCTCTTGAAATAATTTCACCAACCGTTCCGGTTCCTGCTTCCGCATAAACCCTTGGTCGATAAACATACAAGTAAGTTGGTCGCCGATCGCCTGGTGCAGCAAGAAAGCCAAAGTCGAAGAATCAACCCCACCGGATAGAGCCAACAAAACTCGTTGATCTCCCACCCTGGCACGAATTTCGCGAATAGTTTCTTCGACAAAAGTAGCTGTCGTCCAAGTCGGTTCGCACTCGCAAATATGGTAAACAAAATTGCGAATCAAAGCTTGTCCGCCGATCGAGTGAACCACTTCTGGGTGAAACTGAACGCCGTACAAACTTTTCTCATGGTTAGCCACAGCAGCAGACGGAGTATTGTCCGTGTGAGCGAGGATCTCAAAACCCGACGGCAACTCGCTACAGGAGTCTCCGTGGCTCATCCACATCGTGCTGCCCTCCTCGACATTTGTCAGCAAATCCGTAGGATCGTCAATAAATAGCGATGCCTTGCCGTATTCCGCCAACTTAGCCCGCTCAACTGTCCCGCCGAGTTGCTTTACCATCAACTGCATCCCGTAGCAAACACCCAGCACAGGGATTCCCAAATTCCAAATTTCCGGGTCGCATTGGGGAGCTCTTTCATCGTATACAGAACTCGGCCCTCCTGACAGAATAATTCCTTTAGGTGCGATCGCTTTTAACTGTTCTGCAGTAGTGCGGTAAGAAATAACTTCTGAATATACTTGAGTTTCGCGAATGCGGCGAGCAATCAGTTCGGAATATTGCGAACCGAAGTCGAGAATCACGATCATTTGGCGGTCTATTTGCCCCAGAGAAGAGTTTGTGAGGTCAGAGTCAGTTTCTATTTGAGTAGTCACGGTGATTGCGTAATTGCTAATTGCTAGTTGGGCAGAATGTAGCGGAGGTATTGGTCGCTGCTTGAGTCCAAAATTGATGGAAGCGAGCTACCCTTAGTCGCTAGGAATAAATAAGATTTATACTAGATTGCTGTCAGCGATCTCAGTCAATTAATAGGGTTTGCGACAAGCATAAATTTACTTCTAGCCTTACCCTAATTAATTAAACTATTGCATCAGAAATTTATTCAGGACGCAACCCAGTATAATCAAGGTCTAGGGACTGAGAATTATTACTTGTTAAATATTATCCCTGAGCTATCTTTTACAAAGAATTACGGGATATTCACACTACATTAACAAATTTGTGTCAAAAATGTATCTCCTATGTCACTTTTAACAATAATTTTGCGATCGCGCCCAAACATCACTGAGCCCACGGGAATACGCTGGTTGGTGTGAGTAAAAATGCAATCCGCCGATCGCAAGTCTATTTCTCGGCTAATCTCACCGTAAATTCGATCGACCCAATTGCTACCAGTTGCCGCATCCAAAGCCCGCAGTTGCCCGAGAGCCTCTTCGGCCGTCGCTGCTGAAAAAATCGCGGAACAGGCATCGGCGGGCATTCCAGCTTTAGCACAGTAAGCTGTGAGAATTTCCCTGCGCCCATCGGCGAGGTGGTGGTGAGTGTGAAAAATCCCCGCCGCCAATTTCATCAATTTACCGTGATAGCCAAACAGCAAAATCGATCGCACGCCCTGAAATCCAGCCTCTACCAGCAGCGGGCCCAGCCAGTTAGCAGTTTTCACCAGCCGCTGCGGATCGATCCCCAGTTGTCGCGCCAAATCCAAGCCATTTTCGCCAATGCAGAAAACTAAAGTGTCAAACAGTTCGGCTTTTTGTTGCAGTTGTTCGCGATAAACTTCCAACTGTCCGGGGGCGCTCAGCGGTTGAGAAATGCCCGTTGTACCCAGCAGCGAAAGTCCTTCTACGACACCGAAAGCTGCGTTAGAAGTGCGGGCCGCCAGTTTGCGCCCTGAAGGCAAAATCAGGGTGACAGTAATTTTTTCTCCCCGTGCGAGTTCTCTGCTCAGATTCGATCGCAGCAGCCGCATCGCATAATCATAGATTGCCGCTCCTCCACCTGCTTTGTGATGTCCAATTCCCTCACCCCCAACAATCACAATCTGCTCTCCCTCTCTTCCATTCTCCCCCTCTCCCTCTCTCCTCATCTCTCCCCCATTCTCCCCCTCTCCCTCTCTCCCCCTCTCTCCCCCATTCTCCCCCTCTCCCCCTCTCCCCCTCTCTCCCCCATTCTCCCCCTCTCCCCCTCTCCCTCTCTCCCTCTCCCCCTCCCCTCTGTGCAATTCCACCATTGCCCAAACGGGGGTATTGCGAGTCAAATCGAGGTTGTCTCCCGGCTCGGAGCGAGTCACGCCTAGAGCAGTATCCGTTTTGAGTACAGATGCTTGTTCGATCGGAATTTCTGCAGTTACTTGCGGTTCCAGTAAATCTACTGATACAGTATCTACATACTGAATACCTCCACGCAAGCACCGCAAAGCTGCAAGTGCTGCTGCACAGGCAAATACTGGCAGTGTATACCCGGATAAAGGTTGAGTTTGTGTCACGATGGAGTGCATAGATCCGTAAATTTGCCGACGATCGACATCACCTACTAGCAGCGATCGCCCTCAAACATTTAAGCTTGTTTTTAGAGTTTACTAGGATATGCAGTTCAGGTGATTTTTGTCAAGCGATAATTTTATTTTACCAGTTGCCTTGAAGCCAGCAACACTTTTTGAGAATAACGGGCGATCGTTCGCTCTCGCGTTCCCGTTCCCCGCAGCGGTTCGGTGAAGAGTAGGATAACTATCCACCTTCCAGAATCGCCCACCACCGACTCCGAAGCCTTACTGGCCCGCAGATGTTCACAAAACACCCGCAGCCGCGGCGAAGCTATCCCTCGCGGGCCCAATCGCCAGCGCGTCCAAGAGTAACAAACAAATTCCAGGAATTAAGTACAAATACTGTAAACAAATTTTTAAAACCAGATGGTTATAGCTATCTTCCAGACACCTTGCATCCTTTTTCCCCCCATTTACCCCGTATTGAGTAGAGTTATGTTGCGGTCTCGCAGGGGGAAGAAATATGAAGACCGCTACTAACCTCACGCCTGCATTTGTTTCGGATTCAACCTCTCAACTAGCTCACCGAACCACCCCATGCAACACCATTATTTTGCAACTCAAGGGCTGTCTCGGCGGCATCTCTGTCCTAGATTTCCAAATTAATTTGGAGCAAGCTTTGGAAACGGCCACCCTGAGAGTTGTCGTGGATCTGCAGCAAGTGGATGCTGTCGCGCCAGAGGGAATTGCCGCCCTCGCCCGAGGATTGGAGTTAGCCGCTATACTCGGCAAGTCGATCGTCTTTAATGCTATGGATTTAGCTAGCTCTAGAGATTTGAGAGCCGAGTGGATGAGTTCGCGCGAAATTTGTTTTGGCCCTTGGGGCGATTTATTCGATCGGGAATTCGAGCAATTTTTGGCGGGCTAAATGCTGCCATCGTTTCCTTGTTAAGCCCTAAAACCTAGGTTTTTAAATCGGCAAATTAATATTTTTGCTCTTTACCAGGCTCTGCCTGGTAATGCATATCCGGAGGCTCTGCCTCTCTTGAGGCCTGGGCTTCGGGAGAAAAAACTGGCATTGCACAAGTCACGGAATCGATACATAAACCGCAGATAAAAAGCAGATGCAACACGGTTCGACGCAGATAATTTCAGATAATTTGTAATTTTTGCAAGAGGTATATAGTAGTTATCATAAAAAAGATGAGGTATAGCCTTTCTGTGCTCTCACATGAGGTACTATCCGGCATAGGCCAAACCGGGCATAGGCCAAACCGGGCATAGGCCAAACCGGGCTATCCTCACTTTTTTGAGAACCGCTATATTGATCGATATATCCCTGAATCCCTCAATTCCCCAGTCTAAAACTTGTACGCTCGCGAAGCCGAAGAATCTCAAATCTCAAATCTCAACCTGTACCTCACCTTTTTGAGAAAGGGTATAGAGACGAGTGTGGCAGATATTTAAATTATTAAATTTTCCTTCCTTACAAGCTAAAGCCCGAACATCGAACAATCGGGATATAATTTAACGGCCAACAATTAACTGTTAACTATTAACACTTAATTGTTGACCGTCAAAAAGCTTTTTTCAGCCTTCAGCATAGCTGTGTCTAAAAAATCAGTCTTCAGTCCTTAGCCCTAGTTATTCAGTAGCAATTAACTAATCACAGAGTGCGTACCCAATTTTTAATTCTTTGCTAGCAACTAACTGATGACTAATGACCAACGACTGATGACTAATAAATTAAGCTTGACGCGAGTAGTATTCAACCACTAGCAGTTCATTAATCTGAAGAGCAATCCACTCGCGTTCGACAACGCCGTTGACTTTGCCGACCAGTTTTTGCTTATCAAATTCCAAGTGACTGGGCAAGTGAGCCAAGCCTGGATCTTTGAGATTGGTTTCCACCATCGTGCGCGATCGCTCTCTATTTTTCACTGCAATCACTTCACCAGGCTTGCACTGATAGCTGGCGATATTGACTTCACGATCGTTAACAGTGATGTGACCGTGATTTACCAATTGTCTAGCGGACGGAATGGTTGGAGCCATTCCCATCCGAAACACAGTATTGTCCAAGCGCATTTCCAAAAATTGCAGTAACACTTGACCTGTGGAGCCCGTGGCACGGCGGGCTTTGCGGACGTAACGGAGCAATTGGCGTTCCGTCACACCGTAATTGAAACGGAGTTTTTGCTTTTCTTGCAAACGAACCGCATACTCAGAGAGCTTTTTGCGGTTTTGACCGTGCTGCCCAGGCGGGTAATCGCGTCTGGGCGTTTTGCGGGTTAAACCGGGCAACTCTTTCAGGCGACGAACGATTCTTAATCGGGGGCCTCGATATCGAGACATTTATTTTCCTCTCTAATCTCTGTATGCAATTTTATGCAGACTCTATATTATATGTTTATAACGCTCAAAATTCTCACAAATATCAATAAAAAAATTGATCGACCGCAGCGAACCGTAATGTGCGGTAAATTCTGAAGGAAAAGCCGATCGCTCGATCGCCCCAATCAGCCCAAAAACTCACAACTCGATCAGCCATGCAAAAGCGCAATTTTTCCCTAACTTCTGCCCCAAAGCCAGCACCGCGCTGGATGTTAGCTCTCGGCACTCCCCTAGTCGCCCTGAGTTTGTTGGCAGTAGCACTGCCAATCTCCCCAGCATCAGCCATCACTCTGAGATTTCCCCGAACTCAAAATTCCTATCGCGTCTGCGCTAAAGAATTAATCGAAGCCGGAGTAGGGGCCGAGGCAGCTGCAGCAGCTTGTGCCGACGCGCTCCACCCCCGCGACATATCTAGATGCGCCCTCCAAATCAACCGCAAAACAAATATTTCTGGTCTCGAAGCCCTCTCTACCTGTCGGCAGGTGAGGCGGCCAGACGAATTGACTACTTGCGTAGTGAATATTCACACCAAAACAAAAACTCAACCTGCAGCTCCCCTGTTAGTGCTTGATGGGTGCCGCCGCAGTTTATTACCAGAACAGTTTGCTGAATGCGTCGTCGGGTTGAGCGGCAGGCTCGACTTTCCCACTGACAGGTTGCTGGCAACTTGTCTCGATCCAAGGGAAAAAGTGAGCCAGTTGGACGGGCGTCCTGCACCTACTCCTCCCGTCGAGCTAATGCCACCGCCTTCGCGGCTCAATTAATTATTTATTGGGAAATGGTAATTGCTAATTGGTAATTAGTAATTGCTAATTGTAGTGAGTGCGATCGTCCTCATCACAATCTGCGGGCGCACTTGCAACCTCAGAAACTCGGTTTCGAGCTTTTGTATGTGAACCCTGAAACTGTCCGAACAGTTAACTGTTAGCTGTTGACAGTTAGCTGTTAGCTGTTAGCTGTTAACTGTTAGCTGTTAGCTGTTAGCTGTTAAATGACTAATGACTAATGACTAATGACTGCTGACTACTGACTGCTGACTACTGACTACTGACTACTGATTAATGACTTTTTTAAATAATCAAATGTCACAAAATTTTGCTCAAATTACCGTCGAAGAATTAGGTCGCTACTTAGCAGAAAAAACGACCGATGCTGAGAAATTTCAGCTTGTGGACGTTCGGGAACCTCACGAAATTGAACTCGCGGCCCTGCCGGGATTTGTAGTTTTTCCGCTTAGCGAGTTTGCCGAATGGTCTGGTGAAATTGACACTAGACTCGATCGCGACACAGAAACCCTCGTCCTGTGTCATCACGGAGTGCGATCGGCTCAAATGTGCCAGTGGTTAACCGATCGAGGATTTACCAACGTTAAAAATATCGTTGGCGGCATCGATGCTTACTCAATGGTAGTCGATCGCACCGTGCCACGCTATTAATCTGACGCCCGCTCCAACTACGACAATATAGATTTGTAGTGAGGACTTAAGTGAAATGGCACTGAAAAAGGCTTAATTACGCCCTCAGTCAGCTTAGCTTTCAAGAGAGAGCGAGGTTCCTGCATTCGAGAATACGGTTTCGGTCTGCGTTTCAACACTCCTTGTTCATAACGCTCATGTCGAATCGTGAGTAAATTAGTTGCCACCTGTTCCAACAGTAATTGATGTCATTGGAGCTGTTGACCTTTTCCTGTAGTTGCCAACAGCGTCAATAGACCTCTTGCGAAAGTCTCAGGCGATGGCTAATTTATCTTCAAAGAAAGTTCATAATTATAAATACCAGCAATCAAATTAAATCTTAATCAGAAGCGTCTTCTTTGATTCCGATATCTTGATGAAAGTATTCTAAATATATTTAGGGTTTGCTGAATAATCGATCGCAATTGCTAATGTCATAGGCTCTACCAAGTTGCTACTTCTATATTAGCAAGCATCTGTTATAGTTCTAGATTACCGCAGTTTTTTCGTGAAAGTCGATCGCCCGTATGGCCCCAGAAAACTTGAAACTCAAGCGAAATTTGCAAATCCGCCCTCAAAATTGCGCGACAACGATTTGTTAGCCCGCTCGGTACACTAGAGTTGTACTCTAATTTGTGAGAGTTCAACCTCTTCTGATTTGATTGCTTGAATATACCGGAATTTCCATACCTCGGTATTTTCAATTATTCTAAAACCTGCTAGTTCAAGTCCCCTAACAAACCCTTGAATATCTTTAATGTGGGAAGTTACCTGATAAATCGAAATCTGTCCATCAAGTTTGAGTGTACGGGCTGCTTCTCGAATATAATCAGAGATATTCAAACCTATAAGTGACAGATTAAACATAGCAACGTCCAGACAGCTATCCTCTAAAGGCACACGAGTCATATCGCACTCGATGACTGAATCATTGATAGCAATGAAATCAAAACTGTGAACTGTATGCTTACCAGTAAGAGTTTTAGCTATCAGTGCTTCCCCACAACCAAAATCAGCCACTACTAAATCCGAGCGCTTCTGAAGCCACTTGATAGCCTCCTCATAAGGAGTAACTGACCAGGTTTTTCGAGCTTCTTGATAAAGCGTATGGTATTGCATCCACTCTTCTGGATTGCCTTGTAAGCGTTCGTAGGTAGTGTGACTGTAACTGCTATTCCAACGAGCATTCATACGGCTAAAATCACCGTACTGAAAATTACGTCGCTGCACATCTATAGGATCAACATCTGGAAGTGGAACAAAGATTCTAGGGCGAATAATTAATTTTTGTTCGCCTATTTTCAATCGTTCTAACCACTGCCGCAAGTCTCGAAATGCTTGAGATTCTGTACGTAGCTGACCTTGAGGCATCACACCATCAACCGCAGCATCGGCAACTGTTTGTTTGTTTTGTAACCGAGCTAAGCGCCCCTCATCCCAACTCCAGCGTTCTCCGTTGTCTAAACCATAAGTTACAGGCATGAGGATAGTGAGAGTATCGTGAATTTGCCCCTGACGATTCAATCGCCCTTCTAGCTGCTCTAATTCAGCACTTGTCCAGGGTGGAATATTCAGAATTAGGCGATCGCAAACTCGTTGAAATCCATCGACACCAGTAGCCATTGCACTACTGGCAATCAAAATGTCTGTAGAGCCATCAATAAAATTGTTACGGCCACTTTTATCTCCTCCCATGTGAAAACCGACAGTCCATCCTTCTCCCTCGATCGCCTCTTTTAGCTGATCGACAATGCCCTCAACGTAATGAGTATAAACAATTGTTTTTGGTTGAAGTTCCTTCAAAATGGCTGGAATTCTGGCGCGGGTAAGAAGTTGCTCCATCTTTAAAATAGATGTAGCTTTTTCCCGCATTTCATCAACCAAGTGAGTACAATCAACTGGAATCGAAACCCTGTTGATTTTGATCTTAGGCTTGACTCGGGAGCGAATTCCCAGAGTAACAAGCGCCTGATGCAAACGCATACAGTTGTTGAGTGTAGCTGTTTCACCTAAATCAGAGCGTTCTACACCTGTTACTAACTCAACTAAACTTTTACCCTCTTTTAGGTTGTTAATTACAGGAGTTGCACTCATTCCTAGCACATTAAGAGCCGGATTCTTCTCCGCTGCATTAGTAATTAGTGCAAGAACCATCTGTCGTCGTTTGGATGGATTATCACTACGATGTTTACAACGATGAATCTCATCCACAATGATGAGGTCAATTTTGTATCGTTCTAGCAGTTGTCGAATGTGAGTAGGTGTTGAGGGTTGCTGGAACATTTCATGATTCAGCAGAATGTAGTGATGTCCCTCCTCAATCTCTAACCAATGAGGATTGAAATTTTTTATTGTTACTCGACTCTCTGGAAAAACGTGCTTGATTTCTCCATGCCAGTTTGGAATTGTATCTAATGGAGAGATAATTATTGTGAGATGAGAATCAATAATGCGGCTGCTAAGAATGCCACCTATAGTTTTACCTGTTCCTGTCAACGAAAGATTTAACATCCGCTTTCGATTGCGTAGCTGTACCGCCGCTAACTTCTGCATTAAGTTTGGAGGGGTAATTTTGCCATTAATGCGGAATGCCCAACCTGACGGAATTTGCATATCCCGCGCTTGGTTGTATTCGTCAAGAAATTGATCTCTCACCTGATGACCATAACCCTCATCGGTAAATGCTTCTACACCTTCAACAGCAGATTCATCCTCAAAAACTTCTGCCCAAATCCGATTAAGCCTAGAAGCAATAAAGAAATCAATCGCCTCTTGATCTGCTGAAGCAACAACTTGACTGCTTAGAAATTCTAGGCTTTTCTGTACTTTTAGTCTTGGCAGTTCATTAGATTTATCAAGTTGTTGTGGAGAATTAGCAGTTGTTTCAAAAGTTTGAGATGTTTCCTCAACAATTTTTAGTTCAGAATCTCCTTTTATATCCTCATCTAAGCTAATCTCAACCTCAGAGATTTTGATTTGCTTACCTTGAATTACATCTCGAAGTTTTTGCCCTGTCAGTTTACCCTTGATAATATCTTTGACGATCTTGAACCCCTTAGTATTCGTTGTATCTAAAACACCTGATTGCTCAAATATTTTATATAGTTCAGCCTGAGTTAGGTTGGGAATATGAACTTGTAAACTAGCAACAAACTGACGAATAGCTTCTAAAGACCAGCCAAAACAACGAGCGCATCCACTATTCCCTTGACTCCAAGAAGCTCTTGTAATACTATTTATCCGGGTTTTCCATTCATATCCATCTATAGGATATTTAAACCAAGCCTCTTGGTTAGATCCCTTAGTCAATGCTGTTGGATGTAAACCGAGTTGATGATTTTTTTCATAGTCCCAATACTGAGGAACATAATCGGGATAAATAGAAATCAAAGATGTAGTTTTAGTCGCAACCCAGCCCCGACACGCAGGACAGCCACTGTTGTCTCTTTTCCAAGAGGATTTAATTTGAGAAAGAGGCGCAACCCACTCATAACCATCAATAGGACACTTAAAAAAAGCTTCTTTAGTCGATCCAATTGTTAATTTCATGGGATCAAGTCCTAGCTCATTATTGGCTTCATAAAACCAATACTTAGCAACTTCATCAGGAAATTCAATCCCAATAGGATTTGCTTGACCCCATTCCCCTCGCTTTCTTTCATGAGTACCATTACATACTCGGCATCCAGCATTACCCTTTGACCACTGTTGATTGATTGTTGAGGCAACAATTGCCTGCCATTCATTTCCATCATGGGGGCATTTAAGCCAAGCTTTTTTATTACTACCTAAAGAAAGGGTGACTGGATCTAAATCCAGTTCTTTATTTTTTTCGTAATCCCAGTATTGACTAATCAGTTCAGGATAAACTTCTATTAAACTAGCCTTTTTTTCAGCCTTCTTTTTTCTACCTGCACACATTGGGCATCCACTTGTTCCATTATCTTTCCAGATGGCGGCAATATCACCAACTTTCTTTTTCCAAGAGTGTCCATCAAGAGGATATTTAAGCCAAATAAATTGGGTGACGCTCCCAGCAGCAATATCTTCAGGTTTGATATCTCCATTCTTTTCATAATCCCATAATTTTTCAACTCTTTCTGGGTAAAGGACAGCTAAACTCTTTAAATAAAAGTTATTTTTTAACTGTTCTTTTTTCTCTTGTTCCGCGATGGCTTTCGCTTCTTCTTCAGCAACTTTTTCTTTTTCACGTTCTTTCAAATATTCATGGAATGCAGGATTGACATCAAGAACCTGCCTAACTCTTTCTCTACTTAATCCATGCTGATCGCCTATATCCTGATAGCTAAACCCTTGTTTATAAAGCTCTAAGAACTGATTACTCTTCTGAAGTTTCGCCTCTCTAATTTTAGTTAATTTAGATGATTCTTTTTTGCTTTCACTTTCTGCTTCTGGCGAAAAATCTACTTCTCCATCATCATTCTGCCCTTGCCAAATTTGACAAACAGCCTGCCCTAAATTGGTTAGAGAAACCCGATCGATCCTCTTTTAATTGAACAAGACCTCTATCCTGAAGACTGAGTAATGTGCTTTTGACAGAGGTAAATTTTTTGATGGGTTCAGAGGATAAATATAGCGATTGAAGAATGTGTTTCTGCATCCTACCAAATCCCTTTGTATCCTCTCGGATATTGTACGCATCATCCATAGCTCAACCTGAATAATTAGAGGTGTCTATGTACTATTTTATAGATAAATGCGGAATATATGCCTAATATAGCCCAAAAACAAATCAGGAGATTTTAGACTAACGGGAGGTCATTGATCCGGGGCTAATGCGGTTGGTGATTTAGACTTGGTTATGGGATGAAACTTACCAAAGTTAGATGGGTGAACTTACCGCCGACGGCATTCGTGACTTCCGCACGACCTATGGGCAGACCACAAACCCTAGCAGTTTCCCCCTTTTTCAATTTACCGGAACCTTCCATAGCAAATAGATCAACAATTGACCCGGGGCGTTGCTTAATCAGGGTATGAAAAAAATAAGTTGAAAATTCAGAAGTTTTGTGGATTCTGGTTTCTATGACTTGCATATTTAGCCTTTCATACCGTAAATCAGCAACGCCTGACCCGGAGGTGGTTGGGAGCTTTGGGCTCCCAAGTCGAAATTCTGCTACCTTGGGACTTGCGACAGAAAATGGCCGTAGAAATCCAAAAAACTACCAACTTGTAAGTAGTAAGACACAATTAATTACACAAAACTCTGGGCTACAAGCCTTGTCTAGTAAAGAATCAGCAAAAAATCAGTGTGTAATTAATTCTGTCCAATTACTTACCATAGTCTTTCGATCGATAATTATCAAATTTATTGTGGAAAAGTTGCCTTTTCCTGTGGAAAACCCCCCTTTTCCTGTGGAAAAGCGCCACAAAATTAAGTGTGCTCGCTTGAATCCGATTGATAAAATTTCAAAAAATCTAGGAATGCCGATCGCCCAAAAAGGCTTTCTTGCTCAATCCCAGAGTCTGCTGTTTGCTGCCGGTACAGCCTAGATATTTCCTCCTTCCTGCATCCTCTTTCCTGCTTCATTCTCTTGAGAATCGTAGCTAATTCGATCGGACTCGTAAGCCGGAGGCTCGACGTGAATTAAGATGCGTACAGGGCTGAAACGTTCTTCCAAACGGGCTTCTACTTCTTCTGTAATCTGGTGAGCAGTTTCTACATCAGCCGCATTCACAATCATGTGCATATCAATAAACACTTGACGCCCGATCGCACCGCGAGAGGCGATCGAGTGACAGTTGACAACACCCGGTACATCCATTGCGATCGCGTGGATCGCTTCCGGGGCGATCGCCATTTCATCCACCAACCAAGGCAGATTTTCCCTTAAAACTTTCCAACCGCTGCTAAATACCAAAACAGCCACAGGAAAAGACAAAAACACGTCTAGGGATTGCAATTGAGGTATATTCCAAACCTGCCCTTGCCAAACACCAATCAACCCAGCAATTACCATAATTGTCACCCAAACATCACTCATCGTGTGCTGAGCGTCAGCCACCAAAATCGCGCTACCGAGACGTTTCCCAACCCTGCGCTCGTAAAAAGTGACAAAAATATTAATCCCCAGTACGAGCAGCAATATCCACAGTTCATTTGGGGATATTTTGACAACTGTGCCACCTTTGAGCAACCTTTCAACAGCGCCGCTGAGAATTTCAAAACAGGCAATTCCCAGAAAAACAGCTATTCCCAGAGCTCCGAGAGCGTCAAATTTCTGGTGTCCGTAGGGATGATCGCGATCGGGCTGCGGGTTGGCATAATGATTAGTTACCAATCCTAAAATATTATTAGCGCTGTCTGTGACGCTGTGCAAAGCATCTGCCAGCAAACTGAGGGAACCAGTCAGCCATCCCACGGCTGCTTTAATTGCCATCACCAGCAAATTTAGCAATAAGGTAATGATTAAAACCTTGCGGACTTCGGAACGGTTATCGGCAACCATAAAATCTCCTCGATCGGCGATCAAGTGTTATGGCTTCTAGTTTAAAGCCGATCGATCGCTCGCAAATTAAAAGTATTGTAGAATCTAGGTTGCGGTTAAATTTACATTCATTAATTTTGCCCAGCTTCTTGAGACAAATTGTAATTAATAGCATTCTTGCAGTCCAATTTAGCTGGCAGGTACTTCTTTTGGGTTACTATATCTTTTATCATTAACAATTGTATGTTAAATTTCATTGCCCATGTCTCTTTCTCCCCTGACACTGAATTTAATTGAAGGTTCTGTTTCCTTTAGCTTTTCCCCGCAAGCCGCGCGGGATTTGCAAAGCGAGATTGCAGCTTTGATGGACAGCTTAAAAGCCGTAGCAGCCAAAACCGCTGGCGCTAAAGCTTCTCCCCAAAAACCGATGGAATATCGGTATGCGGGGGATGTATTTTTGGAGGTTTTTTGCAACCCCAATATCTGGCCAACTCCTTTTGCTGCGAAAGTGCTGATTACGGTTAGGGACGATCGCGTGCGCGTCACCACCGAAGCCGAACTCAGCCGCCTGCGCGACGATCTCGCTCAGTATATCGAACAAGTCGGTTGAGATGCTGCAACGTGAAACCCGCCGGTTTGTCAAGGTTAAATGCCCGATAAATTAGCCGGTTTTGTCACAGCGAAAATAGGGTGAGTCAGTTGTAGGGTGAAGGAGTTAGTTGAGAAACTCCAAGCTGACGCACCGGGATCATCTGGTGTTTTGCATTATATAGTGCGATCGTCCCTGCGAGCGTATTGTACAACTTGCGATCGCGATCGGGGGAGCATCTGTGTGCAAGCATTTATAGTGCGATCGTCCCCGCGAGCGGATTCTACTCGCTCGGAGGGACGATCGCACTATAATAAATAAAAAAATGCTTGTTGTAAAACTGAGATGCTCCCTACCACTGAAAGTCTAAACTGCGTCAGCTATCGTTATTTCAACTATAAATTAAAAGCTCCAAACTAACGCGCCCTAGGTTTTTTTTCCAAAGGATAGCTATCCGCCGGCGCAGCCGACCATTCCCACATTGAACCTGCATAATTCTTAGCATTAAATCCCAAACTTGTCAAGACACAAGTTAACCATGCAGACCTAATTCCCCCAGTACAATAACTCACAATTTCAGTTGACTGCGAAACTCCTTTCTGCTGCAACATAGCGACAATTTCCTGGCGTTCCAGCAGTTTTCCCTGTTTGTCCATTAACTCTTTGTAGTAGAGATGCACCGCACCGGGAATGTGACCGCCCCTGGTTTCTCCGTAAGGCGTTTTACCTGCGTATTCTCGCGGTTCCCTCGCATCAATCACTGCTAAATTAGCATTGCCTAAAATAGCTTTTAAATCATCCCGATTAATTTCCCAATTCGAGCGGCGAGATACAATAAAATCTCCTGGCTGCGATGGATGATTTGTGCGGTTTGTGCGATCGATTCCAGCTTTAACAAAAGCTCGATATCCTCCATCGACAAACACAGCTTTTTCGTGTCCCAAAGTTCGCAGCATCCAAACAATCCGCCCGTCTTCGCCCCAGCCTTTCGCGGAATCCGCAATGACAATGACTGGTTGGTCTTGACAAATCCCCAATGCTTGCAATTTTTCTGTTAAAACTGCATCATCTTCGAGAATTTTACCTTGCTGCGGAAAGTCGGAACAGGCAAATTGCTGCCAAGTTACGGGAATAGCTGGCGGCAGACGGCAAAACCACTTTAAAACAGGTTCGCGAGCATCAAGCAGAGTCGCCCCTCCTAATAGCAATTGCTTAGCAATATCTGCGCTGACAATCCAATTGTCTGCCAAATTACACATAAATTAAAGATAGTTTATTTAACAATTTTTGCTGTTTTAGCAGCGCAGTTTAAAACCCCATTAGTATTAATGGGATTAGCTGGTTTAATCTTGCCGGAAGCTACATTTACGCACAAAATTGTTTGCCTCTTGTTGCCTACTAAAAAAACTCCTCCCACAAAACTTTTGAGATTAGCTTGATTCGACACTGCATAATTAAATACAGCTTTGTTGCCGGTATTAATTGAATATTTGTAATTAACTGTGTCAGCTTTAATGCGACCTAGACCTAAATTGGCAACAGAACTTGTAAAACCCGTATTGTTTGCATAGTAGGCTTGCTGACCTTTATTCATCGCTGCCACATATTGTTTAGCTGCTGATTCCTGAGCTTTCAAGGTTGGCGACAATTGAGCCTGAGCGACTGTAGCAAAAACTACTGGCAAAGTTATAGCTGCGATCGCAACTTTCCTCTGCCGATTGCGACAGCTACGAATCCGGCTTGTAGCATTGCTGCAAATTTGAGTCGCGCTAGGAAAACAGAACTGCTTTGTCCTAACAGTTGTTTGGCGTTCCTCTAAAAATTCTCCCTCAATCTTTCCCTGAAATTTATCGGCAAACCTACTTGACAAAAGCGGGATTATTTGCAACAACTTTGCGTGAATAGAGCGGGTGAGTAACATACAATTAAACTAATTGTTTTGCTTGAAACTGTTTCAATTTTCCAGGAGCAACCGTGCCGTGTTCCGTGATAATTCCTGAAATTAATTCGGCCGGAGTCACGTCAAAAGCGGGATTGTAAAATTCTACACCCTCTGGACAAATTCGCGTAGTTCCAACTTGATACATTTCCACAGCATTGCGTTCTTCAATGGGGATTTTGCGGCCGTCTGAAAGTTCAAAATCAATTGTTGATAAAGGTGCGGCGACAAAGAAGGGGACGTTGTGAGCTTTGGCAACAATTGCTAAACTGTAAGTACCAATTTTATTGGCTGCGTCGCCGTTAGCAGCGATTCTGTCTGCACCGACAACTACTGCGTGAATCATGCCGAGTTTCATGCAGTGGGCAGCCATATTGTCGGCTATTAATGTGACGGGAATTCCTTCTTGCACGCATTCCCAAGTTGTGAGTTTTGCACCTTGGAGACGGGGACGAGTTTCGTCTGCAAATACTCTACCGAGTCTGCCTTCTCGCCAAGCAGAACGAATTACACCTAATGCTGTTCCGTAGCCTGCTGTAGCTAAGGCACCGGCGTTGCAGTGAGTTAGTAAGTTCAATTTTTCGGGTGTTGCTGGCAGAACTTCTAAGCCTTTGTCGCCGATATCTTTGCAAGTTTGCAAGTCTTCGGCTTGAATGGTTTTTGCCATTTCTAACAAAGTTTTTTGGATTTGTTCGACGGAACCGCTAGTTTTTTCGGCTGTTTTGAGCATTCGGGATATCGCCCAAAACAAATTAACGGCTGTGGGACGAGTCGATCGCAATAATTCACCAACTTGTTCTAGTTTAGCGAGAAATTCGGTGCGATCGCCCGTTTCAATTTCTCTCGCGCCCAAATACATCCCGTAGGCTGCCGCTACGCCGATCGCCGGAGCACCTCGGACTATCATAGTTTTAATCGCCTCAGCCATATCTTGAGAGTGGCGAATTTCGACAGTGCCGTATTCTTGAGGCAGTCGGTTTTGGTCAATTAGCAGAACTCTGTCTTCTTTCCAAGTGATGGGGGAAACCGGGGAGTTTTGAGCGGTCATCAATTTCAGTTATGTGAGGGACAAGTTTCTATGATGCCATAAAGGCGACTATTTCTCTATGTTATGGGTGACAGGCTGGATTTGCCAAAATCGTCCCTACAATCTGAGAATGCTATTTAATCTCAAATAGACTTGCTGCATAAATTTTTGATCTATCGGTCATATGATGTCCCATTGACCGCAATCAGATTCGTTCGTAGTGCGGACTTAAGTCCTCCGCCAAGCAAGCGTATGCAAGTCCGCACTACAAACCTTTTTTGTGACAATGGTCTGTTCGTTTAGTCGGATCGCTATAGATAATTATCTGCCTATGTTGCGCTTCATGCGATCGAGTTCTTCCTGAGCTTCCCAGTGTTGAAACTTGTCTTCGAGAGGGTCTGCAGCATTAAAACTGTTATAATTATAGGTTTGATTCCAACCCTTGGTATCCCAATTCTGCTCTGCTTTAGTAGTAGTTTGAGCGGCCGCGGCCACAGCCGCTTCCGCTGCTTTTGAGCGAACTTCTTTTCGCCGCAATTGAATTTGGCGGTACAGTTCTTTTGCTCTTTCAATTCGTTCTTTGCAGCCCTGCATTTGTCCCCAGCGCTGATTTCCCTGACGCAGCAAAGCCGCTTGTCGCTCTTGGGCTGCTTGAGCTAAATCCAGCCTTTGAGCTGCTTTAGCTTTGTTTGCTCGATCGTTCCAGCGTTGAATTTCTTGGGCGGCAGAGAGAATTTCTGCTTGCAGTGTTTTTTCTTGTTTCTGGATTTCGAGAATCAGCCGCAGAGTATCTTCTTCTTGTTCCTTGAGTTGTTCTTCTATTGCTTGCAATTCCAGATGGGGATTGCTGCGTAAAAATTCTTCTAATTTGGTCTCTAGAAAGCGGCTGAAATCGTCAAATAAGCCCATTTTTTTTATAATTCCTCAGTTATTGGTTATTGGTTATTAGTTATTGGTTATTAGTTATTAGTTATTAGTTATTAGTTATTAGTTATTAGTTATTAGTTATTGGTTATTGGTTATTGGTTATTGGTTATTGGTTATTAGTCATTAGTCATTAGTCATCAATCATTTGTTGTGGCTTATTATAGCTTTTCTTAAAAAGATGAGGTGCACTCCTATTCCCTGAATATCGGGACTTTAAAGCCTTATTACATACCTCACTTTTTTGAGAAAGGCTATATATAACTCTTTTCAACCTTTGTGAAGTACAGCCTCATAATTGCCAATTACCAATTACCGATTACCCAATTACCGATCACCAACCCGTAACAGATGACTAATGACTAATGACTAATGACTAATGACGGATGACTGATGACTAATGACTAATGACCTATTAGAACTTTTGACCGACAAAAACCGATCGCACATCTCCGCCCTTGCGGATCACAGCTTCTTGATTTTTGATTTCTGCCAGAGTCCAACCGCTAGCGCCGATGCTTTCGCCCACATAAATTCTGCGGGCTACGCCGTCTACTTCAAACAAAGCAGCAGATCGATCGCCCAACTCCAAAATTCCCACCAGCGTGTGCGCGGAAGTCGAGGCGCTGCTGACGGCAGGTGCCGATTCCCTCGCTGCTGGTGCCGGCGCAGATTGGCCTGCTGCTGGTGCCGGTTCGGTTTCGCGAGCCAAAATCTTCGGCTGGGGAGCCTCCGACTGGGCGGGGGCAGCGGCCACGGGACTTCGATTCCCGGCTGCTGCGATCGCCCTACCCGAGACTGAAGCAGCCGACGAGGGAGAACCTGCGACGGTTTGAGGAGCCTGAGTCACCGTCACCTGAGCTGGAGGAGCCGGAGCCACCGTCACCTGAGCGGGGGGAGGGATGACTACGACTTGGGGCGCGGGTGCTCCCGGCTGCGCGGCGACTTGTTCTAGGGCATCAGCGATGCGGTTGACTGCTGTGGAAAGACCTGCGGTTGGTGGCGGCGCGCCGGAAATTGCAATGCTCGGCAGCGTCCCTGGTGTGGCGGCTCCAGGAAGTCCGGCAAGTTGCGATTTGGACTGGGGTGCTTTGTTTTGTTCGATCGATACTAGCGAGCGCTGCGCGTATTCTACAAACTGCGTGTCTGGTGTTGTTTTCCCGCTTGCAGTTGGCGTTTCTGGTGCGGGGGCGACGGCGGCGGGCAAGCGTACCAGTCCAGATCTGCTGGCGAGCCACAATCCCATGACTAATAGCAGCGATCCAAATGCTGCTCCCAGCAGGATTTTGTCGAATGATTGTTTAGACTGCTGTTTTTTGGTTGTTTCTAGAGCGACTTGGCGGGCGAGCGCTTCTACGTCTTTTTCGCTAGCTTGCGGAGACTGGGGTGTCAACTGCGACAAAACTATTTGAGGTACCGAGATCGATTTGAGCGCCACGAATTCTGGCCGTGTCGGCTCGGCTGGCAGTCCGCCGCTGCCGTCGCAGGCTCGATCGACTCCTTCAAACAGTTCGTCCATCAACCGATCGGCGTAGGACTCAACTGCCACTGCTTCGGCTGGAACTTTTTCGACTGTCGCCACTACGGCGATCGGATCTGACGTTGATTCCAAAGGCATCTGTTTGGCGATTACTTTTTGAGACATAGTTTTCTGTTTGCTCCCGCTCGACAACCCTGAGATTGTCTGGTTCAGACTTCTACAAGATACTTGTGATGTTGACCAATTCTTTGCTCAGAACAGGTCAATTGTAGCTTAACCTCACCATATTTTAGTGGTCAATCAATTTACTTTGCCCGATCGACTTTTGTTGTACTTACTTTTGGGCTTTTTGACGCTTTTTTGCTACCGAGCTTACTCAAGCTGACTGCTTATACACTTTTTACCATATTTGTCAACCCCGTTTGGCGGTAATTCGCAGGTTTTGACATAAAACTTGAATTTGATGATAGAGGCTCGTAGTGCGGACTTCAGTCCGCCCTCATGTTGCGGACTTCAGTCCGCACTAAGGACCGGGTTGTGCGTGGGGACACGATATCATGTCTTGTTACCAAGTCAAGCTACTGGTTTGATCAAAGATTCTGTTGCTAATCTATCTCAAATTTTGACTGCGGAAAAAACGTTTTTAGGGGAGCGTGCGGAAGTGCTACCAAAATCTTGACAAGCACAAACAGGCGAAGGATTGCGATCGGTTTTGTATCTATAGTAGCACTGCCCAAAATTAACTCACCAGTTCCGCCAATTCCAACCAGCGCTCCGTCGCCCGATCGATCTCTTGAGTCAATTTCGCCAAACGATCGGATAATTTCTTCACCTCAGCAAACCCGCTCGGAGCATTGTTAGACAAAATCTTCTCAATCTCTGCTTTCTCAGATTCCAACTGCGGAATTTTAGTCTCTAACTGCTCGTATTCCCGCTTATCATTAAACGAAACTTTGGTAGACTTTGAAGTAACAGCTTTGGGTTTTGAGTTGTTAGATGCTGCGGTGCGTGCAAGTTTTTCTTTTTCTTTTTGTTCTTGCACTTCCTTGGCTTCTTCGGCTTTTTTATAGTCCAAATACACCGAGTAATTGCCGGGATACAAACGCAAATTGCCTCCTGGTTCCAAGGCGAAAACCATGTCGATCGTCCGATCGAGAAAATAGCGATCGTGGGACACCACAATCACGCAGCCGTTAAAATCTTCGAGATAATCCTCCAAAACCGCCAGAGTTTGCACGTCCAAGTCGTTTGTCGGTTCGTCCAGAATCAGCACGTTGGGCGCGCTCATCAGCACCTTCAACAGAAATAACCGGCGCTTTTCCCCGCCGGAAAGTTTGTTAATCGGTGCATACTGTTGGTTCGGCGGAAACAGAAACTTCTCCAACATTTGAGAAGCGGTAATGATTTCTCCATCGGCCGTTTCTACCAACTCCGCCACACTTTTCAAGTATTCAATAACTCGCTGGTCTTCATTCGGTGTCAAATCCTCTGAATGCTGGTCAAAATAACCGATATGAATGGTTGTCCCAATTTCTACAGTACCCGAATCCGGCTGAATGCGTCCGGTGATGATATCCATCAATGTGGATTTTCCCGCACCGTTGCAGCCAATAATTCCGATCCGGTCTTCGGGAGTGAAATTGTAGGTAAAATCTTTGATTAAAGTGCGATCGTCGTAAGCTTTACTGATATTCAGTAACTCAATCACCTTCTTACCAATCCGGCGGCCCGCTGTGGCAATTTCGACTTTGCCGTTGGCTGTTTTGAATTCCTCTGCTCTCATGTCTTTAATGCGATCTATCCGGGCTTTTTGCTTGGTACTGCGCGCCTTCGGCCCTTTTTTGAGCCATTCTAACTCGCGCCGCAATACTCCCGAGAATTTGCGCTGAGTGCTGGCGGCGGATTCTTCAGCTAGGGCTTTTTTCTCCAAGTAATAAGCGTAATTTCCAGCATAATTGTAAAGGTCGCCGCGATCGATCTCTAGGATGCGATTGGTGACGCGATCGAGAAAATAGCGATCGTGGGTAATCAGCAGCAGTGCACCGCGATAGCCGTTCAAATAGTTCTGCAACCACTCGACAGACAGCGCATCCAAGTGGTTTGTCGGTTCATCCATCAGCAACACATCGGGTTCGGAAAGTAAAGCCGTTGCTAAAGCAATTCGCTTGCGGTAGCCGCCGGACAAATCAGAAATTTTCGCATCAAAATCCTCAATTCCCAGCTTAGTCAAAATCAATTTCGCCTTGGTTTCCAAATCCCACGCATCCACCTGATCAATGCGTTCGGACACCGCAGACAGCCGCGCCATTAACTTGTCGGTATCGCCTTTTCCGTGGGACAATTGATCCGAAATTTCCTCATATTCTTGCACTAAAGCCATTTGTTCGCCGCTGTCGGCAAATACTTGCTCTAAAACCGTATGATTTTCGTCTAAATCGGGCTGTTGGGGGAGATAGACAATTGTAGACCCTGGATTGACCCAGCGATCGCCAGAGTCGATCGACTCCATACCGGCAATCATTTTCAGCAGGGTCGATTTCCCGGAACCGTTGGTGCCGATGAGTCCGACTTTATCGCCTTCATCGAGGCTGAAACTGGCATCTGTCAAGAGTTCCTTGATGCCGAAGTCTTTTTTGATCGATCGCAGAGTAAAAATAGTCATGAGTATATAAGATCGTTTACCTAACTTAGTTTAGCGCCCCCTTCCCACTCCGGCACAAACCAGATTATTTATATCTGGCACAAACCAGATTATTTAGAGAATCCCTAAACAAACTTTATTCTGTTACAGCATAACAATTGCCGATCGATTTGTGTAGCTCGCGAGCGGCATGAGGATACTTGTCCTCCAGCGCTAAAGGCAGATACACCGCACGCAATTTCAATTGTTGGGTCGTATTTTAGAAGTTATGGTGGAGCTTCTGTCTCTGTAAGTTTTTGATTATCTGCTTCTTTTTTTCTGATATCGTTGAACTTACTCAGAAGCTTCTGATAGAGGTGGTCATCTTTGCCTCTAACACTACCTACAAACTCGATTTTCCCACGTACAGAGTCTACGAAACGCGATACCTCCTTATCGGGCAAGGTCACTTTCTTCGCATATTTTGATTCATAAGTTTCTGTAACTAGCTGTAGTCCATACTTTTCCCAGGCATTAAGAGCACCGTCAATATTACGGACGTATTTACGACTTACATTGACAGTTTGATTTACAATTAGACCTGTAACTTCCTGCCTTTGTGTTTTGTTGTAAGATAGCCTCACTTTTGCTTCGTTAATTCTAAACCCATTTCTCTCAATGAGCGATCGCAATTCATCTCCTAAAACAACCTTAGAAGAACCTTTTTCATAAGAAGAAACTAATGATACTGGTAGTTCCTTCCTGTTGCTAGATAAAGTAATGTCATCTGCATATCGTGTATGAAATAACCCATGCTCTCTAGAAAATCTTTGTAATTCGCTATCCATTTTTGCACAAATAAGATTTGAGACTATGGGTGAAGTTGGTGCTCCTTGTGGTAGTCGATTATCGAAACAGCATATCTGAGCTAAGATAGTCGCGACTTTATCGTCTAGTCCATAAGGTTTTCCCATGAACAATCCCCTAACTCGACCAAAGTTAATAGATCCAAAGAAATCCTTAATATCCAGGTTTAGAATAAACTTTTTTCCGACGTGAGCTTTAGCGTTAGTAATAATGCTACGCGAAGTCGCAAATCCGTGAACAGAAGGTCTTGGTCTATAGACAGCATATAAAACTTGGCTGAGCTTTCTTTGAACTATTCCTAACGAACCATTAGGGGAATGAATAGTTCTATAACCTCTAGATTTCTTGGGAACCTGAAATTTTGTGTACCGAAAATCGTGAGGGATTCCGTAAATATAGTAGATAAGATATTTATAAGGAACTTGCAATAGTTGAGCAACATCATAAGGTGATTTCAGCTCTTTGAACTTTTTGGAAAGTTCTTCGCAACTCTCATATAAAAATGGAGCAAGATAAGTCTTTTTTTTCATAACTATCCGCTCAGACTATTGAGATGAAGTACCTACTCTTTGAGAATTCACGCTTTTTGCACAAGCACAAGCAGGGCAGTTGCACCTTTGAAAGGCGTAAGGCTAAGTTGAAAATCCTCCGTCGCAGTATCGCTAACGGAAATAAATACCCATTAAGTAGGTACTAAATTGATAATACCATGATTTTCCAAATCGGTCAACCTTATAAAAACTCTCCTTGTATTTTGTAAATATTCTTAATGCGTTCGCCCTGGTTTAAAAATTTCATAATATGTTTTTTTCTTTTCATAGCTTGCCAATCTATAATTGGGGCATTTTGAGAGTGCATAATTAAGAAATTTAAGGGATTCCGTATATTTCCCTAGATGCCTGAATGCAACGCCTATTTGAGTAAGAATAGTATAATCATTCGGCTGTGATTCAAGCAGAGATTTATAAACATGAAGTGCTTCCTCCCATCTATTTAAACCGAAAAGCATTAATCCTTTATTCTTTAAAATAGAAAAATCGTTGATATCTGATTTGAGTGCATCGTTTAGGATAGATAATGCGCCTTCTAAATCACCTATGCTCTTATGAGCAATTGCATACGTTACCCTGACTGCTGAGCTTTGAGGAGACAATTCAAGCCATTTCCTGTAAGTTCGATCCATAGTATCAATATCACCCATAAACTTTGCAACCTCGGCTCTACGTTCTAAAATTTTTTGATTATTAGGTTCTTTTTCTAGTTTTAGATCGAGTTCGCCGGCTTCTTTTCGCAAATGCACCTGTGTGCGCCTCTCTATTTCTTTGGTAATGTCTTGACTGTTCAGCTTTAAACAACTTGACCCTTTCTTAAGGTATACACTACCTCCTGAAGTTCTATAGAGATCTTTATCTTCTATCTTGACAACGTGTATTTGCACTACACACAAGTCTTCTATAAGCTCCCCCTCAGAATTTAAAATATCATAAATCTCCACTATATAATAGTGAAGAGGAATAGCCGGATCAGTGCTTCTTAATTTATTAGGAATATTTCTACAAATCTCGTCTCGGTCATTTCGATTAAGAGTGACCCCCTGAATGCTCCCGGAGTCATCTATGCCCAAATAAAGATCTCCCTCTATTTGGGCATTCAGGAATCCAACCACATATTCTTCAGCATGGTTCACAATCGTATTGACTGGCCGCTGTGACTTTATCTCCTTAAACTCAACAGAACCTCCTTCTTCTTGAGGAAAAGTTTCTCCTTGCACAAAGTAAATGGGCTGTGTCATATGTATGGGAATAAACTCTAGTTTCAATGTTACAGCAATTTGAATTTTAGATCGCAATCTACTATAATTCCGATACCAACCTGTGTAGGAGTATTTTTATATGTCCCTGCAAGAGCTTAAAGAAAAAGCCAGCCAACTCTCTGTCAGTGATCGCCTTGCCCTGCTAAGTGCGATCGTTCAATCACTCCAAACTACACCAGAAATCGAGAATTGGCAATATTTAATTGCACGTCCTCATCCTTGGCGAAAACAACTTTATATTAAAGGACATAAATTACTGGCATCGACTATTTGGCGAGACATGACTGCTAATCATATGTCATCGGAACAAGCATCCGAAAATTGGGATTTACCACTTGATGCTATCTATGAGGTGATTGATTACTGTGAGAATAATCAAGAACTTTTAAAATTAGAAGCAGAGGAGGAACGCTATCGATTAGAAGTAAAAGGAGTCCAACTTGAGCCTACGAATGCTGCTTGACGAAGATTCTCAAGCAAAGTATTTAGTTAATCTTCTTCAGGCAGCCGGTCACGATGTAGCGACAGTTAATACATTGGATTTAATGAATCGTCCAGATTCAGTCGTGTTACAGGCTGCCAGAGAAAATGAGAGAGTCGTGCTGACACGCAATTGTGATGACTTTCAGGAATTACATCAAGCGAACCCAGAACATTCAGGAATTTTGGCAGTTTATCAAGATTCTGAAGCTTCTAAGAATATGAGTTATCAGGCGATAGTGAAGGCAATTGATAATTTAGAGACAGCAGAGTATGACCTAAAAAATCAGTTTGTTGTTCTCAATCAATGGAGTTATTAATTTACCAAAAATTTATTGTAAAGTAAGAAAGCTTAATGAAAACCGCGATCGCCCATGCCTTCCAATGTACTATAATATAGATACCAACAAAAGTTGGAGTATCTTTTTACAATACTTCGGACAGTTTTATATCTAGTCGAGTCTCCGAAACCCTTGCGGGCTATAGACTAGACTCTTTTTTCAATGTTTGAGTTCAGCCCTAAGTTTCAGAAAATGCGTAAAAAATGGCAGGGCTTACTCTGTAAGGCTTACACGGCCGTTAAAAAACTGTCCGAAGTATTGTTTTTATGTCCTTGTTATATAGACGCAGGTGCTTATGTCTCAAGCAATTAGGCAAGACATCATCAATATCGCCGAAGAGCAGATTGACGAAATAAGGCAAAAGATTGACTACCATACCACAGAATACACCATCGAATTCATAGTCGATAAATACCTGGAACAAGATGATGGAGGGTTCAGTGAGATTTATATCCCTGAATATCAAAGAGAATTGATATGGGATATAGATCGTCAATCTCGATTCATTGAATCCATTATTCTTGGTGTTCCTATTCCTGCCATGATTGTCGTAGAAATCTATGAAACTGGAAGACTAGAAATTGTGGATGGCTCTCAGAGGGTGAGGACTCTTGCAGCTTTCATGACAAATCAGTTGCAATTGAGTAATCTCCAAACATTAGATTCTCTAAATGGTTCCTATTTTAACGTTCTCGCCCCCTCACGGCAAAGAAAGTTTAAATATACTTCGCTTAGAATGATAGTTCTCTCAGACAAAGCTGATGAAAAAGTAAGGAATGATATTTTCTATCGCATCAACACCAGTAATCTCGATCTAACTCCTAATTCTAATAGTCTGCTACCAAACTCATAAGCCTGAAAATATGAAACCAAGAATTGACTGTGCTAAGGATAAGCTTTTAAGTCAACGTCTATGAAAGAGTTCATTAAAGACTTTAACAGGCGAGTGGCAGAAATCCAGAAATATTTTGAATTAGTAGATAAAATTGAACAACTTGGTGCATTATCTTCTAAATCAATCATCTTCCCATCAGGTGAATATATTGTTGATAGCGAGATTAAAAAAATCTTGCAGTCTCATTGTTACTTGCTATTATACAATCTTGTCGAATCTTCTATCAGAAATGGTATAACTGCCATTCATGATGTTATTTTAGTCGAGCAATTAACTTATAAAGATTTAAGTCCGAAAATAAAGAGATTGTGGTTGCTGAACGATAAAAGTAAAAGTTTCAGAGACTCATATATCAAAAAGGATAACGTAGCTGACAATCTTCAGGAATTAATTAAATCGGTTTTGGATGATGAGATGGTTTTGTTAGATCCATCTAATATTCCCCTATCGGGAAATTTGGATGCTAAAACTATCAAAGAACTCATAGATATGTATGGCTTCTTTGGAAATTTAGGAGTTGCGAGTAGAGAAATAGATGACATTCTGAATTTTGTGGTTAAGATTCGATGTGATTTGGCACATGGAAATGTTTCGTTTTGTGATGCTTCGAGTCAAATACTTTGGAGCAAGTTAGTTGATGACAAAGATAAATTGGTAAAATATCTAACTCATCTGCTGAATAATATTGATGATTACATTGAGAAGAAGAAATACAGAATCTAGCAGTCGATTTTGATGAGTAAACTTTGGCTAGATCGCGATAGCCAGTGGAGATTGACAAACAAAAATCCTCTGCGGTAAAATGAGGAAAAAGCACGGATAATTCCCAAATGAACGATCGATCCTCAGCAGATTTGATATCACCCGCAGAATTACACCGCCAGCTTAATGACTTACTCAAGCAACTATCACCAGAACGATTACAAGTGCTTGCTGATTTTGCGGCTTACTTAGCAAATGCTGAAAGCGAAGCTGCAACTCAAGAACTTTTGGAAATTTCTGGATTGCTAGAGCGAGTTAAGCAAAATCAAGCAACCCCTAAAACTGATTGCACAAACTGGAGAAGTCTTCGATCTGATGTATGAAGTTGTTCTCCATCCTGATGCTCAAAAGGTTTATGTCAATGCTGACAAAGCGCTAGCGAAAAAAATTGCCCGATGTCTGGAGCAGAAGCGAGCAAACTCCTCGGTTACACCCTAATATTAAAGCCCTCAAAGGAGATTATGCAGGGTACTATCGCTACCGAATTGGGGACTGCAGAGTCATTTACTCGATCGACGATGAAGTGGTGCAGGTATTTGTTATGGCGCGATCGCTCATCGCAGTGAGGCGTATGAACCGTGAGGGCGAGTTAGTCAGCCCAGCAACAAAAGTGATTAATTTAATCACTAAAAGGGCGATCGATCGCAGTTTCAACTGGATTCGCCACCTTTGAAATTCTCTCTACTGCTCAAACTATCTATGTCAAATAGCCACATCGCGCTTCCTTAATCGATCGCTTTTTTTTTCAACAACTGCTTCTCCCCTTCTACTCGTTGCTTGATCGGGTATTTATAAGAAGTCGTGCCGATCGAGTGCTTAAACAGATGAGCGAAAAGTCCGTTAAGGTTATCTGTTTTCAGCCGAGATTAGGCAAGCAAAATCGTTAGCTTGGTTGGTAAGTGCCAGCGATCGCCGATCGAGGTATCACACATCACTGCAACCGACCTTATGCTAAATTATTGTTGGAAGTACAAGCGATCGCCAGCGCAAGCAGAAAAGGAGGATATACAAAAATGGGTAAAGGCAGGTTAGAAGCGTTCAGCGACGGTGTAATCGCCATCCTCATCACCATTATGGTGCTGGAATTGAAAGTGCCCCATCAAGCTGATTTAGCTGCGCTGCGTCCGCTAGTTCCAGTATTTCTGAGCTATGTACTCAGTTTTATTTATCTTGGTATCTACTGGAACAACCACCATCACTTGTTACAGGCGACTCGGCACGTCAATGGTAATGTTTTGTGGGCTAATCTGCATCTGCTGTTCTGGTTGTCACTGATTCCCTTTGTCACTGCCTGGACAGGCGAGAACCACTTCGCGGCATGGCCAGTTGCGCTTTATGGCACTGTGCTGTTGTTGGCTGCGATCGCTTACTTCATTCTTACTCGTGTCCTTATTTCTTACCACGGTAAAGATTCCACTCTGGCAATCGCACTTGGGCGAGACTTTAAGGGTAAAGTATCAGTAGTAATTTATGCCGCAGCAATCCTGCTTTCCTTTGTGAACTCGTGGTTTGCTTTCATGCTGTATGTTTTAGTTGCGATCGTGTGGCTGATCCCCGATCGGCGTATTGAGAAGATACTGACTTCGTGAAGAATATTAGGGGGAGTTTAACGCTCATTCTTCGTCTTACCAATTACCAATTACTAATTACCAAATGACGACTTTCATGCAGAAAGCGACATCGATATCCTAGTTGCTTTTGCCCCCACAGCCAACTGGAGTCTACTCGATCGCGCCCAAATGCAGGAAGAACTCGAAGCACTGCTAAGCAGACCAGTTGATTTAATCAGTAAACAGGCGATCGAGCGCAGTTCCAACTGGATTCGTCGTCAATAAATTCTCTCTACCGCTCAAACTATCTATGTCAAATAGTCGCGAGCGTCAGCGCCCGAACAACTGGCTGTACCATTAAATCCATTGTCAGCAGTTTCAAAAACCCAACTCGCTACAATTACACTATTGATTTTCTCTCCCACATCATAATTGCGATTCCGTCTGGATTTAGCCCCCAAGATTACCTTTCCCTCGAACGCGATAATATCATCGGACATGAATATCGGCACGGTTTAGTCTACGCAATGGCCCGAAGTAGCGATAATCATAGCCGTCTCAGTATTAATTTTTTAACCGCAATTAATCTTCACCTGCGTGATGGCGACTGTCAGTTTTTTTCCAGTGATGTCAAGGTGAATTATGTCGATGCGTTTTTCTACTATCCAGATGCCTTTGTCACCTGCGATCCGCGCGATCGCAACGATCGTTATGTGAAGCGCTATCCTAAATTAATTGCGGAAGTGCTATCCCCTTCCACTAAAAACTTCGATTGTAGCGATAAGTTTGCAGACTATCAACAGCTTGAATCCTTGGAAGAATATGTTTTAATCTCCCAGGATGAGATGCGGGTAGAATGTCGCCGTCAGGTGCAAGATGAGAACGGGGAACGTTGGGAAACGGTAGTTTATGGTGCGGGAGATAGAGCGATATTTCAGAGTATACAGCTTGATGTGTCGATCGAGGAGCTATATCGCGGTGTGAGTTTGGAGCGGTAGTCGATCGCGATACACAAAGAACACCCGCTGTCTGGCGAGAAAAGAAAAAATTGCGATCGCCCTTTCGCTGCATCACCAGCGCGATCGCCCTGATTGTAATCGCTACTCCAATTTAACACGCTTTTCCCATTAGTAGACCTAAATAATGTATGATGATCACCAAACCTTAAGCCACAAAAACTTCTGTGTTAGAAGCCTTCGTATTTGCCACCATACTGTGCGGATTTTTTGGTATCATCCTCAAAAAGAACCTGGTAATGAAAATCGTCTCTATGGACGTGATGAGTACCGGTGTAATTGCCTATTATGTCGTGATTGCATCCCTCAATGGCTTGTATACCCCAATTATGGGAGAAGTCAAAAATAGAGCTTACGCCGATCCAGTCCCCCAGGGGATCATCTTAACGGCGATCGTCATAGGCTTTTCAATTCAAGCCCTGATGCTGGTGGGTGTGATGAAGTTAGCACGAGACAATCCCACGTTGGAAACCAGCGAGATTGAAAAAAATAACACGCCCTAAAACCAATCAATGAATATCCTGACGATCGCTTGGCTGACACTACCATTTTTGATCGGGTTCGTGATTGCTCTCATCCCAAAGCTTGACAAATATCTCGCCTTGGGGATCACCTTTGTTTCGGCTGGCTACGCGCTGCTGCTATTTCTCGAACAGTCACCCGTTAAACTACAGTTACTAGATAATTTCGGTGTCGAATTAGTCGCAGATAATTTAAGCGCCTACTTTATCTTGACAAATGCGATCGTAACTGCTGCCGTAATTTTCTACTGTTGGGACAGCGGTAAAACAGCTTTCTTTTACTCTCAAATGATTATTCTGCACGGGAGTATAAATTCTCCGTTTGTTTGTGCAGATTTTGTCAGTTTATATGTCGCCTTAGAAGTCAGCGGGATTGCTGCTTTTCTGTTAATTGCCTATCCTCGCACCGATCGCTCTTTATGGGTAGCTTTGCGCTATCTATTTATCAGCAACACCGCCATGCTATTTTATCTGGTGGGCGCGGTGCTAGTCTATCAAACCCATAATTCCTTTCTGTTTGAGGGTTTAAAAGGTGCGCCGCCGGAAGCTTTAGCCCTGATATTTCTAGGATTGTTGATTAAAGGGGGGATTTTTGTATCGGGATTGTGGCTGCCGCTAACTCACTCAGAATCAGAAACCTCAGTCTCAGCATTACTATCAGGAATTGTCATCAAAGCCAGTATTTTACCTCTCTTGCGCTGTGCTTTAATTTCCGACGAGCTTGGTAATATTGTCAGGATTTTTGGCGTAGGAACAGCCTTGATGGGGGTACTTTATGCCATCTTTGAAAAAGATACAAAACGGATGTTAGCCTTCAGCACAATTTCCCAGTTAGGCTTTATTCTCGCAGCACCTGCAGTAGGGGGATTTTATGCTCTGGCTCACGGTTTAGTGAAATCAAATTTATTTTTAATTGCCGGCTCATTACCAAGTAGAGACTTCAAAGAACTGCAATCTAAGCCGATAGATCGAAATCTTTGGATTGCCCTAATTATCGCTAGTCTCTCGATTTCTGGCTTTCCTTTGTTGGCAGGATTTGGGTCTAAAGTGTTGACATTAAAAAGTTTAGCACCTTGGCAGGCGATCCCGATGAATATCGCCGCACTTGGCACAGCCATAGCCTTCGCTAAATTCATCTTTCTGCCCCGTGGAGACAAACAAGAAATCAAAATCGGTTTGTGGCTAGCGATCGCACTTTTAACGAGCGGGCTAATTATCGCAAATGTGGTGTACTTAGATGCTTATACGGTTGAGAGCATCATCAAAGCAATTGGCACGATCGCGATCGGGTGGCTGATTTATGTTTTAGTTATTAAACGGTTGGCGATCGCACTGCCGCGTGTAGTTGAGGAATTCGATCATCTGATCGGTGTGATGAGTCTAAGTTTGATCGTACTCTTTTGGATGGCATTAGCATGATTGGAACTTTGATATTACGATTGACGATTTGGTTTTTGCTAACTTCCGATCTGAGCGTAGCAAATATCATCATTGGTGTGCTGATTGCATTTCTCCTCCCCCGTGGCTATACATCCCCGGAAAGGTTTAAGGATTGGCTAAAAATGATTAAAAAAATTATGATTGCGATTCCGGTAGCATACATTGAAGCCTTTGAAATTATTGTCAATCCCCACAACGGAGAAGACATGATTCTGGAACGGGTAAAACTCAAAAGGTCGCCGATCATGATATTTTTGGATGTATTTGTGATGACCTTTACACCCAAAACAATTGTTGTGAGACACAACCACGCAGGTTCCTACGAAGTCCACAGGGTTCTGCCGACGAGGAAAAATCCATGAACTTGGTACTAATTGCAATGATTGCAGCTATGCTCATCCCCATGTACGAAGCATGGAAGGATGATGATATTTGGCAGAAAATGTTGGCATTGGCCAGTATTTCCACAAAGGCAGGAATTATGACTTTGTTCATATCTGTCTTGCGCGATGATTGGATGATTGGCGCTGTGGGGGCGATTATCCTCACCGTAGGAAATGCGGGATTAATGCTGTTGGCACATATCATAAAACGACTTGACAACCTATGAGTATTGATGTTTTGAGTTATTTTTTGATGGTTGTAGGAGTATTCTTCTGGTTTTGGGGAACTTCTCACCTACTGGGCAAGCGATCGGTATTATTTAAGTTACACAGTCTTTCAGTTTCCGATACCTTGGGATCGATGGCGATCCTCGTGGCGCTGCTGCTACAAATACCCAGTGAATGGCCCCTGCTAATTTTGGCGATTATTTCCTTAGCAATTTGGAATACAATGCTGGGGTATGTTTTTGCACACTGTTCCAGTGACGGGGAAGAAAATCAGACGGAGTTTCCACCGGAGATATTATGAATGATGATAGCTACATTTATATTTTAACTGCACTGTTGCCCTTGGCTGCTTGCATGGTGGTAGTTCAGGTGAATCCCTACCATGCCCTAGTCATTCGCGGCATATTAGGTGCGATCGCAGCGTTGATCTATTCAGTGTTTGGGGCTGCGGATGTGGCCTTGACAGAAGCATTGATGGGTACGATGCTGGCAATAACGCTTTATGCCGTGGCGGTGCGATCGTCCTTGGTGATGCGTTTGGGCGTGTTGGAAGAGGAGAAAGTCGAGTCTCAGGGCGATGTTTTGAAAGTAGTAATGAGCGTAAAAAGTCCCCGCGATTTTAACTCCTTGATGCAGGAGTTTCGGCGAATTTTTGGTCAATATTATCTCCGTATTGAGGTAGTACCTTTCACCTGTGCGGAGGCTTTACACCGCGCCCTGATGGAGAAAGAAATTCATGCAACTTGTGTGCCTGTGGTAGATAGCGATAGCGCAGGTGTGGCAGAAACCAAACATTATAAAACTGTCACGAGAATCCAACGGCTGTATGACATCATGCAGCCGGAAATTTCATCAATAAACACGAGTCTCGATTATAAACTTGCTTCAGGTTCAGGGGAGGATTATCAATGAAATGGGTTTACATTGGGGCGGGGATATTGCTTTACATCAAAATGCTGTTTTTTGCGAACCCAACGTCAGGTGTATCGGGATTGGCAATAGTAGAATTGATTGTCAAGGATAGCGGGATTCCGAATGCAGTATCGGCGATTATTTTCAGAAATCGGCTCTATGACACGATTTTTGAAGTGGTGGTATTTACGATCGCCATTATGGGAGCTAAATTTCTGTTGGCTACAGAAAACCCGTCCTGCACAATTTATCAGTTTACGGATCAACCATCTATTATTTTATCCCGTTTAGGAGCGACTATTGCAGCTTTGGTGAGTATTGAATTGTCACTGCGCGGGCATTTGACTCCGGGGGGCGGTTTTGCGGCGGGTGTAGCGGGCGGAACTGCGATCGGCTTGGTAGCAATTACTTCATCATCCGAGTGGATGCAGCGGATTTATGAAAAATGGCACGCGGCGACATGGGAGAAGATTTCGGTGCTAGTTTTTATTCTTTTGTCTGCGATAACTTTATGTGGGATAGAGTTGCCGCAGGGAGAGTTTGGAGCATTAATTAGTGGTGGGTTGCTTCCTTTGTTGAATATTTTGGTGGCGCTGAAAGTTGCCTTGGGTTCGTGGGCGGTGGTGTTAGTTTTTATTCATTATCGCGGCTTGTTGTGATGGATTGTAGCATTCATAATTGCTTGGCAGGAGCGATTAAAATGCTGGCTACTTGAAAAATAGAAATCTCTATTAAACTTCTCCTCAAAAGCCTGTAAAGAGCAGGCATCCTGCCTGCTCCACAACAATTATTGGAGTTGTCTGTTGTCAACAGTGTAAAACCATTCTCATCAAAGGGCGATCGACTAAGATCCTGTCTGGTGGATTAGCCACAATAAATAAAGTTCGCACTACGAACCTGGTTAATCGATCGGATATGATATAACTCGCCGGCAAACATATTTCCATCCCCGATCGACTTTTTGATTCAGTTTTTGATGCGATTGAAAAAAATAACACGCCCTAAAACCCATTAATGAATATCCTGACGATCGCTTGGCTGACACTACCATTTTTTATTGGGTTCGTGATTGCTCTCATCCCAAAGCTTGACAAATATCTTGCCTTGGGTATCACCTTTGTTTCGGCTGGCTACGCGCTGCTGCTATTTCTGGAAAAGTCACCCTTAACGCTAAAATTACTAGATAATTTCGGTGTCGAATTAGTCGCAGATAATTTAAGCGCCTACTTTATCTTGACAAATGCGATCGTAACTGCTGCGGTAATTTTCTACTGTTGGGACAGCGGTAAAACAGCTTTTTTTTACTCTATGATGATTATTTTGCACGGCAGCATAAATGCTCCCTTTGTCTGTGCAGATTTTGTCAGTTTATATGTCGCCTTAGAAGTCAGCGGGATTGCTGCTTTTCTGTTAATTGCCTATCCTCGCACCGATCGCTCTTTATGGGTAGCTTTGCGCTATCTATTTATCACCAACACCGCCATGCTATTTTATCTGGTGGGCGCGGTACTAGTCTATCAAACTCATAATTCCTTTCGTTTTGAGGGTTTAAAGGGTGCGCCGCCAGAAGCTTTAGCCCTGATATTTCTAGGATTGTTGATTAAAGGGGGAATTTTTGTATCGGGATTGTGGCTGCCGCTAACTCACTCAGAATCAGAAACCTCAGTCTCAGCATTACTATCAGGAATTGTCATCAAAGCCAGTATTTTACCTCTCTTGCGCTGTGCTTTGGTTTCGGATGAAATTGATACTATCGTCAGGATTTTTGGCGTAGGAACAGCCTTGATGGGGGTATTTTATGCCGTATTTGAAAAAGATACAAAACGGATGCTGGCTTTTCATACAATTTCCCAGTTAGGCTTTATTCTCGCAGCACCTGCAGTAGGGGGATTTTATGCAATGTCTCACGGTTTGGTTAAATCAAGTCTATTTTTAATGTCAGGTTCTTTACCAAGTCGGAACCTTAAGGAATTACAATATAAACCCATAGATTCTAACCTTTGGATTGCCTTAGTTATCGCCAGTCTCTCGATTTCTGGCTTTCCGTTGTTGGCAGGATTTGGGGCTAAAGCATTGACAATCAAAAATCTAGCAGCTTGGCAGGTAATCCCGATGAAGATTGCTGCTGTTGGTACAGCTATATCCTTCGCCAAATTTATCTTTATCCCGCGTGGAGAAAAACAGAAAGTCCAGCCTGGATTGTGGCCGGCGATAGCACTTTTAATTAGCGGGCTAATTATCGCAAATGTGGTGTATTTAGATGCTTATAAAATTGAGACAATCATCAAAGCCATTGGCACGATCGCGATTGGTTGGCTGATTTATGTTTTAGTTATTAAACGGTTGGCGATCGCACTGCCGCGTGTAGCTGAGGAGTTCGATCATCTGGTGGGTGTGATGAGTCTGACTTTGCTGGTACTCTTTTGGATGGTGCTAGCGTTCATTATCGGGCGCGAAGCTACCTTCTAGGGGAATAATGGTCGATCGCAGGTAATACAGCAGATTCCATGTTGGTGCAGCAAGCTGTTGCGACATTTAAATTATCGGTCAAAAAACGATCGAACAATGAGCGGGCCGTTGCTCGGACTGCGCGCAGCACGTATAATTTAAATGCGTTATATCAATTCCGGTTGCACTCATACCGGAATTGTTAACTGTTGACTGTTGACTGTTGACTGTTGACTGTTGACTGTTGACTGTTGACTGGCGCGTCGAAAAACTGAATGGTTTAGTGTTAAGTGTTGACTCGATTTTATGATTCCGATGCAACCGGAAACGACATTACAGATTACAGCCGATCCCAGAAACGGGGTTACCGATCGCCCATCCACTGACAAGCCGAACACTCTAAAAACCCCGGTTTCTATATCTATAGCGGTTTTCAAGCGTTGTGAAGTACGAAAAAGCGATCGGGTGATCCATACCCGATCGAAGAAGAGCAACTCACATTAAGGAGAAAGGCTATAGAATATGCTGTCTAGTTAAATTTCTGACTTCTGTGCTTCTTGCGATTCCGGCAATACAACTTCTGAATCATTTGGATTGAGAGCAATTTCCGAGGATTCTGCAATCTCCAACGCCTCGGAAGTGCGCTTAGAAAATCCCCAAATAAACATCAAGGCGATAGAGGAAATTAGCAGCCACTGCGGAGGTACTAAACTGTCGTCAATTACTCTAACCAACAATCGCATTCCCACAAAGCCAACTGTAATGTAGCCAGCATCTTCTAGGTGTACGAACTCATCGAGCCAGCGGATGAATAATTCCGCCATAAATCGCAGGGCGATAATTCCAATTGTGGCTCCAGTAACCACCAGCCAGATTTCGTCAGAAATTGCGATCGCAGTAGTAACGCTATCCAAAGAAAATGCTAAATCTGTCATAGCAATTACTGGAATTGCTTGCACCAGAGACCCAAATCTAGGGCCTTGATCTTCTCCCTCGGCATCAGGATTTGAGGAGAAGTGCTGGAAAACTAGCCACAGCAGGTACAGCGCCCCCAGCAGTTCAAATTGCCAGAACTTGATCACCCAAGTCGCTGTTAGAATTAGTGCTACTCGCAGTACAAAAGCAATTATTAAACCGTAATTGAGAGCCTGTTGCTGTTGTTTTGGATCTTCCAAACCTTTAGAAATAGATGCCAAGGCGATCGCGTTGTCAGCGGAAAGTACAGCCTCCAAAGCCACCAAAACTAACAATAAGAAAAAGGTATCAACTCCCAAATTGGGGGAACCTTCAAGAAATTGATCTATCATTAACTATTTTCTGCACCTAAGATTTGCAAGCTAAGAGCGCAGCACAAATCACCGGCTCTATTTAAAATTAGTGTCACCTTCACTTATCTTAACCTATGACGGTAAATTTGTCGCGGGCGATCGCGCTTAAGCAAGTTCGGCAACGGATTCTCTAAGGGATTTAACGGATTTAACCTATCGATGTTGAGCCTAAAAGTCAAGCCTGAAGATTTTTCCGACTCCCATCTCCCCATCTCCCCATCTCCCCATCTCCCCATCTCCCCCTCCCCATCTCCCCATCTCCCCATCTCTCCATCTCCCCATCTCCCCATCTGCCCACTCTCGGACACTCGGACACTCATCCCCAAACGCACCAAATATATTTCAAGTTGTAACAAACGATTCCCAAAAGTGCCAATTTGTCTCAAATTGGTGAAAGCTCGTGCCCGCGAAAAGGAGTTTTCCGAATATGTCTTTAACAGATACCCAAGTCTACGTAGCGCTCGTAATTGCTTTGATTCCTGGAATCTTGGCTTTCCGGCTGTCAACTGAACTGTACAAGTAGTTTCTAGACACCAGTCGCGAATCGTAAAATGCCTGTCCGAGTAGTTAAATCTTCAAATTACAGACAATTGCTGCCACCGTGGAGTAGATTGTTTGTGGTCAGCAAGAGGAAACTGCAAGGGCAGGCATTTTTATTGTGCAATTCTGTCCTCAAGCGTTACCCAGTCTCAAAAATTTTGGCTGTCGGCACCGTCACGAACAGGGGCAGGTGTGCGTTAAGCTCGGAATTTGCACGGTTTGTGCTCTAAAACTTCAGTCTCAGGTATTTGAAAAAAAATTATGCAAGCAATTCAACCCACCGTTACCCCACTGCGTCCTGTAAAAACTCCCCGTCGGGTTACTCCTCGTCGCAACAGCAAGCGCCAGCGTTCCTACCCTCATCAAACGCTCGCCGCCGAAAGTGGAGTTAAGTTAGCAGTCAACATTGTACTTTCAGTCTGTGCGACTTCTGCTGTGATTCAGCTTTTGCCTCACTTCCGGGCAGTGCAAGAAAAGTTGCACGAAATTCAAGCTGAAGTCAATCTTACCCAAGGGCGAGTAGATAAGTCGCGATCGGACTTTAACCGCTCTTTTGACCCTAGTCTTGCTAAAACTGTGATGCAAGAGCAAAGCAATCGAATGGATCCCCAGCAGCGTCAGGTGATTTTGGAAGAGTCCCCGACACCAGAAGCCGAAGACTCCACCCCCCAACCTTAAGGGAGTTGGGGGTCGGCCGTTGGCAGTCGGCAGTTGGCGGTCGGCAACTAGCAACTAGCAACTGACTACCGACTACTGACTACCGACTACTGACTACTGACTAATGACTTGGCAATCACGGTTTTTGCCTTCAATAGTTGCAGTGCAGCTTGATATTGCAAGTCTGCTTCGGTGCCGATTAGATCGCGCGCAATCGGCTGTAGCGGCACTACGCGATCGGGCGAAATCCCCAATTTGTTAATATCCGTGTGGTTGGGCGTCTCGTACCTAGCGACAGTCACCGCCAACCCGGAACCGTCAGACAAATCAAACAAAGACTGAATCAGTCCTTTGCCAAAAGTCTTTTCTCCGACCAATTGAGCTCTGCCGTTATCTTGCAGCGCACCAGCCAAAATTTCGCTAGCGCTGGCCGTTCCTTTGTTGACCAAAACAATTAGCGGATCTGCTGTCAAAGCCCCTCCATAGGCTTCAAAACTGCCCAGAATGCCTTGTCTGTTTACGGTGTAGACGATCGTCCCGGAATCGAGCCACAGACGCGCAATCTCAATTCCTGCTTGCAACAGTCCGCCCGGATTGTTACGCAAATCGAGAATGTAGGCGGCGGCTCCTTGTTTTTCCAAACTGTCGATCGCGCCGGCGACTTCCTCAGTAGCATTAGCGCTGAATTGACTCAAGCGAATGTAGCCCAGCGGTAAATTGTCTGGGCCAGACTGCAATTCGGCGTAAACCGGGTGGAGTTCAATCCGATCGCGCACCAACTCAATATCTTCAGGAACGTCTCTTCCTTCGCGCCCCAAGGTCAAGGTAACGGCAGTACCGGCGCGGCCGCGCATTCGAGTTGCTGCCTCGTCTAGGCTCAATTCTGACGTGGCAGTGCCATCAATTTTCAAGATGCGATCGAGCGGTTGAATGCCGGCTCGATCCGCCGGCGAACCAGCCAAAGGAGCCAGCACTGTCAGGGTATTTGTCTGGGAGTCGATCGCAATTTGCAGCCCCACACCAGTCAATTCTCCCGAAGTGTTGACCTGCAAACTGCGGTACTGTTCGGGTTTCAGCAGTCGAGTAAAAGGATCGTCGAGATTCGCCAGCATCCCTTGAATCGCCGTGTAAGTCTGCTCTCTGTCGTTGAGCGGCTGCTTGACAGCTTGTTGGCGGATCGACCACCAGTTTTTAGAGTTAAAGCTGTCGTCCACGTAAGAGCGGTTGACAATTCGCCAAGCTTCGCTCAAAAGCTGCTGTTCTGAAGTTAGGGCCACCGCAGGCTGTGTCCACGCGCCCAGAACCAGGGCGACTTGGAAAAAGAGTAAAATTGCAGTCTGAAAAACTCGTCTGTGCATGATTTTTGTGTAAAAGATAGGCAAGTATGGCATCTCTTGCATTTTTAATTTGTAGGCTTTTAACCTTTTGCGCGGTCAACTCTCCCCCAGACATTCAGGACTCGTCAAATCCGCGTCAAATGTACGCTGCGAACAAAAAAGTATTTAAATTTAACATTTAATTGTAAAAATTAGTGAAGTTTTATCAGGAAAATTAAAACTCACGAGCCAGAGAGTCGCTGACCGACCCGGACTGCGGTCTTGGGCCCTGTTATTGGCTATCTGCCTAGTAGGGGCGGATGTTGAGCTTGCAGAAAATGCTATTTGAGGCGAAGAAAAAAGCGATCGCTGCGTGAATTCTGCACAGCAATTATGTTACATTTTTTATCATAGTCTGGAATTCGATCGGGCAACGCCAGCGAGCAGGAACAAGCGACCGCTGAATTTCCCAGCGCTCGCGGGCGATCGCACAATGCAGAGTTCCTTTCGCAAGCTCCAAATTTTAAAATAGCCTCAGCCATTTGCTAATAAAAGCAAGCTGCTCGGGGCGGGGCGACAAAAAACATTGTGGCTGCTGCCCGCTTACCTCAACCACAGCAATATTCTTTTAGGAATTCTGGCTCCATGTTTTCTAAACAAATCACCGACTCAAAAACCTACCAGTGGTTTGAGGAACGCCTGGAAATTCAGGCGCTCGCCGACGACATCACCACTAAGTACGTACCCCCCCACGTCAATATCTTCTACTGCTTGGGCGGAATTACCTTAGTTTGCTTTTTGATTCAATTTGCCACCGGCTTCGCCATGACTTTCTATTACCGTCCAACGGTAGCAGAAGCGTTTTCTTCAGTGCAATACCTGATGAATGAGGTCAACTTCGGCTGGCTGATCCGCTCCATCCACCGCTGGTCTGCCAGCATGATGGTACTGATGATGATTCTGCACACTTTCCGGGTTTACCTGACCGGCGGCTTCAAAAAGCCCCGCGAATTAACCTGGGTGACAGGAGTAATCTTGGCAGTCCTCACCGTTTCTTTCGGTGTGACAGGCTACTCGCTGCCTTGGGATCAAGTCGGTTACTGGGCCGTTAAAATCGTTTCCGGTGTCCCCGAAGCCATCCCGGTTGTCGGTTCTTTGCTGGTAGAACTTCTACGCGGCGGTGTCAGCGTCGGTCAAGGCACTTTGACTCGCTACTACAGCTTGCACACTTTCGTGCTGCCTTGGCTGATTGTAGTCTTCATGCTGGCTCACTTCTTGATGATTCGCAAGCAAGGCATTTCGGGCCCGTTGTAAGTTTTGAGTTGTAGGGGCGATATTTTTTTGCCCCCTGCGGAATTTTGGGTTGAAAATTCAGAATTCATCACTCATGATATTTATTGACAGCCCGATCGCGCCGCTGATTCAGACTAACGAATACAGCAAGATGCCAAGCCCGGGTAAAAATAAAAGGAGAACACTCTTACTATGTCTATTCTCAAAAAACCAGATTTGAGCGATCCGGCGTTACGCGCTAAGCTCGCTAAGGGCATGGGTCACAACTATTACGGCGAACCAGCTTGGCCCAATGACTTGCTCTATGTTTTCCCTATAGTCATCATGGGAACAATTTCTCTGTGCGTGGGTTTGGCCGTACTAGACCCGGCTTTGGTTGGCGAACCTGCTAATCCTTTTGCTACTCCACTGGAAATTCTGCCGGAATGGTATTTGTGGCCGGTGTTCCAACTCCTGCGCGTTTTGCCTAACAAATTGTTGGGTATTGCTTGCATGGCAGGTGTTCCCGTTGGCTTGATTTTGATTCCGTTCATCGAGAGCGTTAACAAGTTTCAAAATCCGTTCCGCCGCCCTGTTGCTACTACAGTCTTCCTGTTGGGAACTGCGGTAACTCTGTGGTTGGGTATTGGTGCTATTTTCCCGATCGACAAATCTTTCACGCTGGGTCTTTTCTAAGATTTAAGCTTGCTTGATTTTGACGCCTGCGGGTTTCCTGTAAAGTGCTTTTGTACTGCTGGGAAACTTTAGCGGGCGTCATTTTATTTTGGATTTTCGATTTTAGATGGGGGCTTTTTAGCTCTAAAATTTAATAATTCTCAGTAATTAATTCTCTAATTTTATTCAACCGCATCAGTATACAGAATCATCAAATATACAGCGTATTCCTGGTTTATGAAGTACACACTCCTAACCGGGTTTCTTTACAGTTCTCGCATCATTACTGATTCTGTTCTGTGAAACCCGGTTTCTCGCTCTCTACATCTACATGGAATATGCTGTATCTAATACCAAATCCGGGTAACAAAGAATTTCAAAGGTGGTAAGCTGTTGTGCATCCCAATTGTGTATGGTAATTGAGGGGGAGAGGGGGAGAGGGGGACAAGATTTTTGATGGAGCGTCGAAATATACAATTTAAATGCACAACAGCTTACAAGCCCCCGGATCGATCCGTGGAATCAATCCAAAATCTAAAATCTCAAATCTAAAATCAAATGACCCGCCGGATCGATCGCCAAACCAACCCGAATAGAAGTATCGCGCGTGGGATTCCGTCTGTTTAGCTAAAAACAACAAAACCTCCTCAAAGAGAAGGTTTCATTACAATCGGAGCGGCGGGATTTGAACCCACGACCCCTACTACCCCAAAGTAGTGCGCTACCAAGCTGCGCTACGCCCCGACAGCTTTAACAGCATAGCATGAAATCTCAGAAAAAGTCAAAAAACTTTTAAAACTTTTGCAGCCTGCACCAAACCGGGCACCGCAGCCGCCAGCCAAAAACCCTCGCACCTGCGGCCAGCATTCAAAATCAACTGCACGCTGTAAGCCTCGGGATAGCCTTCTACCTCCAGCCACAACAAATCTGTTTCGGCTTCAATGGCGATTTTTTCCTCATCCATTAACTCAGAGGCCATTTGACTCATGGTGTCGGCTAACTGTCCCAACAATCGGCAAAAATCGTTTAACTCAGCCTCCGTGAGTTCGATCGCCCAACCCTCCCCAGCCACCAAACCCTGAAACTCGTGCGCTTCGGGGTTCCATCCCAAACGCCAGCCAACACCAGTCTTGATTACACGTTCCACCATTGAAGGATTTTAGATTTGGGATTTTAGACATTGTTCGGCGGTTGAAACCGCTCCTTGTCAAACAAAGTCCGGATGGTGCGCGGACTAAGAAATAAAGGCGATGTTTAAGCTAGATTCGATCGGCAATAAAATACTAAGGTGTAAGCAATTTCGCATCTCCCGGCTGCGGCTGCGTGATTTCCGGCGAAGTCGATCGCCCTTGTGGTGTTTCGCGCGCCGCCGGTGTCCGCGATCCTGAACTCTGCGTAAAAACATCAACCAAAGCTTGAACCAAAGCATCCCGCTGAGTTCTATTTAAACTTTGAATAGCAGCGCGATCGCCTTCCATCGGATTTTTTCGCAAAACATCCTTTCCCGGATACACGTCTTCCACCAAATAATCGGGAGTCGCCCCTAGATAGTCAGCTAAACTCAACTTCCAATCTAAGCGGTAATTCGGCGGTCTTCCTTTAACAAAGACGTGATATCGAATCAAGCGGCCGACTAAAGTATTGTTTGGATCTACTTTTCCAGTTTCCTGAGAAATGTAGTTATTCTCGATCGGCAAATCTGGCAATTTTTCATACACAAACTTCCACGCATCTTGCGCCCTCACCTGCAGCGGCCCCGATTGTTGAGCAACCCGCACCGCCGGCGCAGACTCAGAACTCCGCCGCAGCATAGGTTCCAAAGCAGACATACTCAGTTCGCCCGATTCCAATACCCAACTCAAAAGCGTGAAAATCGCCACAATCAAAGTAACAAACAGAAAACTCAAGCCCAGCTTTAATTTCTTCTTCACGGTTTTGACAATTTCAAAAATAGAATAATTTCCTCAACTTACCTGCCAACATATCTCCTAGTTTCTAATTTTATGATTTGCGAAATCAACCCAGTTGGGAGAATCCCGATTTGAGAAAAATAGTTTCTTAGGAGTGCGATCGTCCCCCTCGCTTGTGTATATATTTCTAGAACCCTTGCGTACCTAAAATAAACGGATTTTTTACCTAGCGGGCCAATCTAGTTTGAGAAAGTTGTGAGTTTTGAGCGAACAAAAATTGCTGGCAATTCATCACTCAAAACTCACAACTTGCCAAGTCTAAATATCTCCGATAATTTCCGGCTGAGTCATTTCATCCGACATTTCAAATATCGCCCGCATTACAGGTTTCATCATTTGAGTGTCGTCATTGTCAAAATCTTCATAGCGGCGGCGTTTGGCGCGGTTCGCCACCTGCACCGTAATCCGATAGCGGTTGGATGCAGCACCGATCAACTCTTCTGCCCGACGGGTTAGCTGAGTTGAATCGAAGGTTGGACGCTTACTCATCGAAATTACCTAGTTTATCTAATGTTACATTCTAGTTTACTATGTCAAGATTCATAAATTACTAACTGAGTATCGCTTATGCAGGCAGCAACAGGCTATTCCTTTGGTCACTTGCATCGGGTAAATTCTCGTCCCCTCAAATTGGTTGCTTTCGGCGACAGTTTAATCTATGGTTTTGGCGACGGCGTAGGCGGTGGTTGGGTGGAAAGATTGCGGCGCCAGTGGATGTTACCGGAGAGTGCAGGACACGTTTTATACAATTTGGGTGTTCGGGGCGATCGCACCTATCAAGTCTCCCAGCGGCTCGAAAACGAGTTTCGCCACCGTGGCGAACTGAGAAACCGCGTCCCGGATGCGATTATTCTTTCGGTAGGTCTCAACGATTCGGCGAGAGTGCAGTCGCCTACCGGGCGCAGCTACACTGAGTTTGAACATTTTAAAACTGTTTTGGATCATTTGTTAAACCTATCTCAACAACTTTGTCCGGTGATATTTGTCGGGATGGTGCCGGTGGATGAAAGTAAAATGCCTTTTCAAGATTGTTTGTATTACAGTCATGCTGACCAATATCGGTATAAAGAAGCAACGAAATTAGCTTGTGAGTTGCGGGGAATTCCCTATTTAGATATTTTTGATAAATGGGTAAATCGGGGCAGTGATTGGTGGCGATCGCGCTTGATTGCAGATGGGCTTCATCCCAATGCAGCGGGCTATCAATCTTTATTTGAAGATGTCACAAGTTGGGAGCCGCTCGCCAGCATTAGTCATTAGTCATTAGTCAGTAGTCATTAGTCATCAGTAAAAATGAAGTAGGGTGCGTCAGCTAGCATTATTTCTGCTACAAACTAAGAATCTCACAACTGACCCACTCCCGCAAAAAACGGTACGTCAGAGTCATACTTTTCGTGCACATTGAAAATCTCAAACCTCACGCACCCTAACACTGATTGTATTCTTCACCATCAAGTGAAACTTGATAAAATGCTCAGTAACCAGGTGGGTGTTGCAAACTACCAACCATTTTGTCGATCGCCTCTGCGATCGCCAACAACTCCATTTCACGCCACCGCTTACCAACAATTTGCATTCCAATCGGTAAACCATTTTGAGTTTGTCCAATTGGAATTACCACCGCAGGATGTCCACTAAGATTAAAGGGCATGGTATAAGATCCGTTTGCCACTGAATAAGGATAGGATCTGCCATCAATGTCAACGGCATTCCAAGCGGGACGGTGAGTAAACGCAGCGGTTGCGGCAACCGGACAAAGCCATACATCCCACGGTTCTAATGCCTCATCTATATGGGCAGTAAAGCGATCGCGCTGTGTGAGTACCTCGAAATATCTTTTCAAACTTGGATTCAATATCTCAGGTAGCAATCTGCTGAAATCTCCCAATTTTCGGAGTTCCTTGTCGCCTTGGGTGGCGGTGCGAAAGATTAACTCTAAACTACGACGCAGGTTATATCTATCCTGCGGTTGAGCGTAGATAGTGAGGTACATTGAGATCCGTCCGTAGAGATTCAATATTTGGGAAAGGTCAAAGTCTTTGGGAAGCCAGCGTTCGGTTTGGACACCTGCGTCAGAGAGTGTCTGCACGATCGACTCCATAGCTGCTCGAATTTCAGAAGCAACGGGAACTTCGGCCCATTCAGCAGTCCAAGCGATTTTGAGATGCTGCAAAGGCTTGCCAGAGGGTCGATCGAGCGGAATCGGCGGGACATCAGGGCGACGCAGATCCGCGCCTGCAATTAACGAAAAACATAGCCGGATGTCTTCTAGCGATCGAGCAAAACACCCAACGGTCATCATTTGCCGAATAGACAGTGGCATTCCCGGCACTTCAGGAATCTGCCCTGCTGTAGAAATACGGCGATCTGTCGGCTTTAAACCATATATGCCACAGAAATGAGCAGGCTGACGCACCGAACCCCCGAAATCATTCCCCAAATCCAAGGGTGAAAGTCCTGCTGCGACAGCCGCGGCACTCCCCCCAGAACTGCCTCCAGGTGTGTAGTCAAGATGCCAAGGATTATTCACCCGTGGAAACAGAGAATTTATGCTTTGATAATCGGCAGCCAGTTCCGCCATGTTGGTTTTTCCCATAATGACAGCACCTGCTGCCCGCAATCTCGCAACAGCAGTTGCATCCTGTTGAGGCACATAATCTTTGAGGGGAATATAGCCTGCTGTGGTGCGGAGTCCGGCTGTTTCAAAAATGTCTTTAATCGTGATGGGAACGCCATGTAAAGCACCCCAGTTTTCTCCTCTGGCTAGGGCTTCATCGGCAAGTCTTGCTCTTGTACGAGCATTGTCTTCATCCAGGGTACAAATGGCGTTTAATTGCGAGTTGTGCTTTGCGATTTGAGTAAGGTAAGCGTCCAGAACTTCGACGGCAGAGACTTGGCGATCGCGAATCATTCGCGCTAGCTGATGGGCAGAGGCAAACGTCAGGCTACTCATAAGCAACAAACAGGTATTTCTCGATCGAGTCAATTATATTCGCTTTTAGTTAATATATAGCAATCCTTGCAGGAGTCGTAATTTTTTTACCCCACCCCAACCCTCCCCTTATTAAGGGGAGGGAGTAAGAAATTCACAAATGATTTAGGATTTATATAGTTAACTAATATCAAACGGCTTTGTTCCTAAATCCTGTTAATTGCAGACACCAGGTAGATAAGGGAGATAAGCAACATAAGGATTTTAAGGAATTTAAGCATTTTAAAATCCCCGACTCAAAATAAAAATATTTATTTTAAACGACCGTATCTTCCCCACACTAAAAATAAAAGCATTCAATAATGATTACATAAGTGAGGAAAAAAGCCATTTCGGGCAGAATCAATCAGCCCATCAAAAGCTTAGTTCTCCTCAATAAAAAAATTGTGTAAATTGGAGAATCAAAAAATGTCTGTATTACATCGCATCAAATCCGGTACATCTGTTTTATTAACCTTGGGAACCGTTGCCGGAACCGCAGCGCCGATGCTAGCTCCCGCGCCTGCTTTTGCTCAGACAGCTTTTTCGGATGTTAATAGTAACTACTGGGCAAAAGATTTTATTCAAGATTTGTCAGAAAGAGGAATTATCAAAGGATTTCCCGATCGCACTTTCCGCCCGGATGCACCCGTAACGCGGGCTGAATTTGCGGCAATGATTCGTTCTGTCAACAAGGCAAAAACCCGCGCTGCTGTAAGGTTTGCCGATGTTCCGTCTAATTTTTGGGCAAGCGGGGCGATCGCCGAAGCATACGAAATGGGATGGATGTCTGGCTATCCCGGCAATGTTTTCAGGCCAATGCAGCAAATTCCTCGCGTGCAAGTTGTAGTCGCTTTAAATAACGGACTTGGCTATGAACCTACTTGCAATTTTCAAGATGTTCTCAGCTATTATAATGATGCGGATCAGATCCAAAGTTATGCTGTAAAAAGCGTTGCTGCTGCTACTGAAAAAGAGTTGGTTGTCAGCTATCCCAATCCTCAATCTCTCAAGCCAAACCAGTCAGCAACACGGGCTGAAGTAGCTGCTTTTATCTATCAAGCGTTAGTCAGTACCAATCAAGCAAGAGCAATTAATTCTCCTTACATTGCTAAGGCTGATATTGGCCAGAGTGTTGCTGTAAAAATTCCTAGCGGGGTGACTATTCCCATCGAGTATTCCAAAGGCAAGATTTTGCTAGGCCCCAATGACAAGTCTCCGATTACGCTGACTGTATCTTCGGATATCGCGGGGAATAATGGCAAAGTTTTGATACCCGAAGGGTCTAAAATTAGTGGCGAATTGCGATCGACTACTGCAGGCGTTCAGTTTGTGGCCCAAGAGTTAAGTATCATCAACGGCAGCAGAGTACCTTTGAATGCTACTTCGCAAGTGATTACTCGCAAAGAAACTGTGACTAAGGGCGTGAATGTTGGGAATTTGATTAAGAATACGGCGTTGGGTGCAGCAGCAGCGGCGGCGATTGCGGGAGTTACGGGCGATCGGGCGATCGCAACTGAAGAGGTGCTAGGCGGTGCGGGAATCGGGACTTTAATCGGGGTATTTTTGGGTAAAGATAAAGTCGATTTGTATGCTGTTAATCCCGACACTGATTTAGATTTGCTGTTGAATTCAGACTTGGTAGTTACTGCTGCGAATACAGGCATTTGTAGCAATTGATAGAAGCAACAGTTAGCCCCGACGAGGTATTCAGAAACCGGGTTTCTTTGTAGATTTCTCATCACTCAATCAAAAAACTCGTATAAACCCGGTTTCTCGCCCCAACGCGATATTCAGAAACCGGGTTTCTTTCTAGATTTCTCGTCACTCAACCAAAAAACTCGTATAAACCCGGTTTCTCGCCCCAACGCATAATTCCTGCAATCGTAACTTTCTACGGACATCCCAAACTTTCTCGCGTAGAAACTCCTGTCACAGGATTGACACCATCTGCAGTTTCGCACAGGATATTCACTTGATAAGCATCGATAATCGCGTCAGTAAAATCAGCGCCGGAAATTGCAGCATCAAAAAACCGAGTTCGTGTCATAATTGCTTCGGTGAAATTAGTATTCGTCAAATTCGCGCCGTCAAATGTAACTCTATCTGCTAAAGAACCGGAGAGATTAGCACCTGACAAGTTGGCATTTAGTAAAACTCCTTTAGTCAAAATCGCATTGCTTAAATCAGCGCCTTGAAAGTTGGTTCTCCGCATTTCAGAAGCGACGAATGTTCCCCCCGCTAAATCCGAGTTGGAAAAATCGCGATCGGACAAATCAATATTTGTGTAATTAATATTAAGTTTCGGCAGCGCCAATGCAGGAGTAGCACTCAGCAGCACCCATCCCACAGCCAACATTAAACTTAAAAACAGGCTCAGAAAAATTCGGGATACACTTTTCATAATGATCGGAATTGGGAATTGTTGACTGTTAACTGTTGACTGTTGACTGTTAACTGTTGACTGTTGGTTCTAATGACTACTGACTACTGCCAACTGCCAACTAACTACCGCCAACTGCCAACTGACTACTGACTAATTAAAATCGCTTTACCCAATCTTCGCCGACGCGAAGTGTCAAATCAGAATCTATTTCACCAGTAGAAGATGCTTCTATTTTACCGTCGCCTAGCACTTTTTGCAGTTGATTTGCTGCGGCTAAATCTCCTTTCTGGACAATGATTTGACTTTGACGCTGCTTGTCGGGCCAATCTTTGACTACAGATACATTAGAAAAACCATTTTTTCGGAGAAATTCAGCGACGCTTTTGGCGGCTGTGGGTTTGCTAGAAGCGTTTTGGACGGAGATTTTAAGGTTGGTGGGGAAAACTGACTCGCTGGAATTGGGAAATTGCCCTTGGGCAAAATCTGGCACTACTTGCTGGAAATATTGTGTCATAATGCGATCGCGCCCAGCAGCATCTAAAATCCAATAACTCCTCAAATCCCCTTGTCCTGAGCTAGAACGTCCGGGTAACATCACCATCTTAAAATTATCTCGCTCCAATTGCAAACCAAAACTTGTCAGCGTCAAAATTTCCTCAAAATTTAGATTTGTATCCACATATTTTTGCATCAATCGTACAATTTCCGGCAAACGCACCAATACAGAAGGACTTTTGAGGCTGTTGAGAATAGCTTGAATTAAAGATTGTTGTCGCTGAATGCGGCCGATATCTCCTAAACCGTCGTTGCGAAATCGAGCAAATTGTTCTGCTTGTTCTCCGTTGAGAATTTGCCATCCCTGTGCTAAGTTTATTTTTAACTTTTGGGTCGTATCTGTATAGGACATCGCCCGAGGTACAAATACCTCAACTCCTCCTAACAAATCGACTAATTCCCGAAACGCACCGTTGCTGACTCGCACGTATCTTTCTATTGTCACATTGTTCAAGATAGTGCTAACCAATCGCGTCGCCAAAGCCGCTCCTCCTCTAGCATTAGCTTCGTTAATTTTGCTAAAACGAATTCCGGGAATTTGGACTTTAGTATCTCGCGGAACTGAGACCAAACTAATAGATTTATCTCTAGGGTCGAGGTGAAATACGAGTATTGTATCGCTGCGACCTTCAAAAATTTTAGGTGAATTTGCAGCGGTTTCTGGTACACGGTCAATTCCCATAATCAAGATATTAACAGGCCGCGACAGGCGGTATCCAGAAGAGTTGGATGATTTGTAGTTAAAGCCCGCAGCGTCTAGGACTCTACTAATAAATTGCGGTTCCACGGGGGCGAAAAGGGCGGTCATTGCTCCGATTCCTGCGGAGATGGCTGCCGTGAAAATCAGCAAAAGTGTCCAAAATACATACAGGACTATTTTAGGCTTTTTTCGAGTTTCGCGATCGACTGGTTTAACAAAGTTTCGTTTAAAAATCGACAAGTTTTTCATGGACTTGCTGTTAATTATTGCAGTTTTTCAGCTTTGCAGTAAAACTTGGGCGGTGCTTCTATAAAGTATTTGAACAAAGCCGGACACAGCCAGCCTTCAAGATTTTTCGATTCCCACCGATACCAGTTGCCGCCGTATTCTGTTTTAAACCACAGCATTTCTGCTTGATATCCGGGAAATGGATTGGCTGAAAATAAGAGTCGGAAACCTCCATCGGCATTGGGAATCTCTGCGACGAGTGCTTCAATCCTTTCGGGTACGCCCTGAACAAACGGTTCTCGAACAAGTCCGACTCGCTCGTCGTCAAAAACCCAGGTGTACTGTTCGCGATAGGGATAAATTACCATCATCGCATTTGACATTAAATTCTCCTTTTTTCATTTCGTTTGTTTGGGCTGGGGAAATGCAAGTTTTGCTATATTATATTCCAATACGCTTGGCTTAACAGTTTGTATCGCCAGGATATCCCATTCTCATCCCTTTTAAAAAGCGATTAAATTATCTAGTTTCATCAGTTTCTGTACGCTTGAAATCTGCGGTTAACCCATCACTTGTCAACTCAACCAGCGCCTTAGCCAAATACTCATACTGCGCCAAAGTATTGTAAAACTGAGCGGAAATCCTTACCAACCGCTTGCTAGAATCGGGCCAAGGAATCACTGGAACTTCAATTTTGAAAATCTGCCATAGCGCCTCTTGCAAAGGTGGAATTCCTCCTTTTGCAACCGCATCAGATTTTTCATCAGCCAGCGGTACAACTGCCATTGAACCTACCATTTCATCGGGACAAGGTAGTGGCAAATCTAATTTATCTGCCAATATTTTTCTTCCGGCTAACGCTAAAGTATGATTTTTTGCCATCAATTCTGGCCAGCCACCCTTCAACAAAGAACCCATAAAATCAATAGCTACGGGTACGCACAAATAGGGACTCGGATCGACTGTTCCCATCCAGTCAAATTCTAATTGAAAGCGCGATTTATCAGTGCGCGGCGAGTTAGCGCCGTGACTGATAGTAGTGGGGCGAATGGCATTTTGCTTGTCGCGCCGCACGTACAAAAAGGCAGCACCTTTCGGCGCGCACAGCCATTTGTGGCAATTTCCCGTGTAGTAAGTTACGCCAATTTCTGCTAAATTGAGCGCTACCATTCCCGGCGCGTGTGCTCCGTCTACCAATACATCTACGCCGCGATTTTCCAACTCGCCGACTAACTGTTTGATGGGAAATATTAAGCCAGTTTGGCTGACTATGTGGTCTAATAAGGCAATTTTTGTTTTGGCAGAAATGCACTTAATTATTGCTTCAATAATTTGTTCGGGCGATTCAATGGGAAATGGAATTTCTGCTACTATTACTTTAGCACCTGTACGCTCTGCTATAAAATCAAGTGTGTTGCGGCAGGCGTTGTATTCCTGATTTGTGGTTAGCAATTCGTCGCCCGGAACAAAAGTGAGCGATCGCAAAACTGCATTTATTCCCGTTGTAGCATTCGGCACAAAGGCTAAATCTTCTTCATCCGCGCCGATAAATGCGGCTAACTGATTTCTGGCATTATCTAACAGCGGTTCAAATTCTCGCATTAAAAAGCGCAAAGGTTCTCTTTCGAGTTGTTCTCTGAAACTAATTTGCGCTTCGAGTACGGGAATCGGACAAGCCCCAAAGGAGCCGTGATTGAGAAATGTTATATGGCGATCGAGTAACCAATATTCGTTAATCATTTAATTAGTCAATAGTCAGTTGGCAGTTGGCAGTTGGTAGTTGGCAGTTGGCAGTTGGCAGTAGTTTAGTTGGCAGTTGGCATTAGTCAGTAGTCATTAGAACCAACAGTCAACAGTCAACAGCCAACAGTCAACAGTCAACCGCTACCTATTTTATCTTTTAATTGCTCAAACTCTTCTAATGTGTTGCAATTCGATAACATTATTGCTTCTCGTTCCCCTACAGGTAGAGGGATTGCTTGGATTTGATTTAACCATTTTTGAAAGGAACGTCCCCCTTTTTCAATAAAACTTTGCAAACTGGCGAGAGATTGTTGGCGGTAGAATCCGCACAAAGGTTCCCAGCGCGACTTTTGATAAGGGACAATTGCTAGGGTTGATTGGGGAATAGCTGTTAGCTGACTCGCCCAATTTTGAATAATTTGGGGTTCTAATAAGGGCAAATCGCAAGCTAATAGTAAAATCCAGTCGGCGGGAATTTCTGTCAATCCCTGAGTCAATGCAACTAAGGGCCCGGAGCCCGGATTGTACTCTAGCAGAAATTGGGATTGTTCGGTTAAGGTCGATCGATAGCGATCGGGCCAAGCAGTCAAAACATACACTTGTGGCGTTACGGATGCTGCCACCTCCAGCGCCCGCTGCAACAGGCTTTTACCCTCAATTTCCAGCAAAGCTTTATCCGTCCCCATCCGCGAACTTTGACCGCCTGCGAGTACAATTACAGCAATTTGATGGTTAGTCATTAGTCATTAGTCATTAGTCATTAGTCATTAGTCATTAGTCAGTAGTCATTAGTCATTAGTCAACCGTTAACTGTTAACAGTCATTAGCACAAAACCTCATGATTCATTCTCAAATTAAAGCACAAATTGCTTTGCTCACTTCCTCAATTTTTTGCATAACTTGACCGCTGCTCAATAAAGTTTCTGCTTCAATCAAACCCGAGTTTATATCTAAACAAACCCCGCTGCGCCACAGATAAAAGCCGCCATTCCAGATAGCTGACTGCATCAATTCTGAGGGTTTGCCTAGCAACACTTCCTGGATTTGTTTGAGTAAGTCTTCCTCGGATTCAAAGGCGGGATTTGTGTTGCTGAAACCGTAATCTCCGTGGGCCAAAAGCACTCGCTCAAACTCAGTATCCGGCCTAGCAATGCCGATAATTGCAGTACGATCGCGCGGCAAGTCGCAGCTTCCCTCCAATCCTTTGACTGTGGTATAATTTTTGACTCCCCGCAATTCAAAGGCTTTTTGAAACATACCTTCTGTCGGCGGGTGCACGTAGCCAGAGATGACGTTAACGTCGCCGGCGCAGGGACACCACATCAACTCCATTGTCGAAAAAGGCGGCCTTTTGCCGATTTCGCGGCGGTAGGGCACTAAAGCGGTGGCTTGAGGAAAATGCTTGGGAAGGTAGACAAAACCTAAACCGGTACTGTCAAAAACTTGCTGGACTTTTTCTAAACTAAGTTTTGTCCAGTCTACTCCCAAACCGCGCCAAATTTCAATCAGGGGAATGCCTTCTTTGGTTGGCATGACATCGCCCCCGTGCATGACGCTTGGCACGCCAGAGGCGGCTAAAATTAGGGCGGTTATGGGGCTAATTGGAGCGGTGCGCGATCGCCCGTCGTAAGCTACACCAAACACGGCGACGCTAGAAACTGTAAACCCTTTTTCTCGGTTTGGGGGGGCAAGCATGGGCCCGAATTCTTCATAGGCATCTAGCATTCCGGCTAATTCTTCGCCGGTGGGCCGTTTGATGCGGTGGGAAATCATAAAAGCTCCGATTTGAGCTGGTGTTGCTTCTTGCAGCAGCATCATCCGCGTGGCTGCTGCTGCTTCCTGGCGAGTTAAGTTTTCTCCTGTGTGTATTCCGCTGCCAATTTTTCGCAGCAATTCTCTAAATTGGTCACTCATAATTCTTGTAGTTGGTTATTGGTTATTGGTTATTGGTTGTTGGTTATTGGTTGTTGGTTATTGGTTATTGGTTATTTGTTATTGGTTATTGGTTATTTGTTATTAGAAAGAGAAGAGACAACAGTCAACAGTCAACAGTCAACAAAAAAACCTGATAACTCGCGAATTAATTCCCTAATTTTCCGAGCTTGATGACATCTAATGGTGGCACAAATTCGCGTACTAGATTCCAGAAATGGGCGATCGGCGGAATTTGCATTCGATCGTGAGTTGTCACCAATACCACTTCGCGAGTCCAAGCTGGATCGATCGCCGATTGTCCGTTACCGAAGCCCTCGAAGAGGATCGTCGAAACTTGGGGATTTGCACTTTGTTTGGCGACGATGGGCCGAATTGCTAAAGTGCGATCGCCCTGGGCCTCAATCAAAGCTGAATGTGGTAGCAAAGCAATCAATTCTCCCTGTCGCACCACACCCCGAAAAGCATCGAGAGTGTTGAGTTCCAAAACAGCATGAAGTTTAGCGCCGATGCGTTCAAATTGTTCTTGCACCATCCGCTGCATTCCGTACCCGTCCTTAAACACCACTTGCGGGTAACAAATCAATTCCGGCCAAGGTACTCGATCGTACACGGCCAGGGGATGATTTGCCGCCATCAATACCTCGATCGGCTCATTGTAGAGTACCTCAACCAACATTTCTGGAGCTTGAGTAAAATAACGGTTGTTCATCACCACCGCGATGTCCACCAAACCGTCTTTGAGAACTTTCAGAGCTCGATCGCTCCCCAGCGCAGTCACCCGCAACTGCACTTCAGGATAATCGCGACAAAACCTTTGCAGCACAGGCGGCAAATAAGCAGCACAAACCGAATGAATCGCAGCCACGCACAGTTCCGGCTGCTTTCCCGCCAGCAAATCCGCCAATTCGACCGCAGCATTTCGCCAAGTCTGACAGATTTTGCGAGCGTGAGGCAACAGGCGTTCCCCTCCCACAGTCAGCTTCGCGCTTCCCGCACGGTGAAACAGCGACAAACCCACTTCCGCTTCGAGTCCCTGCACTTGACGGCTAATAGTCGATTGAGTCACGCCGCACTTCCGGGCCGCTTGCTGAAAGCTCCCGGTTTCAGCAACCGAAAGAAATGCTTGAAGCTGCTCTAAGCGCATGGATGTTTAATTCTAGATGGTTTCAGACATTTTCCTCGAACGATCGTAAGTAACGTTAACCGATTTAGTTGAAGAATTTAGTAGAATTTGATACAGTACAGATTAGTTTTGATGCTGACAGACGCGGAGATGCTCGTTTTTACGAACCAACTTGCTGGGGCAGGATTTCGGAGCGTCCGAGTAAATGTCGCTTCTCCAATGTTGAAGGGATTTCTGAATCTGCCAACTTATCAACAAACCGATTAAATTTCGATAAATTTAGAGAATTTTGCCAGTTGATAGCTCAAGATTTTTAATAAAATTAGCAGTCGCCATCGCTCGCTTGCGTTAAGCTGCGGGATTTTTTGTTGAATTTCGATCTCAAAAGATAGCATTTAATTTGATAATTAATGGAGCATTATAGTACCTGAGTTTCCCTATAATTGTCAATAAATGTCCGAAGATTGGCGCACGGTTAAAACCTGCAATGAACTTTTATCCCGGCTGAAAGTGACTGTTATTTTCTGTTTCTTTGTGTATAAACTAGGAATTAGCGGGTCAGCAACACAAGTGCAAGTACGATCGCACGCACGGGAAAGCCGAAATGCTGCAATTTCTTCTTAAAATTATGTCATTTAACCACAATTTTATTTCCCAAGGTGGATTAGAAGAGTGGCCACCGCAGTTAATGGGACTGCACGCGGTCAGCGATTTGTTAATTTCCTTGGCTGATTACTCAATTCCAGCGATTCTGACATACTTTGCCTGGAAGCAGCGCAAATTGCCTTTGAGCAGGGGGTTTCTGTTATTGGGAGCCTGGTTTTTCTGCCGGGGCACAACTCATCTGATGCAAGTTTGGATGCTGGTGCATCCCAGCTACTGGCCCTCAAGTTTCCTCGCCGCCATTACGGCTGTGATTTCTTTGTGGGCTGTGGCGGAACTGATGCCATCGCTTTCTCAACAATTCTTGGCTTTGGACGGTTTGGCTTTTTTCTCGGCAAATACAGCGCCGGAAACTCAAAAGCTTGATCGAGCTCCTGCTGTGATGGCCATTAAAAATTCCACCGCCTCCCCCCCAAACGAACTCCAGCAAATTAACCAGCAATTGCTCGCAGAAATAGCGCAGCGCGAGCGAGTCGAGCAAATTCTGCTCGATACTGTCAGCAAGCTGCAAGAAAGTGAAGAACGCTTCCGCGTTTTTCAGGAATTATCTATAGATGGATTTAACGTGTTCCGCAGCCTTCGCGACGAATCTAAAATTGTGGATTTTGAATGGGAATACGTCAATCCCGCAGCGGCAAAAATTCAGCATATGACTCCTGAAGAATTAATCGGAAAGCGATTGCTGGAAGTGCTGCCCGGTCATAAAGAGCGCAATTTGTTCGACCGTTACGTGGAAGTTGTAGAAACAGGAACTCCCCTCGATACCGAGATTTATTACAACAGCGAAGGCATTGTCGGCTGGTTTCGGATTGTGACGGTTAAATTGGGCGACGGTATAGCTATTTCTTTTAGCGATATTACTGAGCGCAAGCAAGTAGAAGCATCTTTGGGCGACGCGATGCAAAAACTCACTTCTCATTTTGAAAATACACCCCTAGCTGTGATTGAGTGGGATAAAAATTGTCGCATCAGCGGGTGGTCGCCGGCTGCCGAAAAGATTTTTGGGTGGAAGGAAACAGAAGTTTTAGGCAAGCATTTTAGCGAATGGAATTTTATTGGGTATGGCGATTTTGAAGATGTACAATCGGCAATTGATAGTTTAAAAAACTCACAGACTCGCTGCAATGTAGTTCGCAACAGCAATTATAATAAGGGCGGTTCGCTGCTGCACTGCGAGTGGTACAATTCGGCTTTTTACAGCGATTCTGGACAGTTGATATCGTTGCTGTCTCTGGTTTTGGACGTGACGGAACGCTTTAATTTTGTGGAAGTGCTGCGACAGTCTGAAGAGCGGTTTCGGATTGCGGCAAAAAGTGCTAGCGATTTGATTTACGAATGGGATATCGATACGGGTATCGTGCTGTGGTTCGGTGAGATAGACGGACATTTGGAGTACGAAAAAGGCGGATTTCCGAGGACGAGAGCAGCTTGGAACAGTATCTTGCATTCGGAAGACCGAGATCGAGTCCTGGCTGCACTCGATCGATATTTGAGCGCGCCAGACTGTTCTGCTGCCCCATTTTTTGAGGAATACCGCGTTCAGAACCAAGGTGGCGGCTGGCTGCACTGGATCGATCGCGGCATGGCAGTGCTTGACTCTCAAGGCAATCCCTACAAATTGATCGGGGCGATCGGCGACATCAGCGATCGCAAACAAGCCGAAGCACAGCGGAATCTCGCCTTGGCGCGGGAACAAGTAGCCCGCCGCCAAACAGAAGCCAGCGAACAGTTGTACCGCGCCCTCGCTGAAGCCATCCCGCAAATAGTTTGGACTGCTTTACCCGACGGCGCGATCGATTATTGCAACCAGGGCTGGTTTGAATATAGCGGCATGACGCTGGAGGAAACTAAAGGCTGGGGGTGGCAGCCAATTTTGCATCCAGATGACTTGGAACACACCCTAGAACGCTGGAATAACTCGGTACAGACTGGGGAGACTTATGAGGTGGAATACCGCTTTAAACGGGCATCTGACGGGGCTTACCGCTGGCATCTGTGTCGGGCATTGCCCGTGCGGGATGCTGAGGGGAAAATCATCAAGTGGTTCGGGACTTGTACGGATATTGACGATCGCCAGCGAGCGGCCCAAACAGCCGATTTCCGCGCCCGAGCCTTGGCTTTGCTGTCCTCGGCTTCCTTAGATTACCAGCAGGCGCTGCAAGGTCTGGCAGATTTAGCAGTGCCGGAGTTGGGGGATTGGTGCTGCGTGCATTTAATCGAACCCGACGGCTCGCTCCGCTTGCAAGCAGTTGCTCACTCCGATCCGAACAAAGTCGCCCTGCTGTGGCAAATCGACCAGCGCTTGCCGGTAGACCCCCACGGAAGGCACGGAGTGGCAAAGGTGCTGCGGACTGGGGAGGGGAAACTTTACCCAGAAATACCGAATTGGGCGCTCGAAGCGGTGGTACCGGACAGGGAATTGCTGTTGGTGCTGTGTTCCCATAGCCCGCTATCGGCAATCTGCGTGCCGCTGATGGCTCGCGGGCGGACGCTGGGAGCGATTTCGCTGCTGTGCGGAGAGTCTGGCCGCCGCTGCGAGCACGCCGATTTGGTTTTACTGTCGGATTTGGCGCGGGATGCGGCGGTGGCGATCGACAATGCGCGGCTTTACCGGGAAGCTTCCGAGACCAACCGGATTAAAGACGAGTTTTTGGCAACGCTTTCCCACGAGTTGCGGACTCCTCTCAACGCGGTGGTGGGCTGGTCTCAGATGCTGCGACAGCGCAAGTTGAGTCCCGAAAAAACGGCTGTGGCTTTGGAGACGATCGAGCGAAACGGGCGGTTGCAGACTCAGATGATTGAGGATTTGCTGGACGTTTCCCGGATTGTCAGCGGTAAAGTGTGTTTGAAGCTGTCCCCGGTGAATTTGGTTGGGACTGTAGAAACGGCCGTCAAGGCCCTGATTCCTGATGCTGAAGTTCGCGGAGTGGAATTGGTGAGTTATTACGGCGAAGGAGTGAGTACCTTGAGGGGCGATGCTGCTCGTTTGCAGCAGGTGGTGTGGAATTTGCTCTCGAATGCGATTAAGTTTACGCCGCGGGGAGGTCGCATAGAAATCAGGGTCTGGGATGACGGGGAATCGCGATCGGCTGGTGATGCCATTTTGTCTGTGTCTCCGGTTCACTCTGTGACGATCGCCGTCACCGATACCGGAATTGGCATCAGCAAGGAGTTTTTACCGTTTGTGTTCGATCGCTTCCGCCAAGCTGACAGCAGTTCTACGCGCAATTACGGCGGGCTGGGACTGGGATTGGCGATCGTCCGCCATCTTGTGGAACTCCACGGCGGCACTATCTGGGTCGAAAGTCCCGGCCTAGGACTAGGCTCGACTTTTGGGGTGCGATTGCCAATTTAGTCAGTTGTTAGTTGTTAGTTGTTAGTTGTTAGTTGTCAGTCAACAGTCAACAGTCAACAGTCAACAGTCAACAGTCAATAAGACTAATTCTCCTACCATTCTTGCAGGGCGATCGCAATTCCCTCTCTCAATCCCGGTTCCAGACTCTCTTGTTTAACTAAACTTTCTAATTGCTGCCGAACCTCCGCCGCACCAAGCCGTTTGAGTGCTGCAGCGCCGTGCAGCCTGACGCTATTATCGCCGTCGGCTAACAATTGAATCAGCGCGTTTAGCGCTCTAATATCACCTAATTGTCCTAACGCTAAAGCTAAAGATTGTTTGATTTCGGGAGGCTGCACCGCCGGATGATTCCCCTCCAGCAAACCGATCGCAATTTCAGCAGCTTTAACTTTTAACTCCGGCTTTGACCCTCGCCCTAAAACAGCGGCAATTTCTTGACAAACAGCAGGATTAATGTTATTTATTTGCCAGGATTCGCTGGCATTTAGCACTCGATCGCTATTTGTGAATTCGCTTGGTTGTGCGTTAAAAAGCGATCGCCCAATCAGCGCAGTTTGCAAATATTCTAAAGCAACAGCAGTTTCGCTCCAGCCTAGGGCGCGCACAGTTTCGATTTGCAATTCCAGGGGAGTTGCGGGGTTTCGCAGGAATTCAAATAAACTGTACGCTGCAGCATCGGTTTTCAGTCGCCCGATCGCGATCGCCGCTTGTTGGGACACTTCAAATCGGATGTCCCAAAGCAAAGGTTTGAGCAAATTAACTAAATCTAATTCTGCATCTAAATAAGCGCGAACTCCCAGAGCTCTCACGGCTTCTTTTCTGACTGATGTCGCGACATCTTTGAGTGCTTCTACCAGTACCGGCGGGATGCGGGAGTCGTGAAAACTACTCAAAGCCTCGATCGCAGCCAGCCGCACCGCAATTCTAGAGTCTTTGACTACACTCAACAGCGGGGCGATCGCTTCGGGGCGGCGAATTTGGGCGAGGGCTGCTGTGGCAAACTGTCGCGAGTCTTCCTGCTGCAATAGAGTTGCTAGGGATTCTATAGCTGTCGGGCCGAAATTGGCGAGGGTTTGGGCCGCGATTTGGCTCAATTCTTCGTCGGAATTTTTGACTAATTGTACTAAAGCTGCAATCACTTCCGGGCGCTCGAACTTTCCGAGAATGCGGGCGGCAAACCACCTGGGTTCGGTGTCTGCGTCTTCGTCTTCGATCGTGGCAATTAAAGGTGCGATCGCGCCATTTCCCAGATTTGGCAATACTTTAGCAATTTCCCAGCGGTCTTGAAAATCCCCCCATTCCAAGGTTTGTATTGCTAAACTTACAGCTTGTTCTAAAAATATTTTTTCCTGTGGCTGGCTGCGGTTGGCTGTCACTTGCTGCAAGCATTCGACTACAATAGGCCAGTTTTGGCGATCGGCAGCGGCTTGCGCTTGTTCCAAAATATGAGACATAAATTTAATTTAGCTTCAAGAAGGTAGATGACAGCTAGCCCAGAAGCGCGATCGTCTCCCGCAATCTGTTGCTACAATTATCAATTATTTTAGATTGATGTCAATCCCTCACCAATGGTAAAATACAATTAAAACATTAAATCAATCCATTTAAATCATCAATTTGTCATATTTTTTCAACAAAAGGATTTAATTTCTACTTAAATAAAAATAGAGCTAATAAATCCCAATTAAATAAAGCCATTTCTTCCTTCGGTTCGCAGTGCGGACTCAACTCCGCACTACGAACCGTGACATAATTAATTTTTTTACCCAACTCTTAGCCCATTTTTCCATGAAAAAAGCTCTCCTTTTAGTAAACCAGCACTCCCGAAAAGGAAAAAAACTATTATCTCAAGCCACTGCCAAATTAGAAGCACTTGGTTTTGAATTAATAGTAAAATCAACCGACAGCGCCAGCGAAATTTCCGACACAATTCGGAAGCACAAAAATCAAGTCGAATTAGTCATCATCGGTGGTGGCGATGGCACACTTAACTGCGCCATCGAAGGTTTGATGGACACTAAATTACCCTTGGGTATTTTGCCGATGGGAACAGCTAACGATTTAGCCCGCACTCTCGGAATTCCTACCAATTTATCCGCAGCTATTCAAGTAATTGCCAGCGGTAAAATTCGGCTTATAGACATAGGCTGGGTAAACCAACAGCATTTTTTTAATGTAGCGAGTTTGGGATTGAGCGTCGAAATTACCCAGAGACTGACTAAAGATGTAAAGCAGCGCTGGGGAATTTTAGCTTATGCTTTTGCTGCTTTGCAGACAATTTTTAAATCGCGACCATTCAGAGCAGAAATCAAGGTCAATAACCAATCTTTTAATGTAAAAACAATTCAAATTGCCATAGGCAACGGCCGCTACTACGGCGGCGGCATGACAGTTGCCGAAGATGCCACCATCGACGACAAGCGACTAGACTTGTATAGTTTAGAGACACAACATTGGTGGGAAATCCTTGCTTTGCTGCCGGCAATGAGGCAAGGAAATCATACCACTTGGCCGAAGGTTCGCGCCTTGCACGCTCAAGAATTTGAGATTAATACTAGCAAACGCCGTTCGATTAATACCGACGGTGAAATCACCACTCACACGCCTGCAAAATTCCGAGTGATTCCCCAAGCTTTAGCAGTTATAGCTCCTGTATAAGTTTGTAGTGATATCAATTCCGGTTGCACTCATATATAACTGTTGACAGTTGACAGTTGACTGTTGACTGTTGACTCGAAAAACTGAATGGTTGATTGTTAACTGTTGACTCGATTTTATTATTCCGATGCAACCAGAAACGATATGAGGATTTTATTCCTCTGATTTTGACACAGACTCAAGTCCTCACTACAAACCGAATTACCATAATTAATAATCGCCTCCCGCGCCGTATTGCCACGCTTCAACTAATCGGTTAAAATAATATTGCTGTTCTGCAGATAAATTTTTAACCTGCGGTTCTACCGCTTTCCCCAATGGCTGCAATCCCGTATAAATTCCTAAATTTACATAATGAACCATCCAATCAAGCAAATTAGCTATTCCCACCTGCGGAAGGATTTTCATCACTAATCCGGGATGACTAATTGCTGTTTTAAACAGGGTTTTTGACAAACCCGGAAATAACACAATATCCTGCAGAAACGGTTTGAGTACCGGTTCTCCCAACTCTTCCATTACCTGAAATACAGCAGCCAAAAGTTGATTGATTTGATTGGGCTCAATTTTTTGATTCATCGCAGCACTCATCGAACGCTGAAACAACCAGGTAACAGATAGATTGGGCTGGTACGGTTGCAAAAGTGCGAGGGATTTTTTGTCTAAACTCTCGCTTGTCAAAGCTTCGTCAATTCCGAGAGTCAATCGTTTGAGGTGGCGCACCATTGCCCCAAAACCGCCGAAGCTGAGGGGCGATTGGCTACCGCTGCTGTCTCCGACTGGAAGTATGCGATTCCAAGGCATTTTTAGAGGACTTTGACGATAGCAGGGAAAGAATCCGTAGAGTGCTCTTTGGAATTTTAACTGTTCGAGTTTGACGTTTTGATATTGGGGCAGCAAGCGCAAATATTCTTCAAATAATGTTTCTAAACTGAATCTTTCTGTGTCAGCGTCTATGTAGGTAAATAAGTAAGTAGTGCGCCCGTCTCTGGCTGGAAATGCTTCCCAAAAGTATTGGCACTGATTTTGCATTGGGGTGAAGGATGCAAATATGTCGCCGGTTTCGTTTTTGGGGTATCCTTGGGCGCAAGTGCCGACTACTAAACATACTGCGTCGGGTTTTTTGCCTTGTCTGGCTTGGCGGACAATGGGGGAAAAATGTCCCATTGCATCTAAGAATAATCTGGTTTTAAATAAATTTTCGGCTGTCGGTGAATCTGTAATTGCCGATTCTACCGCGACTCCGTTCGGGTGAATTGTTGCTGTTTTAAATGGTGTTTTTTCAAATAGTTTGCCTCCGGCTTGGAGAAATTTTTGTTTGAGGGTTTCGAGGAGGTAAACTGGGTCTATTCCGATGTTTAGTACGTCGCGCACCCAAATGTCGGGGGTGTTGGCAAAGCTAATGCGGGCTGGGTTGTATTCGGTGGCTATTGCTTTGTCTATTTCAGCAGCAGTCAGCAAATTTAGTTCTAAGAATGCGTCTAATTCTTTGCGCGAAATGTTCCATTCTTGTTCGCGCCCTCGCAGGATGCCGCGTTCGAGTAGGGCTACTCGCCAACCCCGCACGGCTAAGGCTGTTCCGATGAGTATTCCTAGGGTTCCGCCGCCGATAACTATGTCGAAGTCGAGGGTTTCGAGGGGTTGTTGGTTGTGCTTGACTGCTTGGGGTGCTGGTGCGGTGTTTTGTTTGAGGTTGTTCCAGAGTCGATCGACCTTTTGCAGGCCTTCAAGGGCATTTCCGGGCACTTGGGAGAGGATTTGTTCGGTGAGGGACATCGGGTTTTAAGATTGAAGAGCGGTGGATTTTCTATAATTTAGCTTAGATCGATATTTCGGAGAGTTTTAGGGCTGATGTGGGGTAAAAAAACCGGTTTATAGGAGTTTTGGGCTTAACGATAAATCACGCCAGAAACCTGGTTTCTGATAAGTAGGATGCGTCAGCTACGACTATTTCGGCGACAAACCAACAATCTCATGCTGACGCACGCCCCGAATTAAATCAAGGGTGCGTCAGCATGAGACTTTTTCGCCACGATTATTAAGATGTCAAAAATGACGCACCCTACGATTTTTGTTCCGGTTCAATCAGCGGTGCTTAATTCTTCTACTTGCAGTCGATCGCACAAAATTGGTTCGCACGCCACACCACCAGTCTCTGCAGCTGTCCAAATTTCTAATTTAGCTTCCGGTACCGCTTCAAACAAAAAACGTTCTCCCGGAAACACCGTTCGCTCAAAATGCCAATTAGGAATATTTGTAATTCGAGCAATTTGCACTTGGCTAGTATTGTTAAGATACCAACACAAAATGCGCGTATTCTGTTCGGAAATTACCTCATTCATTGTCAAATTCATTTGTTTTACTTGTTTGTGAAATTGTGTAATCCATCGGCTGCTAGCCCGATCTTAATATAACATATTACAATAAAAAATAGACATACTTTGGGTATATTAATAAATACCTCTGCATGAAAAATTGCTCTTTTCTACGTGTTCCCAAGAAGGTGCAAAAGGCGACATTGCTAAGGTGCAAGATTTCCATCCTCCCCTCACGGGTGCATTCAACAATTGACAGTGACCAACCGATCCTCTTGGATCTTTGTAGTAACAGCAAAAAGCGCATTTAGAAATAGAAGTGCAGGGCGGAGCGCTAGTTACAAGAATGGATTCGCTGTGAAGGTTGTTGCGTTTGAGAGTTAGAGTTTCCATCGATATCTTTTTCAAATCTTCAATCTCAAGTATGACAGCCGGATTTCAGTCGCTGCGTCTACCTCAAGGCTTAGTTCGATTTTAAGTTTTGTTTAGGGATCGATAGAAAACATATCTTTTTTGACGGAATAAAACTAGGGAGCAATTAATTTTTCTATAATTTTAATTTGCTGCCCTGGCTCGATCGCCCTCGGTTACTGTCTGAGGGAGTAAACCTCAGACGCCAGTTAGTTATCCTTGCCTAGCTGGCTGAACAAATCGGCTAAAATTGTATTGGAAAATAAAAAACCTTCAGGATCGCTCAACCTCAAATTCCCTGAAAGCGGCAGTTTCGCGCCTTCGCCTAAAGTTGCGTCAAGCGGATCTATCCCGTAGGAAATAGCCCTATCGGCTGTCACGATTTCCACCCATCGCAGCCGCCAGTAGGGTTGCAAACAATCCCAAATTCGATCGACTGTTTGCTGCGTAAACTGTTGAGTCAGCGCCGAAAGGCTAACTCCTTCTGCTAAACGCAAGCCTAGCATCAGCGTTTCTAACAAAATGTCATTTTCTGAGACTTGAACATTTTGATCGACTGCTGGGTAAATATCCTGCGGGGTTTCCTCCCCTATTTTTGGGGTGGCTGCTGAAGCGATCGCACAGATCGATCGCACCCACTGATAATATTCTTGAGTTTTGCGAGGCCTTGTCAACCTCCGGCCTTCCACGTAACTCGCCGCCCCCATTCCCAAACCGTAATAAGGGCGATTTTCCCAATAAACGCGGTTGTGGCGGCACTGATAACCGGGCTTAGCGTAATTAGAAATTTCGTAATGTTCGTAGCCAGCCCCAGTCAAAATCGATCGCGCCAAACGGTACATTTCAGCAGCGGTTTCATCTGCCGGTAGCGGCTGCGCGCCTGCTTCAAAGTAGCGCCCAAAGGCCGTCCCAGGCTCAACAATTAAGTCGTAACTCGACAGGTGAGTCGGGCCAATTTCTACCGCCGATTTGAGGGAAGTTTCCCACTGTTCTAAAGTTTGGTGCGGCAGTCCCGAAATTAAATCTAAACTGAAATTGACAATCCCGGCCGATCGCACGATTTCTACTGCTTCAAAAATTTCTGCCACAGAGTGCGATCGCCCGCAAGCTTGCAGCAATTCATCCTGAAAAGCTTGCACTCCCAAACTAACTCGATTTACTCCCGCCGCTGCATATCCCCGCAACTGTTCTAAATTAAAAGTACCAGGGTCTATTTCTATAGAAATTTCCGCCCCAGCAGCAATCCCAAATTTGCCGTCTAGAGTCTCTAAAATATCGCTCAACTGACTGACAGAAAGCAGCGAAGGTGTGCCGCCACCAAAAAAAACTGTTTTCAGAGATGCGCCTAAATTTGGAGTTGCTTGAATTTCTTGACACAGTGCGGCAACGTATTGCACGATTGTGCCGGAATTTTCGCCATTTTTGCGATCGCCCACCACAAAAACCGGAAAATCGCAGTAGTAACAGCGGCGGCGACAAAAAGGTACGTGCAGGTAAGCCGAACTCGGAATGCCGGAATTTGCCGCTTGGCCGCTTTTTTTGAATTCAAATGTTAAATAATCTGTAGTAGCGTTCATTACTCTCAAGCCACAATTGCCAGTTCAAATCTCAAGCTTTAATTAAAGCATCATGAATAATTATGTATATTATGACAGTTGGTCAGTAATAAAGGCCTGGGTTCGAGCGGCTATTTTAGTTGCACCTACTATCGGTGGCGATCGGCAGAAATTCCCGAATAGCCAGAGATTCCTGTATTGGTATCTGGTAGATGCCCTCGGCAGACCTCGCTAAATCTAGCTCTTGCTCGATCGCGCATCCCCTTCACGGTAGAGGCGCGAAATATAAGTTCATTAAAATTTATGAATCAAGATAGCGATATCCGACCGCAACGTCGGAAAAAACTATCAGCACGGGAAAGATATAATGTAAACAAATTCATTAACCTAGAACTAATGCTAGACGCAATCATAATAATCTCATTCATAATCGCAGGCGGAGGCATCGGCTATTACGGAGTCGAGCTGCTACCGAACAACCTGCTGGAGCAAGTTACAAATATACAAGGTTTAAGTTCTGTACTAGGTTCCTTTGGAGCATTAATCGGCTTCGTGATGGGATTAGTGGCTCAAACAACCTATCGGCGCTTGGAAAAACAAGTCCGCGATATGCCAGTCGAGATGCTGCTGACGCGGGCGATCGGCTTAATCATCGGACTGCTAGTAGCGAACTTAATGCTGGCTCCGCTATTCCTGCTGCCAATTCCCCGCGAGTTCGGCTTCATCAAACCTCTAGTCGCAGTCTTGGGTAGCGTCATGTTCGGCTTCACAGGTGTCAGCTTGACAGACACTCACGGCCGCGCTTTCTTGCGACTGATCAACCCCAAAAGCTTTGACACGGTGTTGGTAGCCGAAGGTACTTTCAAACCAGCAACTGCCAAAGTTGTCGATACTAGCTGCATTATTGACGGCCGAATTGAAAACTTGCTAGAAACAGGTTTCCTCGAAGGTCAAATTATCGTGCCGCAATTCGTGCTCCAAGAACTGCAACTGGTAGCTGATTCCGCCAACGATCAAAAGCGAGTGCGCGGACGCCGCGGCTTAGATGTACTCAACCGCATCAAAGAAACATATCCAGAACGGATTCAAATTCACTCGGCTGACTACGAAGATATTGCCACAGTCGATGCGAAATTAGTCCGCTTCGCTTTAGATATCGACGGAATTTTGCTCACCAACGATTACAACTTATCGAAAGTAGCTACCGTCCAAAAACTGCCGGTTTTGAATATCAACGATTTGACTCATGCGGTGCGCCCGACTTATTTGCCGGGAGATACGATCGAACTAAAAATCCGCAAAGAAGGCAAAGAACCCTCTCAGGGAATCGGTTACTTGGATGACGGCACAATGGTTGTCGTAGAAGCAGGAAGCAGCTATGTCGGCGGCGAAGCCAGAGTCGTAGTCACCAGCGCCCTGCAAACAAGCGCCGGCCGCATGATATTCGCCCGTCCTCAAGAATCCGTTATTGTGTAAATTACCCAGCACTGACCTGAGTACAGGTACAGTGTGGGCTTTCAATAGCCCTGAAATGATCTTGCACATTGCAAAACAATCTCGAACCTTCGGGCTTATTTACGGAAGCCCCAATAGCAGCAATATTCTTACTGCCGTTTAAGTCGGCATCACCTTTCCATCCACAATGACCACAAGCAAACTTTTTACCGTTTCTATAAGATTCACCCTGTACAGGGTGAATCTGATTGCATTTGTGGCACATTTGGCTAGTGTATCTAGGCTCAACAAACAAAATCTTTACGCTATGCTTTATAGCTTTGTAGATTAGGAATTGGCGCAACTGAAAGAAGGCCCAGCTATTGCTAAGTCTCCGCTCTTTTTTCGAGCGTGGCTGCTGATTTGCGCGCTCTCTAATTCCCGTCAAATCTTCCAAAGCGATAACTTGATTTTTGTTTTGAGCCTTCGTTACGATACGGTGACTGATAGTATGATTTACTAAGGTCTGAAAGCGTTTTTCCTTGCCCGACAACCGTTTCAACAATTCTCGACATCTACGCCGAGAGCTGCGTGTGCCTTTCGTGGCTTTTCGCTGGATATTTGCTCTCAACTTGGCATAATGATTTCTAACTTTGGTAATTTGTTTACCGCTAAATGTATCTCCATCAGAAGTAACTGCAATATCAGTCCTACCCAAATCACAGCCCAAAACTTGATTGCTTGGTGGAGGCTCGGCTGGCTGAGATTCAAGCTGAATATTAAGATAGTAACTACCATAAGAGCGTTTGCAAAAAGTAGCAGTCTTGGGGTTTTGACCTTTGAGCAATCCAAGTTGGTAGTTTCCGATAGCCAGTACAAACCGTTCCCTACCGCCAGTAGTAGTCAAACTTACTGTCCAATCTTTTTCCCTAAAAGAAAATATACGGGTATCGTAAGTGACGCTAGTAGGAGCAAAGCGGATGACTGGCTTCCCATCTTTTTTAGCTGTTTTTCTGTTGCCAGAAACCCGTCTAATAGCATGGATTGCCAACTGCGCCGAAAGTCCAAACATATCTCTGACATTGTGATATACCAAGGATTGCATCGCCAATTCATTTGTCAGAGTTGGCGGCACAGTTTGATTCACGTATTCACAAGCATTAGCGAACGCCTTACAGGTTGCATCAATTTTGATGGACTGCTCAGGCGTTACTTGGAGCTTGCAAGATACTGTCAAAACTTGTTTCATGACAAGGTTGTATCACGTATTGAAGAAATTCTGTTGTGTTTATAGATAATTTGTTCAGCTCTTGAGCCTCACGCGCATTCCTCCCGTCACTCAACGGAGTACCGTTAGACTGCGGGACTCCTGCTGTTTTAGTTGAAACTGAGTAACAATGGCCAGGGCAATCAGAATCAAATATTGCGATCGTTGTTCCCAATCTGCCCCGACTCTCTACCGCGCCCGGTATGACGAGTCGGGGCAGTGGTTTTTTTTGTGTCTTAAATGTTGGGAATCGGTAAGTAAAAACAATCCTTTTTACTTCTACGGTGGCACTTGGAAAGCTAGCAAGAAAAAATAGCAATTACCAGCTTCTTCTTCTTTTCTCTTCCTTCGCGTCCTTCGCGTCTTCGCGGTTCAATCATATCAATATCTAATTCCAGATTATTCCAGTTTCCCCCAAAGTTTTAACGTCGGCGCGGGGCCGGAAGCCTAGCGCTATTGCCATTTTGCGGTTGCGGTTTTTCTTGCAGCTTCATTGTCAAACTAACCCGCTTTAACTTCTCATTCACCTCCAAAACCCGCACTTTCACAACTTGTCCGACTTTGACAATCTGTTTCGGATCTTCCACGAATCGATCGGCTAATTGAGAAACGTGAACCAAACCATCTTGGTGCACTCCCACATCAACAAAGGCTCCAAAGTTAGCTACATTCGTGATTATGCCTTCTAATTCCATCCCAACTTGCAAGTCGGAGATTTCTTTAATTCCTGCTTGGAAAGTGGCATATTTAAACTCGGCTCGCGGGTCTCTTCCCGGTTTTTCTAGTTCGGAAATAATGTCTCGGAGTGTTGGTTCTCCGACTTTTTCCGTGACATATTTCTTGATGTTTACAGTCTTGATTTTTTCCGATATTTGTGTTATTCCTGTCAACGGCAAGTCTAAATCCTTGGCGATCGCCTGCACGACAGGATAACTTTCGGGATGAACTGCGGTATTGTCCAGGGGGTTTTCGCCGCCGCGAATGCGGAGAAAGCCGGCTGCTTGTTCAAAAGCTTTTGGCCCAAGTTTGGGAACTTTCAGGAGTTGGCGGCGATTTTTAAATGCGCCGTTTTCGTTACGGTAATTAACGATATTTTTGGCAACTGTTGCCGTCATTCCTGACACAAATGTCAGCAGTTCTTTCGAGGCTGTGTTTAAGTCAACTCCGACATAATTAACGCAGCTTTCGACTGTTTCGTCGAGTTTCTTTTTGAGCAGTTTTTGGTCAACGTCGTGCTGGTATTGACCAACTCCTATTGATTTCGGGTCGATTTTCACGAGTTCGGCGAGGGGGTCTTGCAAGCGCCGTCCGATGCTGACTGCGCCGCGGACGGTGATGTCGAGGTCGGGAAATTCGGCGATCGCCACATCGCTGGCTGAATAAATCGATGCACCGGATTCATTCACCATGACTTTAATCGGTTTCCTGTCCATTTGGGCCAAAACTTCCGAAACAAATTCGTCTGTTTCCCGAGAAGCTGTACCGTTGCCGATCGCGATTAATTCAATCTTATATTTTTCAATTAAATGCTTGACAATTTTACCAGCTTGCTGTCGCTGAGCGGCCGCTTGGTGGGGGAAAATTGCTTGATATTCTAAAAATTGCCCGGTTTCATCGAGGGCGGAAACTTTGCACCCCGTGCGAAATCCCGGATCGATCGCCAGTGTGGGTTTCATTCCCGCCGGCGCCGACAGCAGCAACTCGCGGAGGTTGGTTTCAAAAGTGGCGATCGACTCGATATCAGCGACGGCTTTGTTGTGCGATCGCACTTCTGTAATTAACGAAGTCTTCATCAGTCGGTTGAAGGCATCCTTCAAGGTCGATCGATAAAACTCTTTAACGAACGGTATCCTAGTTCTAATTTCCTGACCTTCCAAATAAGCCATCACTGCGGATTCATCAAAGGCCAGTTCCAAATCTAAGACTCCTTCCGTTTCCCCGCGAAACAGGGCTAACATATTGTGCGACTGAACGCTTCTCACTGCAACTTGATAATTGCGGTACATTTCAAATTTAGTGCTTCCTTCCGGGAAATCCTCTTTAATTTTCGAGACAAAAACTCCTGTTTTCATCAAAAACTCTCGCAAATAAGCCCGCAATTCGGCTTTTTCCGAAACCGCTTCCGCCAAAATATCCCCAGCACCTTTGAGAGCTTCTTCTGAAGTTTTTACGCCCTTTTCTTCCGACACATATTTGCTAGCTTCCGCTGCGATATCGGCCGATTGAGCAGTTGGCAGGTTCAGAGATTTGATAAATTTTGCCAGGGGTTCCAAACCTTTTTCTCTAGCAATTGTCGCCCGCGTCCGCCGCTTCGGTTTGTAAGGCAAATAAAGGTCTTCGAGTTCATTTTTTTGCAGACACGATTCAATTTTAGCTTGCAATTCTTCCGTCAGTTTGCCCTGGGAGGCGATCGTCTCCAAAATCGATTTTTTGCGGTCTTCAATTTCCGTCAAATAAGTAAAGCGATCGGAAATATCCCGCAAATGAATTTCGTTGAGGGAATCGGTACGTTCTTTGCGGTAGCGGGCAATAAACGGAATAGTTGCTCCCTCGGCGAAAAGTTCCAGAGCATTATTGACTTGGGAGAGATTGATGTCAAGTTCTCCAGCAATCAGTTGAGGAATGTTGAGCATAGTACAGAATTTTGGGTCAGTCGATTTTAGGTTTTAGATTAACTTCACGGAAGAACGTAAAAAAGGTTTCAATAAAAGTTTGAAAGGTGTTGGCGATTGTCTTGACACTATTAAAGTCATTTTAGCATAAATCTAGTATTTTTTCAAAATTACCAGTCAACATCAGACTAAAGTCCTGCTTATAACACAGGTTCGTAGTGAGGATTTCAGTCTTGCTTCTAACTCCCGAAGAAGACTCGCCTTTCCACCGAGTAAACAGGTTCCTAGTGAGGCATTCAGTCCTTCTTTTTACAAGTTTGTATTCGGGAATTCAGTCCTTATTATAACTCCTAAAAAGGACTTATTTTCTACTTGTCACACAGGCTCGTAGTGATGAAGAATTAAGTCCTTTTTGAGATCCCTGTAAATGCCAAAATTTTCACTACAAAAGAATTAATATTTAACAATAATTTGATTAAATTCAGCTTATTTATTGCTAACATTATTTGCCGTCAACTCATCGGCGTAAGGTGACTGATGCAAATAAGCCTTACCCGCAGAACCAAAAAGTTGCAGTTTGCCAGAAATCACCGATCGCATAGCATCGATCGCCTTTTGCATAACTTCCAACAAATCAGGATCTGACAAAGAATTGCTAGTTTTCAACACCTCCATATAAGCATCGCGAACTTCCGTATTCACATTAAACTTAGATACGCCTAATGTAATAGATTGATTAATCATCGATTCTGGCAAACCGCTAGCGCCGTGCAACACTAACGGCACCGAAACAGAAGCCCGGATTTTTGCCAAACGCGGAAAATCGAGTTTCGGTTCGCTGAAATATTTGCCGTGAACGTTGCCAATTGTTACCGCCAAAAAATCCACCTTAGTTGCTTGAATAAACTCTACAGCTTCCACTGGATCGGTCATTTTAGCCGCTTTTTCTTCGATTGTCAAACCGTCTTCCGTACCGCTAATTCTGCCGATTTCTGCTTCAACCACCGCACCGTTAGCGTGGGATAATTCAGTCATTTTGCGAGTAAATATTAAGTTTTGTTCGTAGGACAAAGGAGAACCGTCAGCCATAATTGACTTGATGCCGGCAGCTAGGGCGAGGTGAATATCTTTTTCTGAGGTACTGTGATCTAAGTGTACTGCGATCGGCACTAAAGACTTGCGCGCGGCTTCCATGCAAAGCGCGACTAAAGGCGATTTTCCGTATTTTAGGGCGCTGGGGTGAAGTTGCAGCATCGCAGGACTTTGCAGCGCTTCGGCGGCATCGATGACGGCTTTTACTCCTTCGAGATTGTACACGTTAAAAGCGCCGATCGCATAAGCGTTTCTCCGGGCCGTGTTCAGCAATTCGCTAGTTGAGGCGAGCATAAATACCTGACTTAAAAAATTTTTAGAAGTGAAGATGGAAGATGGAAGAAGTCATTAGTCATTAGTCATTAGTTATTTTACCCTGAGCGAAGTCATTAGTCATTAGTCATGTTTTGCTGTCGCCTCCGAGCTTTCCGTACAACGTCATCAGGAAGAAAGAAGCCGTAGGGTGCGGATACATCGACAATTCCTAAACAAACATCGACAATTTCACAGCGACGCACCTTATACAATAGTTATTGTATGGTGCGTCAGGGCTGAATATTTTGACAAAAAACTCATAATTTTCCACCTGACGCACCATACAACTTTATGCACTATTTTTGTGCATTACCAGCGTGCAAGCCGCACTCTTTCATTGTCGATTCTTCCCACCACCAACGACCTTCGCGTTCGTGTTGGTTTGGCAATACTGGTTTTGTACAAGGTTCGCAACCAATGCTGACAAAACCGCGTTCGTGCAACTTATTGTAAGGCACTTCCAAAGCGCGAATGTATTCCCAAACTTCTGCTGAAGACCAATTGGCTAAGGGGTTGAATTTAATTAATTCATGGTCTGGAGTTGAAAAAGCACCGTCAACTTCAATCACCGGAATACCGTTGCGGGTACTGGGGCTTTGGTCTTTGCGCTGACCTGTAATCCAAGCATCGAGGGTATTCAATTTCCGGCGCAGCGGCTTGACTTTTCGCACGCCGCAGCATTCTTTGTGACCGTCTTCATAAAAACTAAACAATCCCTTTTCATCTACTAGGGCTTGTACTTCTGCTGCATCGGGAAACATTACTTCTAACTTAATGCCGTAATGTTTTCTGACGGCATCTAAAAACTGATAAGTTTCTGAGTGCAATCGTCCGGTGTCTAAAGTGAAAACGCGGAAGTTTTTGGTAATTTTCGAGGCAATGTCGATCAGAACTACGTCCTCGGCACCGCTGAAAGAAATTGAGATATTGTCAAAATTTTCTAGGGCAAATTTGATAATTTCTCTGGGTGTTTTTTGACTGTATTCTGCTTCTAGCGCGGCAATGTTGAGATTTCTTTGGATGGCAACCATATTTTCGGATTTTCGGTGTTCTTTTCCTCTAGCCCTTTATTATAGCCGATCGCAGTATCTATCTCACTGATTAATTTGACGGCATCTGGCGGCAGTCTTTTCGGCTGTACCCGCGAGGAGAGATTGAGGAGGACGATCGCCCGTTTGTAGCAATTTCGGTCAACCCAAAATATTCTACCGGGGAAAATATGACTATCGCACAGTTCGCCCAGGTTTGTAGTGAGGAATGTGAGTCATGCTTAATTTTTGCGGACTCGCATTCCTCACTACAAACTGATTAGTCGCAATCATTATGACAAAGATTCCATTTCTTTTTGCCACTTTTTCAATAAAACTTCGCGTTCTTTTTGTTCTTGAGGTTCCGGCCTTCTCAAGCCATTTGTAGCATCATATTTGCCGTAATACTGCGACATTCCCTGAAAAGATTTAGTCCCCTCATTGGGCAGAATTTTTTTCTGTTTCAGCCATTTTTCACAGGAACTCTGCCACATAAAAACGCGATCGTGCACTTCGCCACCTAATTTTCTGATGCGCTTAATTGAAAGTTCTTTTTTGACAAACAACAGCCGATCGCTCTCTTTGCTGCGCCCAATTAACCGAATTTCCGCCCCAGTGCCCCGGAAAAACTCGATCGCACAATAATCCTCAAACTGAAAAATACAGACCTCAGTTGGAGGAGCGCCCTCATCTGGTAAGATATCCACATCAAACTGCAACTGGTAGCCGATCGCGCTCACAGACGACTGCGGCAAAAGCAACCGCACCCGCTTCAGGCGATCGCTATAATTTGCCCAAAAATCTCGGCGCTCCTCCAACTGCTTAATTTCTGCATCAGACAGCCGCAGCATCCGCGCCACCAAATCAATTGTTTTCTGGAAATAACTATAATTTAGTGCGCCAATCCATCGAATCAGCGACTCTCGGGCGGGAGCCGAAACTAACTGCAATTTGGGATAATATTCATCTCGCACCCACTCAACCAATTTAGGCCTTTGATTTTTGAGAATATCGCTCGAAATTTTCACTAACAACTCTTCAACTGCTGCAAGTTGCGGCGCTGGTGGCATTTCCTTCAAGCACCTAAGCAGCCATTCTACGCCCGACAAATCGGAAACCTGATTTTTAGCAAAAATTCCGGCAAGATGTACTTGAGCGCGATCGACTGCGGGGATTGTGGCGGGTAACTGAGCTTTTGCTAATAGCTCTGTTGGGGTTTTGAGATATTGCCAACTGAGTTTTGCTAGCTCGTAATCAGAGTTATCGCGAGTCAGGATTTTAATAATTTGTACTGGTAAAGCATCGATACCCGCCGCCGTGCTGGCAAATTCGGCAAAGCACTCTACCAAAAAGCGATCGAGCACCGGAACATTGCTAGAAACAGGATTTTCTAACTGGTGGCTGTGGTGCAGAGCCAAGCGCCACAGCAACTGCTGTTTCAGGCGGACATTGTTTTGAGCTACCAGCCAAATAGCTTGGGATATTTCTGGGGCGCGATCGGGGTTTTTGGTGTCCCATTCAGCTTTAGCCCAGAGACAATAAGTCCATTCCAGAGGAGTAATGCTGTCACCTCGCTCGTTCTGAATATCTGCTATAATTTCAGTCATCCCTCGCCGCGATATCCCCTTCACTTCGGGCACATTGGGCTTGTTTTGATGGGCAAAACTGCCAGCGTTTTTTATTTTTTCTGGTTGTTGCTGGCTGGGAATTGAAGGGAGTTGAATCTCGCTAAACTGAACGCTCATATTTATAAATTTATCCCAATTAAATTACTGAATTAGCATTCTTTATTTGGCGGCGCATCAACCGAGATTTTTTTGATAATAATTTCAGGGGAGTGGGCGCGAGCGAGTTGAAAAAGCCGATTTTGGCGATCGCCAGCGCGTCAGCCCTTGTACTGCAGTATTTTACACAACTTTTGATATTAAGGGAAGATGCTACTGGGAAAAATACCTCGATTGCGTAGGATTCTTTCTTTCGGTAGAAGTCAATTAAGCTGGTTTGCGGTTTAGTAGCCCTGTTATATCAAAATCAAAGCCAAAAAGTGCGATTGGCTGATGTGAAAATCTCCATCTTAGGTACTATGGACTAAATATTTAAAATGTTATTAAATTAACTGTGCGCGATAAGAAGTTATCAGTTAACAGAACTTGCCAGCACAACCTACCGCAGCAAATATCTATCGCACAACAAATTTTAATGTAGATCGCCCCGTGCAGTATCCTGTAGCTTGTTCGCCCCAAGTTTGGGCAATCGGCAGTATTTTTTTAACTCTGGAAAATGATGTTAAATTTAGTCCCCGATTTCCCCAACAACCAACTGCGAATTATCGAGTCCGCACTACCCAAATCGATTAACAAACTGTCGCGGCACAACTTAAAAATCTGCTCAACTTTGCTGGATTGGGAATTTGAGCGATCGGGTTCATTAATAGCCTGTCTGGTTACTAAAAAGTGCGGTAATTTGCGAGTAATTATTGAAGTTTAAATTGGGTAACTCGTAATGGAAAATTTCAAATCCCAAATCCCAATTGCCAAATTCCTCAAAATCCGTTTGCATCTTGTATATTGTTCGTTAACTAAACTTTTTTCTGCCCGCAGCGGCAGTACGATCGGCTATATTGTATTTAGAAGTGAATTAATTTTTTCGCTGGCGGGGTGCAGCCAAACAACCATCGCGCCAGCTTCTCAATCCTGAATTGTCGGCTGTCAACAACAGCAAGGAAGTATGGAATTATGTCAAAAATTTTAGTAGTAGACGATGTTCCCAGCGAACTCGAAATCATCTGCCGCATTCTTCAAGATGCCGGAATGGACGCGCTCCGGGCTAGCGACGGCGAAGAAGCGATCGCCCTGATCCGAGAAAAACCCCCGGATCTTGTCGTTTTAGACGTAGTGATGCCGCGAATGAACGGATTTGAAGTGATCAGAGAATTGCGGGGCGATCGCGCAACTGCCAACTTACCAGTAGTATTTTGTACTCATAAAAATACCGACATTGATAAAGCTTGGGGAACCGATTTAGGCGCAGACGCTTACGTCAGCAAACCCTTTGAAGCTCAGCAACTCGTCAACATCGTGCAGCGCTTGCTTTCGGCATGAACACAATATATAGCCTTCATTAGCTCTCACAAAAAACATTATAGCTAGAAACCCCGTTTTCTTGAAAAAACTGGGTTTCACAATTCCTTAAAATTTTTACTTTTAATAATAATCGCAAGTTGATTAATTGTCAAATCCGCGATTTATTTAATATCGTGTCCGGTCGATTAACGGAGTTTACATTGGTTAGTAATGCGGAATGCAGTCCGCATTATTAACCTTTTTTATTTGGGTAATTGACCGGACAGGGTATTACACGGGAGCATCTGGTGTTTTGCAAAAAACATTTTTTTTATTGAGCGTGCGAGCACCTCAAGAGCTCGCGTATTGTGCTGGCGAGATATTAAACTCGTACTATAAATGCAAAACACTAGGTGCTCCCTATTACACAAAGTGCGATCGGAGCGATCGCTATAGGTATAAATCTAGGAATCTGGACGATCGCACTCCTCAAAGACGGTTTTTGCCCTCTCGTGAGATGCTCCCCTTTCCTGGCAAAGCAAAATCCTAATTTGTAAGCTAGACTATAAACAAAAAATCTACAATGAAAGCAACTGCTCCCACCGTAGCGGGGAATCAGACAAGTGGAACAAAACAATTTCTTATCTTCGGTCAAGGAGGCAGTCTGTTCGCCATAGAATTAGAGGCTGTGCGAGAAGTGCTTTCCCTCAGCGAACAACCGATTTCCCCGGTTCCCAACACCCTGCCTTTTTTGCTGGGATTAACCAACTTGCGGGGCGAAATCTTAGCAACCGCAGACTTCGGAGGGTTTGCAGGTATCGAACCGGTTGACACTCACCACCCAAGCAGCCGCATTTTAGTGGTGGAAGCGCCAGATCCCCGAGACGTGAGATTGTCGAAGATGCGGATGGGATTGGCCGTCTCCCGCGTCGAAGGAGTTTTATCTCTAAATCCCGATCGCACTGTCTCGGCGATAGATGTCAGCCCTGACTTAGCTCCTTTTTTGAAAGGTTTGTACAATTCCGACGGACGCTTGCTCATGATAGTCGATGTCGAAGCCATCGCCCATTCCGATCGCTGGTAAGTAGAAGGAAGTTCGGCAACGAGCAATGTACGGGATGTAACGGATTATGTAACGGATGTAACGGATGTAACGGATGTAAGTCCGTCGGAAGATGGAAGATGGAAGATGGAAGATGGAAGAAGTCATTAGTCATTAGTGCTGTCCTCCCCCCATCGAACGTCCAACGTCATCAGGAAGAAGGAAGAATATGGAGTCAATCTAAAATCTAAAATCTAAAATTGATCGTTCCATCGCCCGCATTTGAGTTGCCAACTATAAATTTTATCATGAAACTTCTCTATAGCTCGATCGCCACGACATTCACCCTCACATTACCTGACTTCTCTCCATCGATGCTAACTGGGATTGCCAATTGCATCATTTGTTTGTGTTATTTTGCGATCGGCTTCCTGATCAGCTTAGGTTTGTGGCGAAACCGTCAATTTGGGTTTGACATCTTCGCCACAGTCACAGCAGGCATATTTTTGAGTTGCGCTTTCGGACACAGCGGCCACGCCGCCCAATATTTGGGACTGCCGCACTCCCCGGTGGCGCAAACTATCTCCGATTGGATGACTGTCATTCCGGCGATCGCATTTTTGAGTTTGTCCAACCGCTACCAATTCTTAGTAGGTTCCACCCAAATTCTCAAGTCCAAAAAAGCAACAGAACAAGCCCTCAGCCAAACTACTCAGCGATTTCAAGCCATCTTCGATCAAGCTTTTCAAATCATCGGATTGTTAGAACCAGACGGTACTTTGATCGAAGCAAATCGGACAGCGCTAGAATTAGGCAATTTCCCAGAATCACAAGTGCTGGGACAGAAATTTTGGCACACACATTGGTGGGCAGCATCCCCAACCAACCAGCAGCGAATAAAAACCAACATTCAACAAGTCTCTACCGGCCAATTTGTGCGGGAAGAATACGAAATCACCGGCTTCAATAACCAGTTGATAGTAATGGATCTATCCTTAAAACCCCTGTTAGATGAAACTGGACAAGTCTATCAAATACTTGTAGAAGGCCGCGAAATTACCAAACGCAAACAAACAGAAGCTGCCTTGAAACAGCTAACGGCAGAACTAGAGCAGCGAGTCCAGGAAAGAACCGAGCAAATTTCGCAAACTAACGCCCAATTGCAACAAGAGATTCGCGAGCGCACCGTTGTTCAAGAGCAATTAAAAGCTTCGGAACAATTTTTAAACAATATCCTTAACACCATCCCCGACCCGATTTACGTCAAAGACGAACAGCACCGATGGCTAACATTAAATGATGCCTTTTGTCAATACATCGGCCACAGCCGAGAAGAACTAATTGGCAAAGCTTACCGCGACTTTTTACCGAAAGAAGAAGCAGATATATATGAAGAAAAAAATCAATTAGTCTTTTTGGCAAATACGAGCATTGAAACCCAAGAAACTATCACAAACCCAGCCGGAAATACCCAGTTTTTCTCCGTCAAAAAATCTACCTTTGTAGATGCCTCCGGGAGCAAAGTCCTCGTTTGCGCGATTCGAGAAATCACCAAGCGTGTGGAAATGGAAGAACAAATGCGGCAAACACTCGCAAAAGTAGAAAATTCCCAACGTTTGCTGCGGACAGTAATTGACGCCACCCCAGACTGCATCTTCGTCAAAAATCAAGACCGCCGCTACGCCTTAGTCAATGCAGGTTTCGCCGCCGCCTTCGGCAAAACTCCAGCAGAAATTATCGGCAAAGATGATTTAGAACTTGGCATATCGGCCGATCGCATCTTCAGCAACACCCACGCCCAAACAGACTCCCAAAACCAAATCCAAAACTTCCGCGCCGACAACAAAACCGCGCCGGCCCCCAACGACTCCGCCACCTTAGCCGACGGCAAAATACACGTATTCGACACCCAGAAATTGCTGCTCAAAGATGCAGAAGGCAATACTATAGGAATGCTCGGCTTCGCCCGCGATATCACAGAAAGCCGCGAATCCCAACAGCAGCTACTGCGGCTCAAAGCCATCCTAGAAGCCACAACAGACTGGGTAGGGATGACAGACTCCCAGCAGCACACCATTTATCTCAACCAGGCCGCCAGGGAAATGTTAAAAGTTGGCGAGGACGCAAATTTAGCCGAAGTCACCATTTCCGACCTGACATCGCCCAAAAGTGTCGATACTGTTATAAACGTCGCCATCCCCGCAGCTTATCGGGATGGAGTTTGGAGCGGCGAGACAATTTGGCAGACTTTAGACGGCGAAGAAATACCGGTTTCTCAAGTAATTATTGTTCACAAATCCGACAGCGGAGAAGTTGAATTTATGTCAACGATCGCGCGCAATATCACCAACCGCAAGCGCGCGGAACAAGCCTTGCAGCAAAACTTGCAAATGCTCGACCTCGCCAGCGATGCTTTGATTATTCGAGAGCTAGACGGGACGATCGATTACTGGAACCAAGGCGCTGAAAAAATATACGGCTGGAAAAAGCAAGAAGCTTTAGGACAAGTTACTCACACTCTGTTCGATACGAGATTTACCCAACCTTTAGCATCAATTTCAGCACAGCTAGAAGAGCAGGATTATTGGGAAGGAGAACTGATTCACACCACCAATTACCCAACCAAAATTACCGTGTTCAGCCGCTGGACTTTGCAGCGAGACGAACAGGGAAAACCCAAGGCAATTTTAGAAATTAACAACGACATTACAGAGCGCAAGCTGGCTGAGATCGAAAACAAAAAATTGATTTCGCTTGTCGAAAGCAGCTCGGATTTTATCGGCATAGCAACAATGGAGGGAGAGCCAACATACATAAATGCCGCTGGAATTAAGCTCGCCGGATTGCAAAATATTGCAGAAGTCAAAAGCAAAAATATGTATGACTTCTTCACACCAGAAAACGCTAAGATCCTCAAAGAAGAGATATTGCCCGCCACTGTGCGAGACGGTTTTTGGCAGGGCGAATTCCAGTTTAGAAACTTTCAAACAGGCAAAAACATTCCCGTTGACTTCACCCTATTTACCGTCAAAAACCCAGAAACAGGCGAGGCGGTGGGCCTGGCCACAGTGACGCGAGACATCAGCGATCGCCAGCGGGCCCAAGAAAAGCTGCGCGATCGCGAAAGACTGTTCCGAGCCATTTTTGACCAATCGTTCCAATTAGTCGGGCTACTAGAACCAGACGGCACCGTTTTGGAAGCCAACCAAACAGCCATGACAGCCGCCGGACTCGGGCGCGAAGACTTCGTGGGCACGCAGTTTGCCGAGAATCTGTGGTGGCAGATTTCCCCAGAAGCCAAGCAAAAAGTGCAAGCTGCCGTCGCCTCTGCCGCCGCCGGCGAATTTGTCCGCTACGAAGCCGACGTGCTCGTGGCTGGGGGTGCTGTGATGACTGTGGACTTCTCCCTCAAACCGATCGTAGACGACAGCGGCAAAGTCGTGCTCCTGATTCCAGAAGCTCGCGACATTAGCGATCGCAAAGCCCTAGAACGAGAATTAGTTTTGCGTCAATCCCGCTTTGACGCATTTTTTGCAGCCGCCCCGGCCGCCATGTTTATCTTTGACGACCAATTGCGCTACGTGCAAGTCAACGAGAAATTAGCCGAAACTACCGGCCCATCAGTTGCCGAACACCTCGGCAAAACCGTCAGGGAAGTTATGCCCGAAATGGTCGATACTCTGCAGCCGATTTTGGAGAGCGTTCTGACAAACAACCAATCATTTTTAAACATTGAGGTATCGGGAACAACCGTCAATCAACCGGGTGTAATCCGAGATTGGCTGGCTTCTTACTTTCCTTTGGCCGGAGAGGACGGCAAACTGATGGGTGTCGGCGGTGTGGCGATCGAAATTACCGATCGCAAAAAAGCCGAAGCAGAGCGCGAGCGATTTTTTACCCTGTCCCTAGACTTAGTTTGTATTATAGATTTTGAAGGCAAATTCAAGCGCATCAATCCCGCTTGGGCAACAACCCTCGGCTACACCCTAGAAGAACTGCAAGACCAACCTTTTATCAATTTCGTCCATCCAGACGATCGCGAAAAAACCACAGCAGAAGCTGCAAAAATAGCCGGTGGCACCGAAACAAAGTCTTTTGAAAATCGCTACCGCTGCAAAGACGGTTCCTACAGGTGGCTGTCGTGGAAAGTGCGACCGGAAACCGAACAAAAGCTCATGTATGCAGTGGCTCGCGACGTTACCGAAAGTAAACACGCGATGGTGCAACTGGAAAAAACAACCGCCCAATTAGCGAGTTCCGAAGACAAATTTAGAGGTCAAAGCAATCTCTTGCAACTGTTAATAGACAGCATTGGCGACGGCATAATTGCTGCCGACGAAAATGGCAATTTTGTTTTATTCAACCCCGCAGCCGAAAACATCTTTGGCTTGGGTTCAACGGATACTCTTCCCGACGAGTGGTCGGGAAAATATGGCTTATTTTTGGCCGATACCGTCACTCCCTATCCCGCCGCCGACATACCTTTAGCGCGCGCCATTCGAGGAGAATCAGTACGCGAAGTAGAGCTTTTTACCCGCCATGCAGCCCAGCCGGAGGGCCTGTGGATAAAAATTAGCGGCAGCCCGCTCAAAGACGAAACGGGAGCGATCAAAGGCGGTGTAGTAGTTTGCCGCAACGTCACCCAGGAAAAAGCATCCCAGGAGCAGATGCAGCAGTTTGCCGAGACACAGCAACGCTTGCTGCAAGAACTCAAAACGCGACAAAATGCCCTAGACGAAGCTGCGATCGTCAGCGAAACTGACATCAAAGGCATGATTACCTACGTCAACGACAGATTCATTCAAATCTCCGGTTACAGCATGGGAGAACTCCTGCACCGCGACCACCGGATCGTCAATTCCGGCTACCATCCCAAAGCATTTTTTGCTGAAATGTGGATGACAATTTCGCGCGGTTTGGTGTGGAAAGGAGAAATCAAAAATCGGTGCAAAGATGGCTCATTTTATTGGGTAGATTCGACGATCGCCCCAATCTTCGATACCAGCGGCACAATAATCAAATATATCGCCATCCGCTTTGACATCACCGAGCGCAAAGAAGCAGAAGAACGGCTAGGAAAATTGGCAGCAGAACGCAAAGCTGAAGCCGATTCTATGACTCAACAAGTCCTCAAATTGTTGGGAGAAATTAAAGGCGCGGCTCAAGGCGACTTGACAGTCAGGGCGGAAGTTACCAACGATGTTTTAGGTGCTGTTGCAGATTCTTTCAACTTCTTAATCGGTTCTTTGCGGAAGGTAGTAACGGGAATTCAAACTTTAGCCGAACAGGTAACATCTGCCACCGGCGAGTCAATCACCAATACCAGCCAACTCACCCAACAAGCGGAAGTTCAAGCAACAAAAATATCTGCCATCATGCGGGAAATCGAGCGGATCGTGAATTCGATCCGCGACGTGCGAGATGTTTCGGTGCGGGCTGAAACAGTCGCCCAGCAGTCTTCTCACACTGCTGAAGTCGGCGGTATGGCGGTCGATCGCGCTGTCGAAGGCATTAACGAGCTCCGGTTGACGATCGCCTCAACCTCAAAAATGATGAAGCGTTTGGGCGAATCTTCGCAGCAAATCGGCAAAATTGTCACTTCGATTTCTCAACTTGCTTCCCAAACGAATTTGTTAGCTCTCAATGCTACGATTGAAGCAGCCAGAGCCGGCGAACAAGGTTTGGGTTTTGCGGTTGTCGCCGAAGAAGTGCGGAAGTTGGCAGAGCGATCGGCCGGCGCTACTGAAGAAATCTCGGAAATTGTCGGTACAATTCAAGAAGAAATCAGCCGCGTGATGAAAGCAATGGAATCGGGAACGCTGGAGGTAGTCGAAGGCACAAAACTAGCCAGCGAAGCTAAAACTCACCTCAATGCTATCATCGAAGTTAGTCGAGAAATGAATGCTTTGGTGCAGAATATTACTCGCGCATCTGCCAAGCAAACTGTTTCGGCTGAGGAAATTTCTAACAGTATGCAGCAAGTCAACGAGATTGCTAATACAACTGCACAAAAGGGTTCGGATGTCAAAGCTTCTTTGGACGATCTGTCCGGTTCTGTTGAAAAATTGCAAAAGTCGGTGGCGAATTTCCGCTCGTAATTTTAGAACCCCGACTTCTTGAAGAAGTCGGGGTTCGAGGTATTCTGGCAGTGTGCGATGATGAATGGTAAGATGGATGAGTATTATAAATATTTTTAGGGTGCGGCTCAGAAGTGTTTGAGATTGAGTTTACAGACCAAGCGATTGAGGATTTGCAGTGGTTTAAGAAACACGAACAGAATCTAATTGTTGACGGTATTGAAGCCAACCTTTGTTATGAACCCACTACCGAGACGCGCAACCGGAAACCCCTGCGCCCAAATAATACAGCAGAATGGGAATTGAGAGTGGGGGTATATCGCGTTTTGTACAACGTTGACAAGCAAGTTAAAATTGTCAGTATAGAGCGCATAGCTGCCAAGCCGGGGAATAAATACATACTTCAAGGAGAAGAGGAAGAACTATGATGAACTGGGATTATCGAGTATTTTTTGAGGATGGCAGGTACACAATTCGCACGGTGTATTATGACGATAAAGGTGCGATCGCAGCCTGCTCTGAAAAAGAAACCGCACCTTTTGGAGAATCAGTGGAAGAACTTCAAGAAGAATTAAACCAACTCCTTGCTGCTCTAAAAAAGCCAGTTATTTCTGCTGACGATGTGCCGCCTCCAAGCGATCGCCCGAAGGCAAAAAGAGGAAAATCATTGCAAGCAGTCCGGCAACAACTTGGCTTACAATCGGAAATAACGAAAGAAAGTTCGTTGAGTTCAAGCGATTAGCCAAGAACCGAGGTTATCGGTAAGAGTTCAAAACTACTGGCCGCTTGTCTTAGTCTATATATATGAATGACGATGATTTAAACGAATTAATAGATGCTTTTACCGCAGAAACCAGCGAGTTTCTCCAGTCAATGGAGACGCACCTGCTGGCGATGGAATCCTCGGATTTGGAACAGCGAAAAGCAGCAGTTAAAGAAATGTTTCGGGCGGCTCACTCGATTAAAGGTGCGGGCTCGATGTTGGGCTTTCAAAACGTGTCGGCGGCGGCTCACACCCTAGAGGACTGTTTTGTCATTTTGCGCGATCGCACGGACTTGTTGGCGCTGGAACAGACCACTGTAAGTGTTTTACTGCAAGGGGTGGATACTCTCAAAAAGATTTCTGTCGAATCCATTCATCACTCAGATGTCAGCACTCCAGATCAAAGGTCAAATTTGGAGGATCTCGCCCAAATTCACGCCCAGTTCGAGGCCAAGTACGGCAAGCCAGAACCGCCACCAGTTCCCGCCGCCAGTCGATCGGCAGCCCCGGAAACCCTAAAACTGATTTTTGAACACGAATTGCCGCCAATCTTCAATCGCCTGGAAACCGAACTTTCCCAAGCTTCTGAGGCAGATTTAGCAAAAAGCGTTACCGCCCTCAACCAGGTTTATTATCAACTCTCCGGTTTGGCTGGAATGCTGCAATTGCCGGATTTTGGGAAAGTTGCCGCACCCCTGAGAGATTTGATCGATTTTCCCGACTTGACTTTAGAACGCCTCCAGTCCGAGGGTTGGGCGATCGCCCAAAACCTGCAAACCGCCCGCCTGCAGCTATTGGAAGGAAGGGCGATCGAACTCCCCCAAATCTCCCCACCCACAGACGAATCACCAGCATCCGAAACCCCTCCCCAAATCTCCCCCTCCCCAAATCTCCCCCTCTCCCAATCTCCCACTCCCCCACTCCCCAACCTCCAAAGACCGACAATCCGAGTAGACTTAGAACGCTTAACAGAATTGGTGAACCTCGTCGGAGAATTAGTCATCAACCGTACAAATTTGGAACTTCAAGAATCCGAACTGCGCGGCGAAGTCAAGCGCATCCGCCGCAGTATCGTAGATTTGAACCAATTCGGCGGCCAGTTGCGAGAAGAATACGACAGACTGAGTTTTGCCGATTGGAGAGGGGGAAACGGCAATTCGGGATTACAAAAACTTGCAGCATCTGAAATAGAATTTCCACTGATTGCTAATAGCAAATCCTCGATCGCCCATGCTCACTTCGATATCTTAGAGATGGATCGCTATACAGAGTTCCACTCTACAGCCGCAGAAGTCATCGAAACCGCCCAAGCAATTTCACAATCCGCCACCAAATTAGACCTCCTAGCCATGAAATTCGAGCGCAGTACCGACCAACTGCGCCGCATTACCGAACAACTCCGCAGCCGCGTCATGCAGTTGCGAGTCGTGAGTTTCAGTCGCGCCGTAGACCACTTGCCCCGAGCGCTCCGGGATATGTGTCTCACTTATGATAAAGATGTCAACCTCCTGTTAGTGGGAAGAGATACCAAAATTGACGAAAGTTTGCTTGATGCTTTGCGCGACCCCTTAATACACTTAGTGAGAAACGCCTTCGACCACGGCATCGAAATGCCCGAAGTTCGGCAAGCTAGCGGCAAACCCGCCAGCGGTCAAATTGAAATAGCAGCCCGCCACCAAGGCGGCCAAACTATTATTACTGTCGCCGATGACGGAAAAGGCATTGACCCGGAAATCATCCGCCGCAAAGTTGTCAACAAGGGTTTAGCGACAGAGGAACAAGCTCAAGAATTTTCCATTGCTGAACTCTACGATTTTCTGTTTTGGCCTGGTTTTAGCACCGCAGAAGGGGTCAGCGACCTTTCGGGGCGGGGAGTCGGACTCGACGTGGTGCGAACGAATTTGCGGACTGTGCGGGGAACGGTGAAGGTGGACTCTCGCCTGGGAAAAGGTACAAACTTTATCATCAAGCTGCCGCTGTTGCTGTCGATTACTGACGCTTTGATGGTGAAGACCGATCGTAATAAAATAGCAGTACCGCTGGATGCAGTCGAGGAGATTCTCCACATCAAAGCTTCGGAAGTTCACACCGCCGGCAATCAGCCTATGCTGTGGTGGCGGGAGGAATTTATTCGTTTGGTGAGGATGCAAGATTTGCTCGAATATAGCGTCCTAGGGCCCGATGGCCCCTCTCCAGATCCTTTGACCCAAGACCACATTCCTGTCTTGGTTTTGGCTTCGAGTGAAGGAATGCTGGCTGTGGCTGTGGAACGGCTGATCGGTCAGCAGGAAATTGTGGTTAAACCCTTGCCACCACCTCTATCCAAGCCTCGCGGGGTTTTGGGGAGTACGATTTTGGGGGACGGCAAAGTTGTAACTATTTTGGATGTGGATGATTTGGTGGGTCAACCTTCGTTAGCCAATAGTTCGATCGCCCCTGTGTCCGGTACAACACCGCATATGGCACCGAGTTCGAGTCAGTCACCCCAGATTTTGGTAGTGGACGATTCCTATACAATTCGGCAGTTGCTGTCTCTGATGCTGACTCGTGCCCGCTACCGAGTCGTACAGGCTAAGGACGGGCTGGATGCTTTGGAAAAGCTGCAAAATGGTCTTGATTGCAGTTTGGCGATTGTGGATATTGAAATGCCCCGGATGGATGGATTTGAATTGTTGCGATCGATGCGATCGACCCAGCGGTTTGCTAAAATCCCTGTAGCCATGCTGACCTCCCGCAGCGGCGAAAAACACCGGCAAATGGCAATGGAATTAGGCGCAAATAAATATTTCACCAAACCTTACAGCGAAGCCCAACTTTTAGAAGCCATCCCCAAATTAATCAAACATTAAATAATCCAAACAGCATCTTCTTCTTCCTCTTCCTAGCGCTTACGCGCCGCTTCGCGTACTGCGTTCTTAGCGCCTTCGCGGTTCATTAATCTTCAATCTAAAATCGAATGACTCACGCCAATTACAATCGCCGTTTTCGCAGCCAAAAACAAGGTGCTGTCAGAACCCCCCCTCGAAAACTTCTTTCCTTTGAACTCGGAAACGTTAATTATGCAGTTCCCATTGAAAAAGTCCAGCGCGTTGTCAAAGACTTTAATCCCTACGGTTTTTTAGATAGCGGTCAAAGTTTAGTGCGACATCAAGAAGAATTGATTACCCTGATTAACTTATCCAAAATATTTCCCAGCAGTCGCAGTATTGCTGACTTCAACTACCTGATTGTTTGCAGTTTAAATAAAAGCGATCGCTGGGGAATTCCCATTCCTGATATGCCAAAAATCTTGGAAGTTACCGAAGAAAGTTTCTGCGAAATTCCCGAATTGTACCGCCAACAACAACTGCCTCCGGTAATAGAAAAATTAATTCGCGCACCCGACGGTTCCGAAGTTTTTTATCTGAACTTGGATCTATTTAACTCAATGTAGCGCGCCCGCTGCTAATCAATGTTAGGTGTTGGCAATTAGGAGTTGAGTTTTCTTTAAAATCCAAAGACTAAAATCCTCACTACCAACCAATTTTATATTTTTATGTCAAACACATATAACGCAATTATTATCATACAATGCTGCCATAAAGGCGGATAATAATATACAATATTAATGGTTTATTTGCAATATTTTTATGAAAAAAATCACAAGATTGTCGATCGCCCTGTTAATGTTTGCCGCTACTCTAGAATATCCGCAAGCGGGGCTGCAACAAAGGGCGATCGCCCAAACACCAACACCCCAACCAGAAACACCTCAACCACAAATCATCCAACCACAAATACCCCAACCACCAACAAGTCAACCCCCAACAAGTCAACCACCAACACCCCAAACACCAACACCCCAACCAAAAGCAGACGATCCCAAAAACCTCGGCTACGTCTCCCCAGAATTGGCCGAAAAATTCTCCCAGCAACAAATTGACCAAATCAACGCCAACGTCGAAACCCTGTTGCTAACTCAAAGTTGCGTCCGCTGCGACCTCCGAGCCGTAAAATTAGTTAACCTGCGCTTAAAAAATGCGATCGTCACAGGAGCAGATTTATCAGACGCCAACCTCAGCGGAAGTCGCTTCGAGATTTCAGATTTTGTCAACACCAATCTTGCTCGCGCCGACTTAAGCGGAGTAGAATTAATCGGAGCAAGAATTAGCAACACCAACCTCAGAAAAGCCAACTTGACAGGAACCAATTTAGACGGCGCAGATTTACGATTTGCCGACCTCAGAGATGCCAACCTGTCAAATGCCAACCTCCGCAATGCTAACATCGACGGAGCCAGTTTGGACAGAGCCAGCATGGGAGGTACAACAATGCCAGACGGCCGAAAAAATTAATAACATTAAATCCAGCTTGAATATCCCCTTCATTCTTGAGTCCGCGTAGGCGGACTTCGTTTTTGTAGTTGCGGTTTCAACCGCCGAGTCTTATTGATTCGACATCAAACAGCCAAAAACCTCTGAATCACCTCATCGCTCAATTCGCTAGTGCTTCCCGAAGCCACAATTCCCCCTTTTTGCATAGCATAATACCAGTCAGCTTGCCGCACAAAATGCAAATGCTGCTCCACCAACAAAACCGAAATACCCCTAGTCGCAATCACCCGACGCACCGCAGCCTCAATATCCAAAATAATAGACGGTTGAATCCCCTCCGTCGGTTCATCCAAAATTAGCAATTTCGGCTCACCCATCAAAGCCCTAGCAATCGCCAACTGCTGCTGCTGTCCCCCGCTCAAATCACCCCCCATGCGATCGAGCATAGTCTTCAAAACCGGAAACAAATCAAAAATTTCATCAGGAATTTCAGGATTTTTAACCGCAACTGGTTTCGCTTCCAAACCCAAAAACAAATTTTCTTTAACACTCAACCTAGGAATAATTTCCCGCCCTTGAGGCACGTAGCCGATGCCCAACTTTGCCCGCTGGTGAGTCAACTTAGAAACAATCGACTCACCGCCAAAATTAATCTTACCGCTGCGGGGTTGCAGCAACCCCATCAGCGTTTTTAGCATCGTAGTTTTGCCAACGCCGTTGCGACCGATCAAACAAACCATTTGCCCCGCATTAACGCTTAAATCGACACCGCGCAAAATGTGACTTTCGCCGTAATAAACATTCAAATCAGAAACTTGCAGCATAATTATTTACTGTTGGTTATTGGTTATTGGTTATTGGTTATTGTTATTGGTTATTGGTTATTGGTTATTGGTTATTGGTTATTAGCTAATACCAATAATCCACAAACAACTGCCAACTGCCAACTGCCAACTGCCAACTGACTACTCTTCTGGTTTTCCCAAATATACTTCAATAACGCGATCGTCATTTTGCACCTCATCCATCGTTCCTTCACACAAAACAGCACCCTGATGCAAAACCGTCACCTTTTTAGCAATTTGCCGCACAAACTCCATATCGTGTTCTATCACCAACACCGAATGACTTTCGGCCAGCGAAATCAGCAAATCTCCAGTCAGCGCCGTTTCCTCATCAGTCAAACCAGCCACAGGTTCATCAACCAACAACAAATCGGGAGATTGAGCCACCAACATCCCAATTTCCAACCACTGCTTTTCCCCGTGAGAAAGCAAACCAGCATGAACATCAGCTTTAGCAACTAAACCAATTGTTTCTAACAAACCAGCAACCGTCCGCTTTTCCGCCACAGGAGAACCCTTAAACAGAGTAGGAAATACATTTTTATTGCCGTTGCAAGATAGCTCTAAATTTTCCCTCGGCGTTAAATTCAAGTAAACTCGCGGCGTCTGAAACTTGCGGCCAATACCGAGGCGAGCAATCTGATATTCCGACAATTTGCGTAAATTGCGACCTTTAAAAATTACCCGCCCTTCCGTCGGCTGCACCTTCCCGGTAATCGAGTCGAGAAAAGTTGTTTTCCCCGCACCGTTGGGGCCAATGATAACTCGCAGTTCGCCCGCATCCATACTAAAATTCAGATTGTTAATGGCTTTGAAACCATCAAAGCTAACAGTCAAATTTTCGATTTCTAATACTTTTTGGTTCATGTATTTGTCAGAAAATTTATTGAATGTTTATTGAATATTTGTAGTAAGAGCTTTAGTCTTTTATTACTGAATATTTGGAGTAAGAACTTGAGTTGCTTCTTACAGATTTAGCCTGAATGCGGACTAAAGTCCTCACTACAAACCTTTTACTCGAAGCTAGAACTGCTAGAACTGTTCGTTAAAGGAGCTGGATTTACCGCCATAATCCGCTCAGCCAATTTCGAGAGCGGCAGACTTTGCAAATACACTTTGCCAGGCCCGGTTAGCTTGACTAAAAACAAGCCTTCGCCGCCAAATAAAGCATTTCTAAAGCCGCCCACAAACTGAATGTCGTAATCTACAGTCGGCGCAAAAGCTACCAAACAGCCAGTGTCTGCCCGCAACACTTCGCCAACTCCCAAATTTTTCTCAACTATTGTTCCTCCCGCATGAACAAAAGCGAGGCCGTCACCCTGCAATTTTTGCAGAATAAAGCCTTCTCCGCCAAAGAAACCGGCACCAAGCCGCTTGGTGAAAGCTACATCAATGTCAATACCGTTTGCCGCACAGAGAAATGAGTCTTTTTGACACAGAAATTTGCCGCCAAGTTGACCTAAATCGAGGGGAATTATTTGCCCAGGATAGGGGGCGGCAAAACCGACGCGGGCTTTGCGATTTCCGCTGTTGACAAAGGTGCTAATAAAAAAACTTTCCCCTGTCAGCATTCGTTTGAAACCTTGAAATATGCCACCACCTGTGGCTGTTTGCATCTGGATGTCGCCTTCCATGTATGTCATGGCTCCCACTTCAGCTCTGACGCCTTCTCTGGGGTCGAGTTCAATTTCAATCAGTTGCAAATCGTCGCCGTAGATTTTGTAGTCAATAACATCTGCCATATGTTTCCCCTCATGTTAAATAATTGAGTTATTTTACTACAAAATCTTTAGTTGGAAATCCGCTAGCATACCAGATATCATTTTTGAGCATTCAATGTTCAAGTTCTTCTTTTTCTCGCTGTACTTCGGGGTCTTGTTCCAGGCTGGGGTAAGTTGATGCGTACTTTGGTTTTTTGAACAGGCGGCGGATGTGTTCAAAATCTTTATTTTGCAGCCATCCGACTATGCCGTCGGGCAGGACTGTGACTACTATTAAAAATAGCGCGCCTTGAAAAAATAGCCAGACTTCAGGAAATTGTTCGCTCAAGAAACTTTTGCCAAAGTTGACTAGCAGCGCTCCCAATATGGCCCCAGATAATGTGGCGCGCCCTCCTACGGCCACCCAAATTACCATTTCGATGGAAAATGCAATATCCATCGCTTTTGGGGAAATGATTCCGGTTTGTACGGTGAATAAAGCGCCTGCTATTCCGGCTAAACCGGCGGATATTGCAAATACTAAAACTTTGTATCCTGTGGGATTGTAACCTGAGAAACGCAGGCGCACTTCGTCGTCGCGAATTGCTACGAGCAACCGCCCGAAACGCCCGCTTGTCAGCCACCGGCAGAGGGCGTAGGTTGCTACTAGAAATAGTACGGTGAGAATGTAGAAAATATATTGAGTGTCTCTACTGTTTACTGAGGCTCCGAACAGGGTTTTAAAGTCGGTGAGTCCGTTGGTGCCGTTAATCAGTTTTTGCTGGCCGTTGAAAAAGTTGAAAAATACAATGGTTGCTGCTTGGGTGAGAATTGAAAAGTAAACGCCTCGAATTCGATTGCGGAATACTAAGTAACCTAAAAGTCCGCCCAAGATGGCGGGAATGAGAAATACTGCGACGACACTGAAGGGAAAAGAGTAAAATGGTTGCCAAAACCAAGGCAGTTCGGTGACGCCGTAGAGGCTCATAAATTCGGGCAATTGAGTGCTGGCGGTTGGGGGAATTTGCAGTTTTAGGTGCATGGCGAAGGCGTAGCCACCTAGGGCAAAAAACACGCCATGTCCCAGACTGAGCAAACCTGTATATCCCCAGATTAAGTCTATGCCGAGGGCTGCAATTGCTAGTGCTAAAAATCGGCCCAATTGGTTGAGACGAGCGTCAGGAACTATTCCTGGGACGAGCAATATGAATGTTAGGGCGATCGCCCCTACAATTGCTGCTTCTTTTAGCCGTGCCTTTTTTTGTGTATTTTTCATTTTTTTGGCGATCGAAGCTGTAGTTGTTAATTCTCAACAGTGCGTCCTTTTTGCGGGAAAATTCCTCCTGGTTTCACTTGCAGAAAAGCCATAATCAAGGCGAATACCATGACTTTTGCCATGCTGGTGGTGGCGAAAAATGTGAAAAAATCAGCTAAAGGCTTGACAGGAGCAAACATTAATGCTATTGTCCCAGATCCGATCAAGTAATTTGCAGTGCCGATCGCCATTGCAGCAACCACACTCCCCACAATCTTGCCGACACCGCCCACAACCACAACCATAAAGGTATCGACAATATAATTTTGTCCGGTATTTGAGCCTACCGAACCAATCAGACTAATCGCGCAGCCAGCAACACCAGCCAACCCCGAACCCAAAGCAAAAGTCAGCGCATCTACTTTCTCGGTAGGTATTCCCAAACAAGCGCTCATGCTGCGATTTTGCGTCACAGCGCGAATCCGCAATCCCCACACAGATTTTTGCAAAAATAGGTAAATTCCCGCCAAACAAACTCCTGTCAGCGCAATAATAAAAAGTCTGGCGTAGGGGAGTTGAAAATTGCCCAGCGGGATGCCGCCGCGCAGCCATGCAGGCGCAGTCACATCGACGTTTTGAGCGCCAAACCAAGGTTTAGTTACTGCGAGTTTGTAAGTTTCGCTTAAAAGTGCGCTGACAGCCCAAGAAATACCCAAAGATAAAGGTAAAATTATGGCGATAATTCCCTTGCGAATGCGATCGAAATCTGCGCGTCGCTTCAGCACCTGCAAGCCGCCAAAAAATAGCAAACAAAACACCGCAATTCCCGCTACCAAAACCCAACTAACACTGCGGACAAACTGCTGCAAAATTAAACTTACGCCCCACGTCGCCAGCAATGTTTCTAGGGGCCGCCCGTAGAGATAGCGAATCACTCCGCGTTCGAGAATTAATCCTACCAATGCAGCTACTAAAAAAGCTAGGGGAATGGCAAATAAAATATAGATTTCAAAGGCAAATCCTCCGATACCTTTGAAAACATTCTGCACTACGAAAGTTGTATAAGCCCCCAGCATCATCAATTCGCCGTGAGCCATATTAATCACGCCCATCAACCCGAAAATAATCGCTAATCCCAGGGCTGCAATTAGTAAAACAGCGCCGATGCTAATGCCGTTGAATACACCGTCCAATAAGCCACTCAGCACTTTTTATCCTCCTATTTTTCGATATTTGATGTCGCGATTTTTTGTATAAAGGTAAGGTGCACTCCCAAGCAGCCTACAAACTTCCGATTTCACGATTGACTTCTACTTTGCTTAGGAACATTTAATAACTTAAATACCTCCTAAGCTGTTGCTCATATATATTGTGTATGGCGATTGAAGGGGAGAGGGGGAGAAGGGGAGAGGGGGAGAGAGGGAGAGGATTTGACAATTTTTGATTGTCATCAAAATATACAATTTAAATGCACAACAGATTATAGTTATTTCTCCTATAAGTGGCGAATTAAAAGGAGGCAGAGCCTCCAGATATGCGTTACTTTCGCTTTTCCTGGTAACAAGCAAAGCCGGAGATGCTGCCCTTCACGCTTGAATTCTGCTTTACTTAGCTGGTCTTGAATTTGCCGCCTTTGGCCGGATCTGACCAATCACAAGAAAAGCCTTTTGTTTCGGGGACAAACTGATTCCAAGGAATCGGTGGCACGGCTTCTGGCGTAGCATAAGCAATTTCAAACAAACCGTCTTCTCTCACCTTACCCAACCGCACAAATTTAGCAAGGTGATGGTTGTTTTCTAGGGTCACTTTGCCCTCCGGTGCGTCAAAAGTTTGACCCAAAGCTGCTGCCCGCACTTTGTCCAAATCGTCGGCTGTTCCTGCTTTTTCGACGGCTTGCTTCCACAGGTAAACCATGATGTAAGCTGCTTCCATCGGGTCGTTTGTCACTCTGTCATTGCCGTATTTTGCTTTGAATGCTGCGACAAACTTTGTATTTGCGGGTGTGTCCACAGTCATGAAGTAATTCCAGGCGGCGTAATGGTCTTTGAGATATTCTACGCCGATCGCCTTTACTTCTTCTTCTGCAATACTGACAGACATTGACGGATATTTGTCCGGGCCCAAACCTGCACCCTGCAACTGTTTGAAAAATGCCACATTGCTGTCGCCGTTGAGGGAATTGAAGATGACCCCGCCGTCGGGCAAAGCTGCCTTGATTTTAGTAATAATGGGCGTGACTTCTGTACCGCCAAGAGGTATGTAATCTTCGCCAACTAATTCTCCGCCTTTGGCTGCTAGCTGTGCTTTAATAATGGTGTTTGCGGTGCGGGGAAAAACGTAGTCAGACCCAACTAAGAAGAATTTTTTTCCTTTATTTTCTAGCAGCCAGTCAACTGCTGGTTCGATTTGTTGGTTTGGGGCTGCCCCGGTGTAAAAGATGTTTTTTGAGCACTCTTGACCCTCGTATTGTACGGGATACCAGAGCATATGATTTTTTTCTTCAAAGACTGGCAATACTGCTTTGCGGCTGGCGGATGTCCAGCAGCCGAAGACTGTGACAACTTTATCTTGGTCGATCAATTTTTTGGCTTTTTCGGCAAAAGTCGGCCAGTCTGAGTTGCCATCTTCTACTATTGCTTCGATTTGTTTTCCGAGGACACCGCCAGCTTTGTTGATTTCTTCGATCGCTAATTGTTCGGCATCAACCACGCTTTTTTCGCTGATGGACATTGTGCCGCTCAAGGAATGTAAAATTCCTACTTTGATCGTGTTTCCACCGCCTGCTGCTGGTGCAGTTCCTGTTGCTGTTGGAGAAGCGGCTGGGGTGGCTGTTGGAGTCGGAGTTCTACAAGCTTTGAGGAATAAACTTGTTGTGAGGGTAGCAGAACCGTATAAAAGAAATTTCCGCCGATCGAATCGCTTTGTCATTTTTCCTTGTTACTCTTAAATAGCTCAGTCAGATGATTGAGAATAACATATAGCGACTTGATATTAAGACTAGGTTGAGAATACTTTTGTATCTTTATATACAAAAGTTATTATTAATTTACAAAATGAAGGTTTGGTGAGGATTGATGGCAAATGTGGCAGAAACGGAGTTTAGACACTAAGATATGCACTTTGAGCGATCGGTCTGAAATTAACAACCGGGTTTCTTTAGAGAATTATCTTATTGATACTAGGAGTTAGACCGTAACTGAGTTTGTGGCACACTTGGATCGTGTCCGATCGATTACGATCACAAAAATGGTTCGTAGTGTGGACACCACAATGCAATAATGAGCGGACTGAAGTCCGCACTACGAAGCGAATTCATCTTGCTGCGGTTAATCGATCGCGCGTTCACAGGAAAATATCAAAGCAGATGACGATCGCCCTTTCTACAAATATAGCAACAGCCACATTGGGCGCGGACATAAATAACCTAATGAATACAGCCGATACCCGTCAAGCATAAATGGTTTGATTCCCCTACTCTGCAACTGCTTTCGGAGTCAACTGTCCACTGTCAACTAATTTATGGAGAATAGCGGACTCGAACCGCTGGCCTCTGCGGTGCGATCGCAGCGCTCTACCAACTGAGCTAATTCCCCTGATTGACTTTCAATTTAGCATTTTAAATGCTCGATTGCCGAATCTCAAAGGCTTGCAAATTGCATTTGCTTTCAATTTTACAAACCGTGACCAACATTAGCACGTAAGGGCTAAAAACGTCAAGAGTTTTCCGCCGCCGGCTCGGTGGGGGCGATCGAGCAAAGTTGGGCCACTCTGTCCAACTCTAAATCAGCAAAATAGTCCACCGTCCAATTAGCTTGGCGCTGGATCATGTGAAACGGGTAAGTGTGAGTCACGCCCGCTACCTGCATCCCCGCTTTTTTCGCCGATTCTATCCCCGCAAAAGTATCTTCTAGGGCCAAACACTCGATCGGTTGCAGGTTCAAACCGGGATATTTCTGGTTGAGAAGTTCCACCGCCAACAAATAGCAGTCGGGTTCTGGTTTGCTCGCCGTCAAGTCGTCACCTGCGACAATTAACTCAAAATTTGCAGCCAAACCGGCTCGCTCTAGCACTAATTCTATATCCGATCGCATGGCCCCGCTAACTACGGCCATTTTTAGTCCAGAAACGCGAATTTTGTCAATAAATTCTGCCAAACCGGTATAAATCGGCAATGTTTCCAAACTATTTATTTTTTCTTGATAAGCTTTGGCCTTGCCTAACAGCAAGCGATCGAGGTATGTTTCTGTGAGATATCGTCCTCGGCGCTGCAGCAGTTCGGTAATGCAAGCGCGATCGCTCTTTCCCAAACAAATTTCTCGAAACTCCCCGCGTTTGAGTTGCAGATTTTCATCTAGCATCAGGCGATCGATTAAGTTCTCGTGAATCGACTCGTCATTAATAATAACGCCATTAAAATCAAATAAAACTGCTTTTAGAGTCATTAGTTATTGGTTATTGGTTATTGGTTATTAGTTATTAGTTATTAGTTATTAGTTATTAGTTATTGGTTATTGGTTATTGGTTATTGGTTGTTGGTTGTTGGTTATTGGTTATTAGTTATTAGTTATATCGTTTCCGCTTGTATCGGACTGATTTAACCACAGAGAGCACAGAGTACACAGAGGGAGAGAATATATATCTGAATCATTCCGATGCTACCGGATTTGATATTATTGGTTATTAGTTATCAGTCATTAGTTATCAGTTATTAATCATCTTGCCCGAAGATCGAAGTCAAAGGGTAGTCATTAAGCTGTCGGACATTTAAATTGTATGTTCAGGGCGGGACACCCCACAAGACGGGGAATTGTTTTGTGACATATAATTTATATACAGCCACTGTTAACAGTTAACTGTCAACAGCCAACAGTTAACAGTTAACTGTCAACAGCCAACAGTCAATAAATCAAGCGGGTGCTGGAATGCCCGGTAAATCGCCATCAAAATCAGGAGCGCGATCGCCCAAATTCGACACCTGCGCCTGACGCACCGGCTCGAAATCTTCTCCCAGAAGAGGTTTCACGCCCTGCGTCACCTGATGCACCCACCAGTGTTCCTGAGTTTGCACCGCAGCAAATCCCGCCGCCCCCGCCCAAGCATCCATACTACCAGCCGCGTAAGACTTAATATAAGGCTCTTCAAAGATATCAGTCAGCCACTCTGTCTGTCGCAAAGTTTTTTGATTTCCGTCCAAAATTGCCACTTGTCCCCCAACCTTCAGCAGTCGGAAGCTTTCTCGCAAAATTGCGCGCGAGACAGCAGGCGGCGTTTCGTGAAACAGCAAGGAAGCTGCGACTAAATCGAAGCTGCTGTCAGCAAAACCCACGCTTTCAGCATTTCCGTGCAACCACTCGATATTCAAGCCGGCTTTTTGCGCCTTCATTTCGGCGACTACCAGCATATAAGGAGACAAGTCCAGGCCGACAACTTCCGCTTCGGGAAAGGCTTGTTTGAGCATCAGGGTTGTCGAACCGGTGCCACATCCCAAATCGATAATTCGGCGCGGTTTTACCCGCACAGCGTCAATTAAACCTTGTCTGACGACTGTTTCGTGGGGAGGCAAAACGTATTGCGTGATTGGATCGTAGGAAACGGCGGCACTGGGGTTGAGGTAGCCGCCTTTGATGCCGTGAAAGTTTTGGCTGCTGTAATATTTGGGATAAACTAGGTTGGTTTGTCGGTGGCGATCGCCCGCTTTTTCCCAGTCAGTACCTTCGTAGAGTCGTTTGATTGCTTCTTCGTCGATCGCCAGTCGGATCAGCGGCGATAAAAAGCGCTCGAAAATTGTATCCTTACCAACAGCCATAAAACTCCTTTCACAAAAACTCTTTTAATTTTAGCCAACAGCAGTAAAATTAGCATTAATTAAAGTTATTTGTCTCCTCGAACCTCTATCCATTACCTCCCCTACATTGCTCGTTGCCCAACTTCCCTTTTATTGCTTGCTTCCTGTCGCTTTTCATTAATCGGAATTTTTATTAAAAACTCCGTCCCGCCGCCTGCAGGTTTAGATATTTTGATGCTGCCGCCGTGTCCGTCTACAACAATTTTGTAGCTGATTGCTAACCCCAAACCAGTGCCTTGTCCCACCGGTTTGGTGGTAAAAAATGGGTTAAAAATTTGGTCTTTAACGCTGTCGGGAATGCCGGGGCCGTTGTCGGCGATCGCCACTTTCAGAAATTTTATGCTATGTTCGCGAACTACTCCTGTGGAAATAGTAATAATTTTATCCAGGCGATCGATCTCGTTCAAGGCATCGATCGCATTGCTCAGCAAGTTCATAAACACCTGATTTAGCTGAGACGGATAGCAGTCTACTAAAGGCACTTTTCCGTATCTCTTGACTATATAAATGCCATTTTTGATTTTGTTGGAAAGCAGCAGCAAGGTATTTTCCATGCCTTCGTGAATGTCCGCCTGCTTTTTGTCTGATTCATCGAGGCGAGAAAAGTTGCGTAAAGAAAGAACTATGCTGCGAATGCGATCGGTTCCTATTTTCATAGAATTTAATATATGCGGCAAATCTTCCTCGATAAAATCTAGCTCAATTTCTTCTGTAAAATGGGCGATTTCCGGGGTGACTTCTGGGAATGTTTGTTTGTACAAACTCACTAATTCTAATAAATCTTTAGTATATTTTGTGGTGTGAGGCAAATTAGCCGAAATGAAGTTAACCGGGTTGTTGATTTCGTGCGCTATCCCCGCTACCATTTGACCGAGGGATGACATTTTTTCGCTCTGCACTAAATGGGTTTGAGTCTTTTTCAGTTCGTGCAAGGCATTATTGAGCAGTTTTACTTGGTCTTGGGTTTGAGTGTAAAGGTGAGATTGAGTAATTGCGATCGCCAATTGATCTGCTACAGCTTTTAACAGTTGAATTTCTTCCGCACTCCAAAACCACTGAGCAGCGTGGCTGCACACTAAATAACCCTGTTGCTCGTTTTGAGTCGGGACTGGCACCGCTAAATAGCTATTAGCTTTCAGTTCGAGCGGTTGACTTGCGCCCCGAGTCCAAGTATCGGCACTAAAAATAATTGGATCGGATTGGTCGCTCCCTACTGACAAATTTTCCACCAAGTAAGGCTCAAAGTTTATCGCTTGTCTCGGACAATCAAATTGGGAAGATTCCCACAAAATTTGTAAAGTTTTGTTCTGCGGTTCGTACCAACCAAAAGCTGCTCGTTCTAGATGCAGCAAATTTACTATTTCTTCGACGGTACTTTGCACGATTTTGTCTAATTCTAGAGAAGTGCGAATGCGTCCAGCAATTCGGTTGAGCATGGCTTCTCGCTCGGCTCTGGCGCGATTGTTTTCCGAGGAATAAATTAGCCATATTGCTGCTAGCATTGCCGGGACTAGCAGTCCGACGACGACGGATGTTAGAAAATTTAATGCTTGCAGTTGGGATTCAATATTTTCGCGGGGAATTATTAAGGCCATCGACCAGTTCACTTCCTGGAGGGGAGCGTAGACGGCATACACCCATTTGTTATCTATTTTTACCAGTTCGATGTTCGTCTGGCGATCGATCATGTGCCGCGCAATTGTGGAGAGTGCGGAATCTTGTGACTGTAAAAAGCTTGGGGCGGACCGATCGCTATTGCCGATTAAGTTATTGTTGGGATGAACAATTGGCACTCCTTCGGAATTGAGCGCAAAAGCGTAACTCTCGGAACCGTACTGCAGGCTGTTAACAACATTTGCTACTCTGTCTAATTTAATGCTGCCCGATAGGACTCCAATTACTTGATTAGAAGCCTGTGGCAAAGCCCAAATAGGAACTGAAACGACGATGGTCGAAACTTGTGTACTGCGGCCGATCAGCGGGTCAGAAACATTGATTTGCCCGGCCATTGCTTTTGTAAAGTGTTGGCGGTCTTTGACATTCGTGCGGTTGCCTAGAGTGTTAATTAGTGAGCCGTTGGGTTGAATTAATGCCAGAATGAAATACTCTTTTAGCCTGTATATTTCTGATTGCAACCGGGGTTCGACTAATTCCCAATTGAGAGTGCGAATCTTTGGAGAGTAAGCGATGGTTTCTATTTCTGCTTTGCGGCTGCTGAGCCAGCGATCGATTTCATCGGTGCCTTTTTCTAATTTTAATAGTGCTATTTCCTTTAAATTATCGAGTATTAGTCCGCGCACAAAAAAATAGCTTACGCAAGTAGTTGTGCTAATGGTTAAAGCCGTGGTGCCTAGAATTAGCAGAGTCAGCAAATGGCGGCGCTGCCGTCTGTGTTGCCAAAGACTTTCTAGTTGCTGCCAGCGCGATTGAGCGCTGACGCCGATGTTTTGCCAAAAGTGGCGCAGTTTTGGGTTTTGGTGGGGCGGCGGCGCAGAAACGGGTCGGGCTTGATTTGCTGGTTTTTGCATCATCAAATGTTCTCGTCGAGAGTGAAATTGATCGAACTGCACGGTCATTCGGCAGAATTAATATCATGTCAACAGTCAGGACTTGATTCCTCCTAGGTTTGGCTGATGGGGATGTGGATTTCTGGCTGCGAATAATTTTTATTTCGATCGCAATATCGCATTCTATTTTGACATCAATTTTGTATTTTGACTTTGATTTTACTTTGTTGAGGTTAGTGCTTTACGATATATTTAATATCTATCTCGTTTGTATAACAAATTTTTTGTAAATAACACAGAGAAAATACGGAGTTTTTTAAACTAGCTATGTATTATAATTTACGAGCAAAACCGTATTGACAATTTAACCAATTTGTGCAGTGAGTTTAAGGAGAAATTTTTTCGTCTAAAGCTTTTTTTGCCAAGCGGGCTGCATAAACGGTGAGGGCGATCGTTGCTAGCAAACCAATGCCGTAAAGAGCCCACTCAGCAGCAGTGCGCGATCGCCCTTCGGCTCCGAGTGCCGCCAAACTCCCAGCGAGATAACCGATATAAACATACATCACAGTTCCGGGAATCATGCCGATCCAAGATGCAAAAAAATAGTCTCTGAAAGATACCTGCGTGACTCCAAAAGCATAGTTGAGCAAATTAAATGGGAAAATTGGCGAAAGTCGCGTCAGCAGCACAATTTTCCATCCTTCAGAAGCAACTGCGGAGTCGATCGCCTGAAATTTAGGATTTCCTTCTATCTGTTTGGAAACCCAATCGCGAGTTAAATACCTTCCTATTAAAAAAGCGAAAGTTGCGCCCAAAACCGAGCCGATGGAAACGCAAACCGTGCCGCCAACGACTCCGAACAAAACCCCAGAACCGAGAGTAAGCAAAGAACCGGGAATAAATAAAACCGTAGCGACAATGTAAATTAGAATAAAAGCTGCAGGGCCCCAAGGGCCCAGACTCGCGATCGCCGATAGCGCATTTTTTAGAATTGCTTGAAAGTTAAAAAACTGTGCCGCCACAATCAAAGCTACAGCTAAAGCAATCCCTAAAAACAGTTTCCACCTTTGGGATGGTGGCGGATTTTCTTCATCGGGCGATCGCAAATCATTCATTGATTAAAATCTCCATTCTCAATAATATGGGCATTGGGGCATTGGGGAATTGGGAATTGGGAATTGGGAATTGGGAATTGGCCAAACAGGGCATTGGGCATTGGCATTGGGCATTGGCCAAACAGGGCATTGGGCATTGGCATTGGCCAAACAGGGCATTGGGCATAGTTTCTTCCTTCTTCCGACGGACTTACATCCGTTACATCCATTACATCCCGTACATTGCTCGTTGCCGAACTTCCTTCTTCCTTCTTCCTTCTTAAGTCAAAGTGCCGCCGCAGCTAGAACCTGAACCAGCCGTACAACCGTAACAATAAGCAGCAGTTTGCACCTCTGGAATCACATCTAAACTGCCAGATTCCAGCAATTTAGCAACAGTTATCTGTTCCCCGCTGCGAGTTTTAGCCGGCAGATTTTCCATTTGGTTAAAATCGCAGTCGTAGACATTGCCCAAATAGTCGATCGACAACTCATTGCGGCACATTAAATGCTCCACAGTACCCGGATTAAAATTATCCTCCAAAAAACCCAGATAAGGCTTGTGAAGTTTCTTATGTTCCAAATGAAACTTAGTCCGTCCCACAGGCAAATTAGTAATCGCGAACAAGTGATTAAAACAAATTCCAAAATTTTCAGCTAAATAAACCTGATAATCTCGCTGTAACTTGCCTTGTTCCGCTGTTAGCGAGAACTTATCTGTTGTCGGCACTTGCGGATTGTACACCAAATCCAGAATCAAATTTGGGTTTTTCCCGTATCCCAACTGATTCAGCTTTTGCAGCGCCAGAATCGAACTGTCAAAAACACCGCTACCGCGCATTTTGTCAACATTGTCAGCTTGGTAGCAAGGAAGCGATGCAACTATTCTGAGTTGTTGCTGCGCGCAATATTCAGGAATATCCTCAAAACCTTTTTCAAAGTAAATCGTTAAATTAGAACGAACAATTACCTCTTTACCTGTTGCCCTTGCTGCTTCTGCTAGCGGTTTAAAACCGTAAAGCATTTCGGGAGCACCGCCAGTGAGGTCAACAGTTTGAATTTGAGGAAAACGGCGAATCATTTCAATTAATTGGTCGCAAATTTCCGGGGAAAGTTCTTCTGTTCGTTTCGGGCTAGCTTCTACGTGACAGTGAGTGCAAGCGAGGTTGCAGCGCTTTCCGAGATTAATTTGTAAAACTGTAATCTGCTTTTTAGTTAAAGCTGAGTTTAGTTTGTTTTTGAAAGGCGTGATTGCTGTCTGAATCATGTGCTAAATTTTTCGGTCTGTGCTCGCAACGGATTGAGAGGCGATCGGCCGGAACGCCTCTCATAATTTAGCACTAATTCTTTGGATGCGACAGCGACAGGTTAAAAATCAGTCCGTTGATAATCGATCGCAACCCGCAACCCAAGGGTGATATTTTCGACATTAATCTGGTTTGAGAGAGTTAACTAATTTTGCAACTCGTGCTTTAATTTCATCTCTAACGCGGTGAAAAGTTTCGATGGGTTGTCCGTCGGGATCGTCGAGTTGCCAATCTTCAAAAACTTCTCGCAATACCCACGCTTCGGGTAAATTCACGCCGCAGCCGCACAGAGAAATTACGGCGTCGTAGTCTTCTGCATTGAATTCGTTTAATGGGTTGGATGTTTGATCTGTGATGTCAATGCCGATTTCTGACATGACTTGAATTGCTGTCGGATGAACTCTGCTTGATTCTAAGCCGGAACTGCTGACAGCAATTTTGCCCTCTCCGATGGTTTTAGCGAATCCTTCTGCCATTTGCGATCTACAGGAATTTCTTTTGCAAACGAACATTACTTTTTTCATGATTTTTGTTGGTTGTGAGTTGTTAGTTGGTGGTTGTTAGTTAGATGTTTCAAGGGCGCGATTTGCTAGTGTGATCGCCTCTTTAGCTGCTTGTTCCTTGCGTTCGCTGTAGCGATCGGTCAAATAGTCCGTTTGCTCCCGCAACAGCAAGGTAAACTTGTACAGTTCCTCCATCACGTCGATCGCGCGATCGCGGAAAGGCGAATCCTTCATCGTCCCATCCTCGTTAAACTCCTGATAAGCCTTCGCAACCGAAGACTGATTGGGAATTGTAAACATCCGCATCCAGCGGCCCAAAATTCTCAAAGTATTGACAGCATTAAAAGACTGAGAACCGCCGCTGACTTGCATCACCGCCAAAGTTCGACCTTGGGTGGGTCTGACAGCCCCAATACTTAAAGGAATCCAGTCAATTTGATTTTTCATAATGCCGGTAATATTGCCGTGCATTTCTGGACTAGACCAGACTTTACCCTCCGACCACAAACTCAATTCGCGCAATTCCTGAACCTTGGGATGCGTATCGGGAACGCTACCGTAAATCGGCAATTCCCGAGGATGAAAAAACCTAACTTCGGCCCCGAAACCCTCAATAATTCTCGCCGATTCTTCCGCCAATAAACGGCTGTAAGAACGCTCTCTTAAAGAGCCGTAGAAAAACAAAATTCTCGGTTTGTGCGTAAAATTTGTCATGATACTGTTAATTAAAATCCCGAAATCCGTTAGACAGTTCTCGATAAACTGCGACTGCTAATTGCGCTCCCCAAATCGGAGCAACCCAGTAAACCCAATGGTGTTGCCAAATTCCGCCAACTAAAGCCGGGCCGAGCGATCGAGCCGGATTCATGCTCGCTCCGGTAATCGGCCCCATAAATGCAGCTTCTAAGCCTACAGTTAAGCCAATTGCTATCCCCGCAAAACCGATATGAGCGCGTCTATCTAATCCCGAACCGAGGATAACAAACATTAAGATAAAGGTCAGGACTGTTTCTAAAATTAGAGACTGCAACCAGTTGCCGTTTAGAGGAACTGTTGCACCGAGATTTGCTACTTTTCCTAGGGTAATTAGCAGCACTTGAGAAGCTGCGATCGCCCCCGCACACTGCGCCAAAACATAGGGCAAAACTTTGTATTTTGGGAAAAAACCGCTCGCCCAAAACCCTAAAGTTACGGCTGGGTTAAAGTGCGCGTCGCTGATATGCCCGATCGCGTAAATCATCGCAGCTACAACGGCACCAAACACAAAACTAACGCCCAAATGAGTTAAAGAACCACCGCTAATTTTGTTGACCATCACCGCGCCGGTGCCGGCAAAAACTATAATAAATGTACCGAGGCCTTCCGCAAGTGCTTCTCGCTTGCAATCTCGTTTTTCACCAGAAGCTAACTTCTTTACTATTGCACCCATCGCTATCAACTCATTGGTTTAAATACATTATATCAAAAAAAATTGATGCGTCTACCCTCTTGGTTCGATCGTTCGGAATGTGAGTCCGCATCAAGACAGGAATGAAGTCCTCACTACAAACCAATAGCGGTTACTTTGGGGGACATAATATTACTTATTAAGAAATATTGATCGGTCAACCCACCTCAGAACAAGGGCGGGCCAGCAGCATCTGACTGAAACGGCGATACTGGGCGAGGTACTCTTCCAGCACGAGAAACTGAGCTAAATTGAGACTGTAGTATATCCAGCGGCTTTCTTGGCGGCTGCGAACCAAACCGGCTTCTTTTAGGGTTTTGAGGTGAAAAGAGAGTTTAGATTGAGAGACTCCAAGCCGATCGCACAAATCGCAAACACATAACTCCTGTTCCCGCAACAACTCCAAAATCTGAATCCGCAGGGGGTCAGAAAGCGCGTGAAAGCCAGCCGAAACAAGTTTTTCGGAAATCTGCGGTTGAGAAGTGCCATCGGGCGCAATTTGAGAATTTTTCACCATCAATTGTAGAAGAAGTCATTAGTCATCAGTCATTAGTCATCAGTCATTAGTCATCAGTCATTAGTGCTGTCGCCTCCGAGCTTTCCGTCCAACGTCATCAGGAAGAAGGAAGAAAAGCAACGGTTTGGGGAATGCGAGAACCTCCTCACCATCGGGTACAGTTGCTATATTTTGCAAAAATCTATATAAAACATCATATTTTCTCAAACTTCATCCCCCAAAATAGGTGCATTTAGCACCGACAGAACATTCCCACTAAATATTAGATATAGTCCAGTAAATCAACAGCAATACTGGTAGGAGCGGGTTTCACTCACCATCTGCAATTCACACCGACAATATCTATAAACCCGCCCATCCTAGACGACAAAATTTGATCGCGGGCAATTCAACGGACATGATATTACTTCGGACTCTGTACTCGCGCCGGCACATCAGTCAATCCGGTCTTTTGCATCAACGAAATTACCCCTACAGATAGAATTCCCCCAATAACTACCCCGACAACTACCAGGATGAGAAAGCCTGTTTGCAGAGTTTTTTTAGTAGCTGGGTGGTACTGTCTGGGCAACTCTTGACCTTGCTCGTCAAGTTCTTGTTCCAAGGGATCTAGCGGATTCGATGGATTTGAGTTAAAAGGATTGGGTGCTTGATTCATGGCTGGCTTTGGTTAAAGGATGTCAACAACTATTTTAACTTGCGATTTGCCCGATCGCCTTAGATAATACATTCTGGTTTTACTCAAGACTCTATAAAATTTATTAAGATATCGATAATTTTAGCAACATTTTTGATAAGATATTCGTCTTTATCAATCTCGATCGCAATTCCTTCTAACTTAAAAAAATTTCCAGATACTCCCAGTTGTCAAAACTCCATAAATTGTCTGAATATCATGTTCGCGACGCTGGTTAAATATTTGTGCTGCAATGGTTCCCCCTGTGCACTCTCCTAAGCCGGATTGAATGTTGTCGTTTTTGGCTTCAACCAAGGCGATTACTGGGGATTCTATGACAAGCTGTTCTGGCGATCGGCTAATTAGAAAATCGCAATAACCGCTCAAACCCCTAGCAGCGTCTACATTGAATTCTCGACCTGAAAATAAACTCATCCGTTGCGATAGCCTTTTTTGATTTCAACTAATATTGGCGCGACAATTAGCTCTGAGCGAGCTTTCTCGGAATTAATTTCTAGCGCTAAAGGCAGATTGAATTGCAAAGTTTCTTGCAAAAAAGTGTTCAGTTCTATTTCGGGAATGTCGGCAAACAAGCCAACCGTTCTATTCAAGGTTATGCCAAAATTTGTCTTAATTTGTTCGACGCTAAATTGACTGTAGGGCATTTAACTCCCTCTCTCGAAAAATTAAGTGTTTTTAAGAAGATGAAATTACATCACTTGAGGCGCTAAAATTTTGAAGCAGGGGTATTTATATACTTGGCTGCTTGTCCAATGCTTTCTGTCAAAGATAATTACTATGACGTTACGCGAACTTCAAGACCGAGCACTGAGGTTGTCTGCCGAGGAGCGATGGCAGTTAATTAATGCTTTGATGCGATCGCTCCAGCCGAAACCCCGATCGAAGGTGAAGCCGAAGGGTTTAGCCGCGAGTTTAATTGGCATTGCGAAAACGGACGCGCCACCACCTACAGATGCCGAAGTAAAGGCAATGTTAGATGAGCGGTTAGTGCAAAAGTATCTCTGATGAAAGTTTTATTTGATACCAATGTTTTACTGGATGCAATGCTGGCCCGCGAACCTTTTGTAGCGGATGCTGCTTTTTTACTGAATGCAGTTGAATCGGGGCGAATTGAAGGGTTTATGTCGGCGACAACGGTTACGGATGTGCATTATTTGGTGGGACGACAAACCAAGAGTTCTGAAGCTGCGATAGCTGCTGTAACTCGACTGTTGGCATTAATGGAAATTTGTGCGGTGGATCGAGAGATTCTGGAGCAAGCGATCGGGCTGGGATTGCCTGATTTTGAAGATGCGGTGTAGATAGCGTGTGCGATCGAGTTAGAGTTAGAGGCGATCGTTACTCGGGATGTGAATGGATTCGCAGGGTCGTCGATTTCCGTTTTGTCGCCTCAAGAACTGAGAAATCGGTTTGACCTAGCAGAGGGCTGAATAAATTAGGCGATCGGTGTTTCATCGCCGCCTTAAAAGCGCCCAAATGAAACACTTACAACAAAAGTATCGGTATCTGTTATCCTTCTGCTTTCGACAAACGATCGAGAGAAATTGTTGCCGCTTGAGATACTTGAGAATTGCTGTCTTTTTCTAAGTATTTCAAAGCAGAGACACTTTTAACACTGGGCAAATTCCCCAAAGCTTCAGCCAGCCTCTGCCGGATCAGCCAATCTTCCGATTGAGTAAAATCGAGGATGCGATCGATCGCGCCAATGTCCTTAATTTCCCCCAAAGCCGAAATCGCCGCCTGCTGAATCACTACTTGCTCGCATTCGAGAGCTTTCAGCAGCACGTCGCGAGCTCGGGGATCTTTGAGATTTCCCAGAGAAACAGCAGCACTAAAGCGCACCAGCCATTCAGTATCTTCATAAAAAGCGCGCACCAAAGCCTCAAAAGCTCGGATATCTTCCAGATAGCCCAAAGCACCCGCAGCATCAGCCCGAATGCCGTAATCAGGTTCAGTTTCTAGTAATTTGACTAGAATGGGATAGCACTCAGGAGTCGGTTTGACTCCGAGAGCAAACACAGCCATCGATCGCACTTGCAAACTTCGATCGTTCAACACCTTTTTAATCAAAGGTACAGCCTCTGCTGCAGGGACGTTCCGCAAGTTAGCCAAAGCTACCATGCGATCGGCAGAATTTTCGCTTTCTAACTTGGCTGCAATTTGCTCTAAGCTTAAAGTTGTCATTATCGGTAAATCTTGTAGTAAAACTTTACATTCTGGTTATTTTGATTATAAGTGAGTCTCCGGTTAAAAGCAGGCAGTAAAAACCGCCCCCATTTGAAATTGTAAACCGATCGCACTATCGATCGAAAACTCGGATTAATGGAAATAATCAATTAGAAAGTCTATTATTAAAATCCCAAGCACAGGCTAGGTGTTTCTGGTGTTTCTGGTGTTTCTGTCATTCCCTAACGCTTTGCGGATATTTATACCAGTTTCCCCCAAAATGCAACTCGGTAGCCTGCGCTCCAAACCCTTATACAATCAATCATTTCCCATCCACAATCGAAAATGGTATTAGCCGCCCTCTGACAACCTGCCCCATCAATTATGTCCTTTTACCACCCACCCTTTTACTCCTCAGCATTAGAACAGGCGATCGACCGCTACCCGCTAACCGCCGTACCAGATACTTCCTTAGCAGCGGCGATCGCCCTGATGAGTCAGTTGGAAAATAGTTGTCCCCTAACCAAAACACCTTTACCCTCAGAACCGGGGGCGATGACCGAAGTCTCCCCGCCGGAACAGGTGCGGGCCTGCTGCGTGCTCGTGGTGCAAGACCAGCAGACTATTACCACAGACAACTTATCCAACAACCCCAGCCGCGGGCTGTTACTGGGGATATTAACTCCCGCCGACTTAGTGAGGCCCATCGCTTCTGGCAAAATAGACACTCAGAAAAAAGGAGCCTCGCAGAAAATACCAATTTCCGACATCATGTCTCCGGTGTCGGTTGTCCTCACAGCATCCGAGGATCAAGACGTGTTCGGCGCTTTATCCTTATTTCGCCAGCACAAAATTCGCTATTTGCCGATCGTCAATCAATTTCGCCACTTGGTAGGAGTGCTCACTAGGGAAAGAATTCGCCAAGTATTGCAGCCTTCAAACATTCTGAAATTGCGGCGGGTAGCAGAATTGATGACTACGCCAATTACAGCGCCCCACACCGCGTCGCTGCTGAGCATAGCCGAACTGATGTCAGAGCATCAAGTCAGTTGTGTAGTCATTACAAAAAACAAAGAATTGACAATGGAGAAACCCAAAGATGACTATACCTCCATTTTTCACTATTCCTTTCAGCAACCTCTGGGAATTATTACCGAATACGACATCGTGCAGGCACTGTTTCTCGAAGTAAATTTCGAGCAAACCCTAGCTCAAGAAGTCATGAGAACTCCCCTGCAATTTCTGCAACCTTCCGATTCCCTGTGGACGGCGCACAAACAAATGCAGCAGCAACAAGTGCAGCGGTTGGTGGTGTGCGGAGGGCGCGGAGAACTATTGGGAATTATTACCCAAACTAACTTGCTCCGAGTCCTCGATCCGACAGAAATGTACCGAGTTGTCAAACAGTTGCAGCAGTCGGTTTATCAACTGCAAGCAGAAAAATTGGAACTGCTGCAAAGCCGCAATGCCAAATTGGAACAGCAGGTGCGCGAACGGACTGCCAAACTCCACGAACAGGTGCAGCGCGATCGGCTGCTAACTCAAATTTCCTTGCGGATTCACCAATCCTTAAACCTCGAAGAAATTCTTAACGCCAGCGTCGATGAAGTCCGGCAAGTTCTGCACGCCGACAGAGTAGCCATAGTGCGTTTGGAGTCGAAGGATTTGGGCATTGTCGTGGCAGAATCCGTTGCCTCCAAGTGGTCTTCGATCTTGGGAGAAATCATGCCAGATACAATGTGGCATGAATCTGCATTCGCGATCGAACAGGAAATATACGCCGTCCCCGACATCGAGCAAGCTAATTTGAATGCCGAAACATCTGCACGCTTACAGCAAGCGCAAATCAAAGCTTATTTGATTGTACCAATTTTGCAAGACAGCAATTTGTGGGGCGTGATGTGCGTCCATCAGTGTTCTAAATCGCGGCAGTGGCAACCTTCGGAAGTGGATTTGCTGCTGCAACTGGCAACTCAAATTGCGATCGCCATTCAGCAAGCCCAACTCTACCAGCAAGTACAAAATCTCAACACCGACCTCGAACGCCAAGTCCAAGAACGCACCGCCCAATTGCAGCAAAAAGTGCAGGAGCTCCAGCATTTAAACGTTCTCAAAGATGAATTTCTCAGCACAGTTTCTCACGAATTACGCACGCCTTTAGCTAATATGAAAATGGCTATTCATATGCTGAAAGTTTCTCCCACACCAGACCGACGGCAGATTTATTTAGAAATTTTAGAAACCGAATGTACTAGAGAAACCGATTTGATTAATGCTTTGCTCGATTTGCAGCGCCTCGAAGCAGCAGCTTGCCCGATCGATCTCGAACCAGTAAACTTAGAAATCTGGCTACCTGCGATTATCGAGCCATTTTACACCCGCACCCAGAACCGCCACCAGCATTTGCGATTTGAGTGCGATTCTCACCTCCCCACCATCAGTTCCAACCGCGCTAGTTTGGGACGAATTTTAGCAGAAATCCTCAACAATGCCTGCAAATATACCGCCAATGACGGCGAAATCTCTCTCAGAGTTGAGTGCAAAAATGGATACTGGGAAGAGGTCGGAAGCGGAAAAAATTCTATCCCAGCAACTGATTTGAGTTCCTTCATCCAATTTAAACTCAGCAATCAATCGTCCATTTCTATACAAGAACTGCCCCGAATTTTTGATAAATTTTATCGAGTTCCCAACGCTGACCCCTGGAAACAAGGAGGTACAGGTTTGGGTTTAGCTTTGGTGCAAAAACTGGTCGAACAGTTGCAGGGAAAAATTGACGTAGAAAGCAGCAATGGCTGGACTAATTTTACCGTAACATTTCCTATTGACCCCGATGAAAATTAGTCCGCCACCAGTCGATTTAAGCTTTGAGATTTACTCCACAAATTAATCTGGAAAATTTAACCAGAGTCTGAAAATCTGTAAACGTTCACTTTTTCGGAGTTTAGTCCTCATATCATGTCCGGTAGATTAATAACAAAAACGGTTGGTTCGTAGTGCGGACTAATGTGATATCGGTCAATCGACCGGAGATGATATCATCAATTTCAAGACTAAACTCCAAACGCTCAAACAAATCTGATGATTGTCGTCCTTTTCCGAGATGATATCACTCTTTTTTCGGAGCTAGTTTGCGGATGCCAGACTCTACTGGTATAAAATTTAAATATTCATTTTTATCTTCCAGAGCTAATGATTTAGATGCTTGATACTTCTTACCTTTGGTGGGATTATTGGAAACTGTACCCAAGCAGGGTATGCCAAAATTTTCTAATTGACTGAAAACTTTTTTGACTACAGAAAACTTGGTCTTGCGAAGTGCTACAACCATTAGCATTCCATCTGTGCGCGCCGCTAAATAATTCGCATCTTTACTGTCAACCAGCGGTGGCGTATCGTAGATAACTAAGTCAAATGTTGCGTGAAGTTCATCCATTAAATACTGCATCCCCGATGAAGCAAGCCGTCTAGCAACACCAGGAATAGGAAGACCTGCAGTTAATACAAAAAGATTATCTTCTAGATGCGATCGCTGGATAATTTCATTTGGTTGGTTTTTACTGTCGTCGAGCAAGTTGCTCAATCCCTTTAGATTAGGCAGTTCCAAGAGGAAGTGCAAGCTGGGCGAATGCAAATCGGCATCTACTAACAGCACTCGCTGGCCCGCCAGCGCTGCAACGTGAGCTAAGTTTAAAGCAACGGTAGATTTGCCTTCACCAACTGTAGCCGAACCAACTGCCAAAGATCCAATAGTTCGATTTGAAGAAAGAAAGCGAATATTAGTATAAAGAGAGTCAAAAGCTTCTATAAATTCCGAAGCAACTTTTTTATCCCCCTCTTTCTTTTCAAGATAAGTATAGGAATTAGCAATAGAAGGCGGAAATTTTTTAGCATTTTTATCCCGAGGAACCACTCCCAATAAAGGCGCATCAAACGCATCTTTAACATCATCAGCAGAGTAGAAAATATTGCGGAACTTTTCAATCAGGATAGCCACGGCCACACCCAACACTAGCCCCCCAATAATTGCCATAAAAAATTTGTTGGCATTTTTCGAGGGTACGGGAATATATTTGCCAGTCTTAGGATCTTGCGGTATCCGGGGTTCAGAAATTACTTCCCAAGGTACTTGGCTTTGAGCTGCTTGGACGCGCAGAGTTTCTCGCTGAGTTAAAAGTTGATCGCGGGTGCGCGCTGCTATGTCTAATTGCTGTTGCAGTTCGTTGTAGCGACGAGCTATACTGGGAAATTCTCTTGCTTGTCGGCTTAAATCATTTTTTGTTTGGGTGATCGCCTGACTGCGAGCTTCTAAAACTTGAACTTGGTTAGCAGTATCAACCAATTGTTTGATCAAGCCTATGCGAATCGAATTTTGAAAATTCTGAACTTTAGCATTGGCTTCAGGGCCTACTAAATTTTGCCCCAAAATTCGCTCAGTTTGCTGGTTGAGTAAAGCTACTAAATTTGCCCGCTTGCGCTCTAAAGCTTCCACTATCGGGTTAGCAGATTTAAAACGAGCTGTTTCTACAGCAATCTGACCTTCTACTTCCTTAACCTTGGTCAGCAACTCTTTATATTGAGGTTCTTCGCTTAAAGCTGAAGCGGCAATAGCTTCATTTGGTGTAAAATCTAATTGCTTTTGCAAGTTAGCGTACAGCGTTTTCTGTTCCTGCAGCAGCCTTTGAGTTTCTAACTCTAAAGTTTCTACGGTGCGAACTTGCTCGATCAATTGCGCGCCTTGTTCTTTAGGATCTGTAATTTTTTGCTGCTGCTGTATCACCTGTAAATCCGACTTCAGGTCATTTACGCGCTTGCTAAGTCCCGGAAGCTGGTTTTCAATAAAATTAACACCTTCACCAATGCGACTCTTGCGTTCGTCAAGGCTGTACTTTAAATATTTCTTTTTAACTTGTTGTAAAACAAACTTAATTAATTCAGGTTCCTGGCCCAGGAAACGAACTTCCAAAATTTTAGTTTGCGTCAGCTCATTCTCTCCGACGCGCAAAACGACTAATCCTTTTTTCAGAAGTTCCTCGGTCATTTTTGGATCTTTTTTTTGGACTTGTTTCACAATAGCCGATAGCATCTGAGGACTCTGGAGAATTTGCAGTTGAGTTGCGTAGTCCAAACTAAAAAAATCTCGACTGGGCACTCCGCCACCCTCGCTGCGATTGGCTAGAGCAGCGGGGTCAGCAATTCTTGCCTCCGTTGTCACGGGTTCCACAAGCAGACTAAAATCGCCTTGATATGTTTTCTTGCTTTGCTTGATTTGAAAATAAATTCCACCGCCTGCTAGAGAGACAATCCCAAGGATGACTAGGGCTTTGCGCCCGAGAGTCCTAAACAACGGGTTGAGATTCAATCCTTTTTGAGGCTGCGCGCCTAACTCTTCTCCCTCGTCAACGGAAAATTGCTGCACCTGTCTGCTCTGGTTGCTAATGGGTACGAGATGAGCGTCCTGTTCTTTTTCCATGTTGACCTCTTTCATATTTTTTTGGTAAAATCAGCTTTGTTGTGCGACCCTTCTGGTTGATACTTTCACCATTGACTTCAGGATATCACAGGAGATTATTGGTTGGTCGGTTCTAGTTCCTGCTAATAATTCTCACTACTTTCACATCATATACAAAAATAACTAAATTCCTATGTTTTGCCTGCTGCAAAAGTTTTTTTACTAATTGCTTGAGAGTTGTATCCGACTGTATTGTTGTCTGCTGTGTTGTGCTTATCTTCTGGGTTTCTGGGTGGCTGTACCCACTTTTTAGGATGTCGCTGAGATCGCCTCTAGCGCGATAACTTTACCAAAATTTTACAATTTGCCCTCACACCTCAGCAGCCGATCGCGCTGCTATTGCCTTCTCCTCTATTCTGCCACTTTTCTGTCAGGCATCAACTGTAGCATCTGTTAAATTATACGCTAATTGACCGACTAAAAAGTTGGCCATTTTGCAGATAGATATAATTAGCAGCCTTCAGCAGATTTTTTGAACTGTAACTAATCGAATCAATTTCCGAAAAAAATCTGTCTTTTATTTTAATAATAAACTTTTTGACGAGCTGGATGACTGCTTAAATCGCTCGACTTATTTGTCGGCATAATTATATCACATACTACTCTCAATAGTGCCGTACATACATAAAAATTAATAACTGGCAAGTTCAAAGTCGATCGACATCTCGAAAAGCTCAAACTTGTGGGTGTTTGTATCGGGGCAAAGCGCGATCGAGAATGTGATGTTTTTGCTTAGAAAAATTAGGTTATAGGGCAATACCGTTTACTTAAGTCGGCTCTCCTGATTTTGTGGTGATAAACAAACCGCATATCCTTACTCCGAGGGCATCACAGAATCGCGAACAGTTGTGCTTGATACCATATACACCATAAACCCAGGAGATCCCTTAAGTCAACGTAGGGTGCGTCGCCCTGAACAACTCTCGCCCTGGAGCGCCAGATTAAACGAGCGACGCACCCTACAACTTATAACTGCTTCCCAGGCTCTGCGAAAAGAACCCATATTTAGAGTATCTGCCTCCGCACAAGATTAGGGAGGCAGAGCCTGGTAACGAGTAGAAAACTCCAATTAGTCAGAGCAAAGAAAGAGTTCGCAATTGATGGGAAGATTGCTATAGATATCGCCCAGATTAGCTGTTGGTAGTTGTTACTTTTTGAGTTTACTCATTGCACTTAGCTGAATCTGTGCTTAGCGATCCTGTACTTTTTTTTCTCTAAGCTGCAACAAAATTGCTGCATGAACTTCGCGGGTAATCGGATAAAAATATGTGAGAATCATGCCGCAAATTAAAGCAATTGTGGGCAGGGGACCGATCGCAACTCGAATCGCAAACAGCGCAGAATCCGGCTGTATTGGAGCAGCCTGTCCCTGAACTGTGGCCAGAAATCCAGCTTGTTCTAATGCTTGTCCTACAAACCACAAGCCCAATGCCAAACCAATTTTTTGCAGCAACACCATAAACGAATAGAACACGCCTTCACGTCTTTCTCCTGTTTGGAGTTCGTCGAGTTCAATCACATCCGGTATCATCGACCAAGGTATGAGATAAGCAGTGGAAACTCCAACCCCGGCCATCACTGCTAACAAATACATCTGGACTACTTGTCCCGGTTGCAGGAAAAACAGTCCGGCTTGTGCGATAATCCACAAACTCATGCCCATAAAATAAACAGCTTTTTTGCCGTATCGCTCGCTGACTTTACTCCAAACAAATAACATGGCGAGTGCGGTGCCTTGAACGGCGATCGCAGTTTGGGTAAAAGTTGCAGCCGGCAGTTTCATCCAGTTGATGACAAAATAGGGCAAAATAGAAGCAGTTAATTGCACGCCCAGCCAAGAACAGAGATAAATTCCAATTACGTATAAAAAAGGACGATTGTTAAATGCAATCCGCAACTGTTCTTTCAGCGGCAAGGAAGTTGAACTGTCCTCTACTGGATGTTCTTGCAATTGAGATAAAACGTGTTTGCGGGTTCCCAAAAAGCACCAGTACAAAGGCAACACTGAAATCACTGCACAAAGTGCGCCTAATACTAAGTATTTTTGGATGTCATCTTTAACTATTGCAAAGATAATTTGCGCTATAATTAGCGACAAAATGCTGCCGCCGATCGAGAAAGAAAACCGAAAACTGTTAAGGCTAGTGCGTTCGTTGTAGTCTTGGGTTAATTCTGGAGTGAGGGCGGTGTAAGGCAGGTTGACGGCGGTGTAGGCGGTGTTAAACAAAATGCCGATCGCCACATAGTACCAAAACAGTATCGTAGGATCTTTGCTGGGAACAATCCACTGCAAAAAGAAGAAGATGCCGAAAGGAATTGCGCCGTAAACTATCCAAGGATAGCGGCGGCCCCACCGATGAGATGTGCGATCGCTCAAAACCCCCACAATCGGGTCATTTATGGCATCCCAAACCTTGCCGATTAACAAAATATTGCTAGCAGTACCCGCAGCCAAACCTGCTACGTTAGTAAAGAAAAACAGCAGGAAAAATACCAGAACATTCGCCGTAATTGCGGGCCCTAGGTCGCCGGCACCGTATGCTAATTTTGTTGAGAAACTGAGTTTTTTTGTTTCAGGGTTGTTGGCTGCTGCTTCAGGCGGGGAAGTGTTGCTCATAAACTTTTGTTTCGGGATTTTTGGGCAGTCGCAGTCTTTGCAGTAGGAGTATAACTCACGCTATGCCGCAATACTAAGTTTTTTTGGGCGATCGGGATGATTCTGAATAATGCGTAATTGGTAGTTGATCGACAAATGCTTCCCAAGTATAATCGCTGATTCGTCAATATCTTTTGCATCGAGCAAGTAAAGCATTTTTGCTATGTTGCAAATAGCGTTTATTTGTATTGGCGATGTTGTGCCCAGTTCGCTGACACCCACACCGCACTATTGGAGGCAGATGCCGGAACGGAACAGCTACAGCATTTTTTGTGATTTTTTGTTCGCTGTTTGCCGTTTTGTTGCGAAATGTTTTGGTTGTTACATGAGTTGTTAATCCGATAATATGTATGCTCTTACTACCACATTGGGGTAACATACTCCCTTGATAATGGAACCGCGAAGACGCAAAGAACGCGAATAGAAGAGGAAAGAGAAGAGTCAGAAGATCGAGGGGATGGCAAACTCGGATGTGGTATTAAATCCTCAACCCGGTTTGTAGGCTGAATCAGAGTTTTAGCGATCGACCTACAAAAAAACTGGGTTCGGTCAGGCAAGGGGGCGCAATTTTTGTGCTACAAATTTTGTTGAATCGTGTCGCAACATTCAGCAACTGTTGCTTTTTTTTCCATTGTTTTAACTAGGGCTTCGTAAGCAGATTTATGGTTTTCGAGTAGGTTTTTTGCTCGCAGGGAAGCTAAGTTTTGTTTGAGTTGAATTTCGGAATTGGGACGGCGCAGTTGTGTGAGGATGGCGCGGATTTTTGTGCGGTCTTCTACGCCGCCTTGTGCGCTGCCATAAACTATTTTTTCGGCTACTATTCCGGCCATCCACACTGTACAATATTGGTCTAAAATTTGGGATGAAAGAGTGCCGCTTTGGAGTTGAGATGCTAGTTGTTCGTCTTCAAATCGGACTCCGCCTTGGGCTGTTTGACCTTGTTTGAATGCTTCAAGAGCGCTGAGGGCGTAGCTGCTTACGGGAATTCCTAACAGGTGGGCGACTAGGAAGTGCCCGGCTTCGTGGTGGAGGATGCGATCGCGCTTTTGTTTGGAACTTCCCCCAAGCAAATCTACTAAAATTGTACCGCCTTGACCTTGCCACTGGAAAGTGTCGAGGGTGGCTAGCCCTAATAGGCAAAAAGTGGCGATCGCAGGTACGGCTTCTGGCAAGTTGAATAAAGGGCCCAATATTATGGAAACGGTGATGGCGAAGATCGAAATAGCGATAATATTCAAAGAAGTGTCTTTCATAATTGGGAATTGGTAATGGGGAATTGGTAATGGGTAATTTGTAATAGGAAATTGGCCAAACAGGGCATCGGCCAAACAGGGCATCGGCCAAACAGGGCATCGGCCAAACAGGGCATCGGTTGAATTATTTTTTTTCCTTCTTTCTTCAGAAAGGCGAAAAGTTACATCAGCCCGATCGCTTACCGGCCGGGACTTCCGAAAAAAACATACCATCTTCTAGTTTGACTGAAAATTGCCGATCGTCCGCCACCTCTATTAAAAAGATATTAAAATAAATCAAAGTAAAGTAAAAGTGTTAGTGGAATCCTTCATGTCAGTTTTGGCAGCGATCGCAGTTTTAGGTATCTTGATTGTCGTTCACGAACTCGGCCACTTCTTGGCGGCGAGACTTCAACACATTCACGTCAACCGCTTCTCTATCGGTTTCGGCCCCATCCTCTGGAAGTACCAAGGCCCGGAAACTGAATACGCCCTCCGCGCCTTTCCCCTGGGAGGTTTTGTCGGTTTCCCGGATGACGATCCAGAAAGCAATATCCCCCCCAATGACCCGAATTTGCTGCGAAATCGCCCCGTACTCGATCGGGCGATCGTGATTAGCGCCGGGGTGATTGCCAACTTGATTTTTGCTTACTTCCTGCTGGTGGTGCAATTGACCACTGTCGGCGCAGCATCCATGAACTACCTACCGGGAGTTAAAGTCCCGGAAGTCGCAGCAGAAGTAAGTTCGGCCGCCTTCCAAGCGGGAATTCGATCGGGCGACATTGTTCTGTCCGTTGACGGCAAGGAATTGGGCGCTTCCCGCGAAGCAATCAAATCTCTAGTCTCAGCAATCCAAGATCATCCCAACCAACCCCTAGCGTTAGAAATTCAGCGTGCAGAACAAAAATTTCTGGTGACAGTCACTCCCGAAAAGTCCCCCGACGGTAAAGGCCGCATTGGCGTACAGCTAACTTCTAACGGAACTGTGGTGCGGGATCGGGCGGGAATTCTAGATGCCTTTAGCATGGCGGCTACTGAATTTGAGCGGATTGTAGTGCTGACTGTGGAAGGTTTCGGGCAGTTAGTTACCAATTTCGGTCAAACCGCAAAACAGTTGTCCGGGCCCGTGGCAATTGTGGCGGCCGGTGCAGGGATTGCGCGATCGGATGCAGCGAATTTGTTTCAGTTTGCCGTGTTAATTAGCATCAATTTGGCTGTGATTAATATCTTGCCTTTACCTGCTTTGGATGGCGGTCAGCTAGCTTTTTTGTTAATAGAAGGACTGCGGGGCAAGCCTTTGCCAAACCGCATTCAGGAAAATGTGATGCAGACTGGTTTGATGCTGTTGCTAGGTTTGGGAATTTTCTTGATTGTTCGCGATACTGCTAATTTGGCAGGCATCGATTTGATGCGAAATCTTCGACAGCAGTAGTCATTGGTCGTCAGTCATCAATCATTAGTCAGCAGTCATTAGTCATTACAACGCTGATGACTGTTGAATAATATAAAACAACCAGTAAATTAGGGGAAAACAGCAATGATTAAACAACTGCAATCTCCCGAAAAATCTCAGATTATCTACCCAGATGATAACGGCGAACCAATGTCTGACAATACCGAACAGTTTAGATTAATCGTGTGGATTAAAGAAAATTTAGAACTGTTATTTGCGAGCGTGGTTGATGTTTTTGTAGCGGGAAACTTACTGTGGTATCCAGTAGAAGGAAATAACAAAATTTCTCAAGCGCCAGATGTGATGGTAGCCTTCGGAAGACCGAAAGGTTATCGAGGCTCCTACCAGCAGTGGAACGAAGATCACATTGTGCCGCAAGTCGCCTTTGAAATTTGGTCGCCGGGAAATCGCCTGAGTCCGATGCTGCAAAAATTGAGATTTTATGAACAATACGGCGTAGAAGAATATTATTTGTACGATCCAGCAAATCTGGATTTAACTATATGGGAGCGTCGAGAGGAACGATTAGAACCAATCGAAGAAGTGAACGGCTGGGTAAGTCCCAGAATGGGAGTGCGGTTTCAGCTATCAGAAACTGAACTACAAATATTCAGGCCTGATGGCACACCCTTTGTGAGTTTTGTGGAACTCGCTCAACTTCGAGAGCAAGCAGAATCAAGGGCCGAACAAGAACGGCAAAGGGCCGAACAGGCAGAAACTATGCTGGAACAAGAACGATCGCGCTCGCAAGCTCTAGAAGCGAGACTCCGAGACATGGGAATCGACCTCAATCAGTTGTAAATGACTAATATTAACTTCGATCGATTAACCGCAATCAGTAAGATTTGTAGTTCGTCCTAGTGTCCGCACTACAAACCGTTTTTGATATGAATAACAAATAACAACTAACAAACAACAACTAACGAATAACGAATAACAACTAACAAATAACAAATAACAAATGACTAAAAAGTTAAGTTTAAAACAACGATCGCTCGAAATTTTGATTCGCCTCAAACGCCTGTATCCAGAAGCTCCTTGCACTCTCAACTACGAAACTCCGGTGCAGTTGTTGGTGGCGACGATTCTCTCGGCTCAGTGTACGGATGAGCGAGTAAACCTGGTAACGCCCGCCTTGTTTGAGCGTTTCCCCGATGCGGAGGCTTTGGGAAATGCTGATTTAGATGAATTGGAGCGTCTGGTGCGATCGACTGGTTTTTACCGAAATAAGTCTAAAAATATTAAAGCTGCTTGTTGGGCGATCGTCAACAAATTCAACAATCAAGTACCGCAGCAAATGGAACTGCTGCTAGAATTGCCCGGAGTTGCCCGCAAAACAGCTAATGTCGTTCTCGCTCACGCTTTTGGTATTCATATGGGCGTGACAGTAGACACCCACGTCAAGCGTTTGAGTCAACGATTGGGATTGACCGAACATACCGATCCGATTCGGATCGAGCGGGATTTGATGCTATTGTTGCCGCAGCCGGATTGGGAAAATTGGTCGATTCGGTTAGTTTATCACGGTCGGGCGGTTTGTAATGCAAGAAAGCCGATTTGCAATATTTGCGAACTTGCAGATTTGTGCCCTTCTGCTAATAGTTAGATGTTGCACTATTTTCAGGAACAAGCAAGATGCCTGTGGTTAAAAATATTGTCAACAAAAAAAGTAATTTAAATAAAAGCGATCCGAAATGACCAAAATATAGTAAAATAGTTGATCGTGATTTATCTAAGGATATAAACTGAGTTATGGCTAAAAAGAGCATGATCGAGCGCGAAAGAAAGCGCCAAGCACTCGTAGACAAGTACGCTGACAAGCGCGCTGATCTGAAAGACCAGTTCGACCAAGCTGCGAATCAGATGGACAAAATGGCGATTCACCGGGAACTTCAACAGCTACCCCGCAGCAGTTCGCGGACTCGCTTGCGGAACCGTTGCTGGGCAACAGGACGGCCCAGAGGTTACTATCGCGACTTCGGACTGTCTCGCAACGTGATGCGAGAAATGGCTCACGAAGGTCTTTTGCCCGGTGTTGTGAAGTCTAGCTGGTAGCAGAAAGAAGGAAGTTCGGCAACGGATTTCGTATTTCGTAACGGATTTAATGGATAGAAGAAAGAAGGGTTTAGTTATCGTCGCGAGAGAGGGAAGAAATAAGAAGGAATGAAGAAAAACTTATGAATAATCGGCAAGATTATATTTTAGGGTTAATTTTTGTTTCAGACTTTCTTCCTTCTTCCTTCTTCCTTCTTCCTTCTTCCTTCTTCTTTCTGACTGACATCCGTTACATCCGTTACAAAATCCGTTGCCGAACCTTCTTCCTTCACTGGCCACAGCATTTATCGATGCCGAGACTTTCGAGTAACAAGTCGCTGACGGCATTGGCGATCGCAAATTCGCCGTAAAAGCTTTTAGAAAAATCATAGGCCTGCATTTCGGTGACGATCGCAATTACGAGGCTGCCCACGTCGTTTTCGCCTTCCATACGCTGGCGGACATAGATTTGGGCAGCTCTTTTAGCTATTTGCTGGTTGGCAGCTTCTGGGATAAACTCGGAGTCTAGCCATGCGAGCAGCGTTTGTTGGAGCCACTGACCTTCTTGCTCTGGGTTTTGGGCGGGCGGTAAGGTAATAGGTTCGATGGTTTCAGACATAATTATTCCTAATTGCTAATGTTGACTTTGAAAAGTTAGCGGACAAATGACAACTGATAAATATATGCAATATGATATACCGTCAATTATACAGGGATACGCGCAAGGCTACTTCTTGATGGCAAATGACGGCGAGGAGAGTTTGGGGTGGTATTCGAGCCGTCAGCGGGCGCTGATACCGCTAGATGAAAGATTTACCTATCCGCGATCGCTGAGCCGCGCTATAAATCAAAATCGGTTTTCAGTGGCTGTAAATCGCGATTTTGGGGCGGTGGTTGAGGGTTGTGCCGATCGCGAAACTACCTGGATTTCTAAGGAACTCAAGCAGATTTACTGGGGTTTGTATGAAGCCGGTTGGGCTTACAGCTTCGAGACTTGGTGCGGCGACGAATTGGCGGGTGGTATTCTGGGATTGTCGATCGGCGGTGCGTTTATTGGGGAATCGATGTTTTACCGAATTTCCGAGGGTTCTAAGGTGGCGATGGTAAAGTTGGTGGAGAGATTGCGCGATCGATCTTATCTACTTTTTGACGCTCAAATGAACAATCCCCACTTGGAAAGATTCGGCGCTTATACTGTTAAGGAAAAACTGTACAACACTCTTTTGCAAGCAGCTTTAAAACGCCGCTGCTCGCTATTGTAAATATTCTCCTTTGGCAAATAGCACTGCGGCATTCTAACCCGATATACCTACTTTGAAAAATAGTAGAATCAAGCATATATACTTCTCGGAGACACCACAATGCAAGTCACAACCGAAGAAATCATTTATCCATCCAGCGACGGTCAACCAATGGCAGAAAGTACAATTCAATATAAATTAATTGTCACCATCAAAGAAGGTTGCGAGTCGCTGTTTCAAGACGATCCCAACGTGTTTGTAGCAGCCGATTTACTCTGGTATCCGGTTGAGAGAAGAAATGACATTTCTCAAGCACCAGATACAATGGTAATATTTGGTAGACCAAAGGGCGATCGCCGTTCCTACCTACAATTTGGCGAAGATAATATCCCTCCCCAAGTCGTCTTTGAGATTCGCTCCCACAACGACAGCAATACAAAAATGCACAAAAAACTTTCATTTTACAATCGCTATGGAGTTGAGGAATATTACCTTTACGACCCCGAAATCAATGAGTTGGAAGGTTGGCAAAGAATTGAAGGAAGCTTAGAACCAATTGAACCGATGGAAGGATGGATAAGTCCGAGACTGGGAGTGCGGTTTGAGTTGCCAGAATCAGGGTTAGAAATTTATAAACCTGATGGAGAAAAGTTTCTTTCCCCTTCCGAAATGAATGCAGAGCGACTACTAGAGCGAGAGCGTGCCGAAGAAGCCTCGCAGCGTGCCGAACGTTTAGCCACCAAACTGCGCGAATTGAACATCGACCCAGATAGCATCTAAGCCCAAACAATGAATAGAAACCCGGTTTTTCAAACAAATCGGGTTGCTGCGGATTACAGTTATTTATTCTTTTAGGACTTACCCATCAAGACCAAAGAAACCGGGTTTTTTGCGGTTTTGCTGACTGTAACAAAGTATTATCGTAAAAACCCGGTTTCTGACCGCCCGTGCGTAAGTCTTATTCTTTTAACGGCGAATCAGAAATTTGGTCGATCGCCCCCAGCTCAAATTACATATACTACAATATATAATACAGAGATTGGAGCCAAAATGCTTGGAGCTCAAAAAAATCCTAATCGCAGCCCCTTGAATGTGCCAAAATATTCAAGCAAACATTACTAAATCCTACAGGGAGAAATTGTTGTGGAGTCCAGATACAATCCCCAATCCATAGAAGAAAAATGGCAGCAGATATGGGCTGAGCAAAACTTAGACCAAATGCCAGAAGATACCGAAAAGCCTAAATTTTATGCCTTATCCATGTTCCCCTACCCGTCGGGAAACCTGCACATGGGCCACGTCCGCAACTACACAATCATCGATGTAATTGCCAGACTCAAGCGAATGCAAGGCTATCGCGTACTCAATCCGATGGGATGGGACGCTTTTGGTTTGCCGGCAGAAAATGCAGCCATCGAACGCGGAATTCCCCCCGCAAAATGGACTTATGAAAATATTGCCCAAATGAAAGGCTTATTTCAGCGGCTGGGCATTTCCTTTGATTGGACAAAAGAAGTTACAACCTGTTCTCCCGATTATTATCGGTGGACTCAGTGGCTGTTCTTACAATTTTTAGAAGCAGGATTAGCTTATCAAAAAGAAGCAGCAGTTAATTGGGATCCCATCGACCAAACAGTCTTAGCCAACGAACAAGTAGACAACGAAGGTCGTTCTTGGCGTTCCGGCGCGAAAGTCGAGCGCAAATTATTGCGGCAGTGGTTCCTCAAAATTACCGATTACGCCGAACAGTTATTAAACGACTTAGACAAATTGCCAGATTGGCCCGAAAGAGTCAAATTAATGCAAGCCAACTGGATTGGTAAATCAGTCGGCGCTTACTTGGAATTTCCGATTGTGGGAATGGATGAAAAAATCGCCGTTTTCACCACTCGCCCCGATACAGTTTATGGCGTTAGTTACCTTGTTTTAGCGCCAGAACATCCGTTAACCGCGCGCGTGACCACCGAAGACCAAAAAGCTGCTGCAGACACCTTCATCAAAGAAGTTGCACTGCAAAGCGAGATCGATCGCACCGCCGAAGACAAACCAAAGCGCGGCATCCCCACAGGCGGCAAAGCAATCAACCCTTTCAGCGGCGAAGAAATCCCGATTTGGATTGCCGATTACGTACTGTACGAATACGGCACCGGCGCAGTGATGGGAGTACCAGCCCACGACACGCGAGATTTTAAATTTGCCACTGAATATCAACTGCCAATTAAAATAGTAATTGTGGATGATGATGAAACTCCGCTGAGCGAAGCTTACACCGAACCAGGAATTATGATTAATTCTGAAAGCTTCAACGGCATGGATTCAATTAAAGGTAAATCCGCAATTATTGAAGCTGCCGAAAGTTCTGGTTGTGGCAAAGCGCGAGTGCAATATCGCTTGAGAGATTGGCTAATTTCTCGACAGCGTTATTGGGGTGCTCCGATTCCAGTAATTCACTGTCCCAACTGCGGAACAGTCCCCGTCCCGCAATCGGATTTACCCGTATTGTTGCCGGAAAATGTAGAATTTACTGGCAAAGGTTCGCCCTTGGCAAAAATGGTAGAATGGGTAAACGTTGCGTGTCCGAGTTGCGGCACTCCAGCGCATCGGGAAACGGATACGATGGATACTTTTATGGATTCATCGTGGTATTTTTTGCGCTATCCCGATGCTCAAAATCAAGAGCAAGTCTTTGATTCTGCGAAGACGAATGATTGGATGCCAGTTGACCAATATGTCGGCGGTATCGAACACGCAATCCTGCATTTGCTGTATTCGCGGTTCTTTACGAAGGTTTTGCGCGATCGGGGTTTGATCGATTGCGACGAACCATTTAAACGCTTGTTAACTCAAGGCATGGTGCAAGCAAAAGCCTACAAAAATCCTGTGACTGGCAAATACGTTGCTGCGTCAGATGTAGACCCCGAAAATGCCAAAGATCCGCAAACTGGCGAAGCTTTAGAAGTCTTTTATGAGAAGATGTCAAAATCAAAATACAACGGCGTTGACCCCTTGGAAGTTATGGGGAAATACGGGGTAGATACGGCGCGAATGTTTATTTTATTCAAAGCGCCGCCAGAGAAGGATTTGGAGTGGGACGACGCAGATGTGGAAGGGCAATTCCGCTTTTTAAATCGCGTTTGGCGCTTGGTGACAGAGTTTGCTTCACTGCCCCCAGCCTCCCCTGCTCAAGAGGGAGAGAAAGATGTGTTGAGCAAAGCTGAGAAGGATTTGCGGCGGGCAATTCACACTGCAATTAAGGAAGTGAGCGAAGATTTGGAGGGCGATTATCAGTTCAATACTGCTGTTTCGGAAATGATGAAATTGAACAATGCGCTGGCTGATTATAAATGTAAAAATTCGCCTGTTTATGCAGAGGGAATTAATACTTTAATTTTGCTGTTAGCGCCTTTTTCGCCGCACATTGCTGATGAACTGTGGCATTTGATTGGTAACAGCGAATCGGTGCATACGCAAACTTGGCCGACTGTCGATCCATCTGCTTTAATTACCGATGAAATTACGCTAGTAATTCAAGTTATGGGGAAAACTCGCGGCACAATTCAAGTGCCTTCTGGTGCTGATAAAGCTGCTTTGGAAAATTACGCCCGCGAGTCGGAATTGGCGAAGCGTCACCTGGAAGGTAAGGAGATTAAAAAGGTGATTGTAGTTCCTGGAAAGTTGGTAAATTTCGTGGTAGCTTGATTGTAACTGCTGATAGGTGTCGTACACTTATAGGCTCTATACAAGCATAAGCTAATTCTCAAAATCAAAATTGTTGGCGGAGGGCTATTGTTGACTATCTGAGTAGACAAGTTGCCCCCGTCTAACTAACTTTAAGGGGATTTTAGGATTATTAAGTGCGTCATTTCTGACTCTCAACTTTTCTTCCCATTCTTGAAATTTAGGTTCTAGAAGTTCAGGTGTGAGTTTGTAAATTTGTTTGAGAGTTATCCCTTCATATAATCCAATATACCAAGCTCCAACTTTACGATATTTTTCAAGTATAATTTCATTCAAATGATGGTGAGTAGTGACCCCACCGCTTCTATTAAGAGCAATATTTATTGTTTTAAGTTCGTATTCTTTTCCTTCAGCATCAATAGCATCGTTTCCTTCACGTCCAGGCGATATCCGCAGCCCTAAAAGGATTAATAACTGTAAAGTCTTTCCCCCGTTATCTTGAAAAATATCCGCAATACCATATTCACTAGCCAGATTTTGCAATTCTTGGATGCTTTTCATAGCATTTTCTAGCCGTTTAGCATCTGAAATGCGTTCTGCATCCGTGGTAACAGCCTCTTCAACAGGCTCCACAACTGACGGAGAAACTGGTGCAGCTATTAGGGTGCCAATAATATCTGTACTCTCGCCGCTTTGGCTAAAACTGATTAAATAAGTAGCGGGTACATCGAGTGCTTCAGCGAGAGCGAAAATAACTTCAAAGGAGGGCGATCTTTCGCCGCGTTCCAATAAGCTGATATAGTCAGTAGTCTTGTCTATGAGTTCTGCTAGCTCCTCCTGTGTCATCCTTTTTTCTCTGCGTAACTGACTTACCTTTGCCGCAAATTGTTGTCTGGCTTCTTTGTAATTCATACCCCTCACAATTGGTAAAAACGAACTGAAAGTTCGCTTTTTGAATGGTACGAAGAATTTCTACACAAAACAACGCACTGAAAGTACGGATCCACTAAAACTGACAGTACGGATTCTAATATAATGAGAGCAGGCTGTGTCTGTTGTACCTTAAACTAATCTAAATTACACATGAGTAACATTTGGCCCGCCCCAGTTTACACCACGAAATACGGTCAATCTTATTTGGGAGATTCTCTTCATCTCCTGAATAGTCTTGCTAGCAATTCTGTAGATTTGGTGATTACATCCCCTCCTTTTGCATTGCAACGCAAAAAGAGTTATGGAAATGAAGATCAAGATTTATATGTTGATTGGCTGCTGAGCTTTGCTCCTGAAATTAAAAGAGTTCTCAAGGATACTGGAAGTTTTGTTATAGACCTTGGAGGTGCTTATCAAAAAGGAATACCTGTACGCTCGCTGTACAATTACCGCGTCCTGATTAGGTTATGTGACGAATATGAATTTAAACTTGCTCAAGAATTTTTCTGGTTTAATCCTTCCAAACTTCCATCTCCTATAGAGTGGGTGAATAAAAAGAAAATCCGGGCTAAAGATTCAGTGAATACTGTTTGGTGGCTTTCCAAAACTAATCAGCCTCAAGCGAATATTACTAAAGTCAAAGTAGAGTATTCTGAGAGAATGAAAAAACTTTTAAAAAATGCTGATGAATTTTACACCCCCAAAGAACGTCCTTCCGGTCACAATATTAGCGATCGATTTGCCAAAGATAACGGAGGTGCTATTCCATCTAATTTGCTAGAAATTTCTAATTCGGAAAGTAATTCTCAATACTTGCGTTGGTGCAAAGAGTTTAATGTTAAGGCGCATCCGGCACGTTTTCCCCAAAAATTACCGTCATTTTTTATAAATTTTCTTACTGAAGCGGGAGACTTGGTAGTAGATATTTTTTCGGGTTCTAATACTACGGGTTATGCAGCAGAACAATTATCAAGAAACTGGATAAGCTTTGAAAAAGAAAAACAATATGTTGCTGCATCAATATTTAGATTTTTGCCTCAAGAATCTTTTGGTGAAGCGGATACAATATACAACCAATTGTTAAATGAGGAAGCATCAGGAGTGATTTTACCTCAAAATAGGCTCCTTTTTGAAGTTAATAATTATTGTTGTTAATTTGGCTAAATAGTCAAATTCTTATTCAGATATAAAACAGTTTCTTGAAATCGCTTCTACACAAAAAAATTCCAGCAGACGCGGACTGCAAGAGATGATTTTAATTGTTGGTTTCAAAAAGCAATTGTACGATCGCCCTACAGTCTAATTCTAATACTGATTGAGCGCTGCCGCCGTTAACGGCAATCTCTAGCCAACCGTCAGAACCAGTTATGGCAATTAAATCCCCTGGCTTGCTGTCGCTGTAAGTTTTACCGCTGGGGATGCGAATTGGATCGCAAGTATTGCTAATTATCACTGACCAATTGTTAGATACAATGCAATTATTGGGGATATTAGTAATTAAATTGCCGAAGCGATCGACATATTGAACGCAACCTACCGCACCTGTGGCTGTAACGGCGCAATTTGGTATCTGTAGCTGTACTAAACTTGCAGGGTCGATCGCATCCCCCAACTCTTCCAGCGGCACCCCGTTCGCCAAATGAGCCCCCGCTGCTGCGAAAATATCGCGACCGTGAAACGTGCTGCTGGGTTCGGATGTACGCCAGTATTGCGAATTCGTCAACTCCACAGCGGCGATCCTCTTCGTTGGCGCAGCCCCCGTAGGGGCGGGCTTCGCTAACGCGCTTTCCCGACTCAACACCCCGCTAAACAATCCGTTATCGGGCCCGACAAGAAAACAATTAGCACATTTAACCGCAACCCCCAGTCTCTTGCTTCCCACACCCGGATCGACTACAGCAATATGTACGGTTTCCGCTGGAAAATAAGCAAAAGCAGTCATCAAACAAAACCTCCCGGCTGCAATATTTTGAGAGGGTATTTGATGCGTAATGTCAATGACTTTGAGTTGCGGGTTAATTTGGGCGATCGTACCTTTCATCACTCCCACATAAACATCGCTCAATCCAAAATCCGTCAGTAGAGTTATAATTCTATTTTTAGACATATATCCAAAGGTAAGAATATGGTAGCGCAGTGGGAAAACTTTCTGCAAAACTTAGGAGAATGGCACGGTTCCTTCACCCAGTTATCAACGCGAGGAGAGGTACTTCAAGATATTCCCAGCATTATTTCTCTCGAAGGACTCAACGACAACAAAACAGTGCGGTTAAAACTGCGCCGCTTCTCGCCAAATTCTAGCGGTGTCGGCGAACCGGAAGTCAGCGAACTTGTTCGAGAATATCAAAGTTTGGGACGAGATATCCTGTTTTTTGAGAATGGAAATTTTTGTCAGGGTACTATTCAATTAGCGCCTTATTCTGAGTCTGGTGCAGAGTTTGGTTTTATCTACAATTATCGCAGGTTGCGCTTCGTTCAACTCTACAATATTGACGGCAATTTATCCAAACTTACCTTAATTCGCGAAAAGCAGCTCGATAAAAATATCCCCGAACGTCCGCCTTTAACTGTTGATGCTTTGCTGGGAGAATGGCAGGGCGAGGCCGTGACAATGTATCCAGATTATCGTCATCCTGATTCCTATTCTACCAATTTACAATTGGATTTGCAAAATGGCGATCGGCTCGTGCAGAAAATCACTTTTGGCAACAATGCTAATGTTATCAGTTCTAGCGGCAGCATTGACGGTTCTGCGATCGATTTTAACGAAGGTGCAACGCCAGTGCAAGTTTTGCTGCTTCCAGATGGCGGTTCTTGCACTTGTCCGGTGAAAGTTGAATTCAGAAAACCTATATTTTTTGAGGCCGGTTGGTTGGTAGAACCTGACTTGCGATTTCGGATGATTCGCAGTTACAATGACAAAGGTGAATGGGTCAGTTTGACTTTAGTTACTGAACGCAAAGTTAGTCATTAGTCAGTAGTCATTAGTCATCAGTTAGTAGGGGCGGGTTTAGCGCGTAATCCTCGCATCCGGTATGCAATCTCCGAACAAAACCCGCCCCGCTTTACGACAAACAAAAGTTGATATAGCAGCGAATGTTATTCGCCGGACTTTGTTTCCTGGGTTTGCGATTGAATCACCGCACTCCAATCATCATTGTTAACTGCAGCTTCCAGATGTTCGTGTCGTTCGCCGTCAATTTTGGCTGCTGTTTCTAACTCTTTGGTAAGAGTAGAATCTGCCATTGCTTTGCGTAATTTTAGCTTCTTTTCCTCATAAGCTGTTTGTTCCTCAGCAGACATAGCAGCGCGCGCTGCTTGACCTACCGTACTCGCCCACATTTCGCTCTCTGCGCCGTTTCCCGGCGGAATAGTGCCTAGTTCTGCGATCCAAGCATCCCGCAAACTTTCCATTTCTTCCCGTTTGGGGAATTTGAAAGTTTGGACGCGCACAAAAGCACAATTTTCTGCTCCGTTTTGCGCGATGTGACCGTTGATTGAAAGCAGGATATTTCGCGAATAACCGATATACTGAGTGTTGCGCGCACTGTCCGTGACAGCGTAAACTCCGGCGACTTTTGCGTTAGTTGCTAGGCTTCGCCAGGTATCGATCGACATTACTTGCGTGCCGTCATTTTCTACTTCAGAAACAGTGGCCGCTGCGCTGTGTTCTGAGTCGGAACTGTATAAAAAGTTGTGCAGTCCTTCATGGGCAACAGGTACGTTTTGATGTTCAATTGCTACGTCTCGATCGGCATTCACTTGATTAGATTCCATAAAACGCAATTCCTCAAAAAGTGGCAATTTTACTAATTAAATCTCTGGATTTATAAGCTGTTGCGACATTTAAATATAATTTAAAAAAAATCAACAAATATTCTGGGTGGGCTTTTAGCAGCGCCCCGAATATGCAATTTAAATGCCCAACAGCTTACTTATTTAACTTACTGCAATTTGTTGCAATTCTTCGTCAGTTAATTTAACTTCGATCGCCTTGACGGAGTCCTCAATGCTCGATAATTTTGTCGCAGCGGGAATCGGAACAACGCAGGGCGATTGTGCCATCAACCAAGCTAATACTATACAGTACACTGAAACATTTTTTTCGGCTGCTAAAGAGGCGATCGCGGGCATATCTTGCAAGCTGGTGACGCGGCGGCTTCCCCCCAAAGGACTCCAGGGGAAAAATGTCAAGTTTTCGGCTTCGCAATATTCCAGTACGCCATCAGATTCCGGCTGTCTGTGCCACGGATTGTACTGATTCTGTACCGAGACAATTTCTACTACATCCCGGGCGCGTTTGATCTGCTCTACAGAAAAATTGGAAACTCCGATAAATCGAATCATTCCTGCTTCTACTGCTTCCTTTGCAGGTGCTAGGGCTGCTTCGATTGTATAGGCTGGATCGGGCGAGTGATACTGCCAAAGGTCGATCGGGTGATTGCCGCCCAAAGCTTCAAAACTTTCGCGAATTGTCTTACGTAAATGGTGGGGATTCCCGTTGCGCGTCCAGGCACCTTGAGGCCTCATCAAGCCGCCTTTCGTGGCGACAGTAACCGCCCGAATATCTCCGGTGTACTCTTGCAAAGCTTTGGCAATCAGGTGCTCGTTGTGGTGTTTGTCGGATTGATCTTCGCAATAGGAATCAGCAGTGTCAATCAGGGTGACGCCCAAATCGAGGGCGCGGTGAATTACCGCAATTGCTTGCGATTCTGGCGGCCTGCCGCTTAACGACAACGGCATACCTCCCAGACCGATCGCACTGATGTTAAAATTACTGTTTCCCAGTTTTTTTCTTTTCATTCGTTTGCCCTCGTTTGCGTGGTTGATTGAGAGTTGAGATTTCAAGCATATTTTGAAATTTTACTGTTTTTTTTAGAATATAAGTAGATAGAGGTAAAAATATTTTCTCCGTCGGCTGTACTGTATTTAAACTGTATATGTTCGCTGTATATTTTAATTGGCTCTTTTCCCAGGTTGAATTTTCTCTCCCTCTCCACCTCAAACATAACAGAAAATTTATGGTCGCGCAGCAGCTTACCTATTTACCTAGCTCGAAGCGCTAGTGTAAAAGCGGAGTGCAAATTGCCAGAAGTAGCGCGAAAACAATAACAGCCCGATCGCCAAAATTCCCGCCCCTGCGATCCAAACAATTTCACCTCTGCCCAGCATGGTTTCTGCCGGCACAGTCGTCAAGAAAGCAACCGGAACTATAAAAGTGAAGAAAAATCGATAAGCTGCGGGATAAGCTGCCATTGGAAATCTACCCGCTTCTAACAATCCTTTGAGCACCGAGGTAACGTTGTAAATTTTGACAAACCAAATGCTAGTTGCACCTAACATAAACCAGATACTGTAAAGACTAATAGCTCCGAACAACAGCGGTATTGCTGTTAAAAAATAGTTGCCGATTGCTACTTCCAATTTGTTAGTAGCATATAGCAATAATAGCGCGCCGAAGATTAAATCGGGAACTCCCCAAGGGGAGACTGTGTTTGCAGACAGCCAAAATTGCGAATTGATGGGTTTGAGGAGTACGAAATCGAGAGTACCTTGCTGCACTCGATCGACAATACGGTTGAGGTTAGGGGCGAGAAAGGTTGACGAAAACCCTTGCAAAACCGTAAAAATCCCGAGTACAACCAAAGCTTCTTCCCATGAATAGCCCGAAAAACTGTAGCCAGTACGGTAGAACAAAAACAGTCCGAACCAACTGCCAGCCAGGTTTCCGAGGCTGCTAAGGGCTGCCAGGACAAAGTTGATCCGGTATTCGAGCTCCGCTGCGATCGCCGCAGCCCAGAACAATTTCAGTACCTGCAAATATCGTCCCATGTTTGTCGCCATTTTTTGTCCTTCAAATACTTAAATTCTCTCCTATAGCAATCCTAAATGATTTTCTGTAGGGAGACGGCAGTGCCGTGTTCCTACTCAAAACAAGATGGAGGCAGAGCCGACTGATCTGCGTTACTTTCGCAGAGCCTGGTAACGAGTAAATCCTGCATCAAAGCACTCAAAACAAGATGCAAAACAAGATGGAGGCTGGTGATGAGCGTGCCGATTCGTCGGAAAGTGCAATTGATTGTACAAAGAGACGATCGCGACGTTCAGAGCAGTTGTTATTTTGATATATTTAGACATCTCCCCTCGGTTTGCAACAGGCTTTTCCAGCTTGTTCTTCAGTGTCTTTGTTTGGTATGTCTAATATATCTTCAGAGTGTTGACAAATTTTATTAAATGTGTATTACAGATTAAAAGTTCTATCAAACTAACTATTTACCCGATCGCGCTTGAGTCAGCTATAGTTGTATAATCCAAAATATAATATCAACTTGATATAAATGCTTGAATTATCAGCCCTTGGTCTGCTACAGCGGGAACCGTTGCACGGCTATCGGCTAAAGCAAAAACTAGAGCTGTTCATGAGCAGTTGCATCAGCGTTAACTACGGAGCGATTTACCCGCTGCTCAAGCGTTTGGAACAGCGAGGCCAGATTGCGACAATTGCCGAAGAAGCCGGAGATGCGGGCTGTCCGCGCAAAATTTACGCCATTACAGACAAAGGGCGCGAACTCTGGCGAAAAAAAATGGTCGATCACCCTCAAGAAAGTTGGGTAAACAGTGGTTCCCGTTTCCAAATCAAATTTTTCTTTTTTGGCGACTTAGAACCTGCAGAACGCCTGAAATTGTTGGAACACCGCTTGCGAGTCTGTTACATCCGACAAGACTACATCGAAAGTCTCAAAAGCGAATATCCACTCACCGACGAGTATCAACTCGCCTCTGGCGATCGCTGCAACTCAGTGCTGTCCTTAGAAATACAGTGGTTAACCGAGCAACTAGCTAAGGAGAAAAGCGATCGCGCGACTCTCCAACCCCATCAAAAAAACACTTGGGAGATTCCATCTCGCTTGAGAGGGACGCTAGGAAGCAAAGATTCCGCCAAAGTCTAAGTAAGTCAAATGTTAAAAAAAAATCTAAGTGGTGCTCCATGAGTTATTCTAAATCCCCAGAATCCGTCGTTGAATCTAAATCTCTAGAATCCGCCGTTGAAGTTGAAAACCCAAAAACTGGTACACCAGAACTTCATCTAACCGATGCAGACAACTATCAACCCGAAGATTTTCCCGCCGTTGCCGATCGCCCGCGCCCAGCCAAACCGCGCTCGCGCTGGCTGCTAATCGCCGCCATCGCGATCGTCACAGGTGGCTGCGGCTGGTACCTGTGGCAGTCGAGTCACAGTCGCCCGCCGGAACAAGCAGCAGCAGGTAAACCCAAAGGCATACCAGTCAAAATTGCAGCCCTTGAAACCAGCTCGATCCAAGATACCTCCGAATTTGTCAGCAGCCTAGAGGCAAAACGCTCAGTACAAATCAAACCCCAAACCGAAGGGCTAGTCACGGAGATTTTTGTCAAATCTGGAGACTCGATCGAAAAAGGACAAGCCATCGCCCGGATCAAAAGCGACAGCGCTCAAGCTCAGTTAAGACAATCCCAAGCCAATCTCAGCGCCGCCGAATCGAATTTAGCCGAACTCCAAGCAGGTGCCAGGCCAGAAGAAATCGCCCAAGCCCAAGCCCAAGTCGCCCAAGCTCAAGCCAACCTAGCCCAACTGCGATCGGGCAGTCGGCCCGAAGAAATTGGTCAAGCCCAAGCCCTCGTCTCCCAAGCCGAAGCCAACCTAGCCGATGCCCAAACAGGTAGCCTCCTAGAAGACATCGCCCAAGCAAAAGCCCAAGTAGAAGCAAGCACAGCCGAAGCTAAGCTGGCGGCCCAGCAACTTGTCAGATATCAAACATTAGCCAAAGAAGGCGCAACATCCGCCAATACCCTTCAAGAATACATTCAAAAAGAAAGCACCGCCAAAGCCAATCTCCGAGAAGCTCAAAGGCGGTTGCAGCAGCGACAAAAAAACCGAGAAGCCGAAATCGATCGGCGCACAGCAGCCTTGCAACAGCAGCGGGAAGCTTTGCGGCAATCGCAAAACGGTGCGCGCCCCGAAGAAATAGTCAAAGCCGAAGCAGAAGTCGCCCAAGCCAAAGCCAAATTAGCTCAGTTAGCCAACGGCACCCGCCAAGAACAGGTCGATCGAGCCGAAGCGCAAGTGGCCCAAGCAGCCGCTCAAGTGCGCGGTTTTGAAGTACAACTCCAAGAAACTGCTGTCATCGCGCCCTTCGCCGGAGTCATCGGCGACATACCAGTCAAAGTCGGCGACTACTTAAAAACAGGTGATGCGATCGCCATCTTAACAGAGAACCAACTGCTAGACTTGCGGTTATCAATTCCTTTAGAACGGATGCCCCAATTACGCCTCGGGTTGCCAGTAGAAATGCTCGACACTCAAGGAAAGGCGATCGCCAAAGGTCAAATCAGTTTTATCTCCCCCAACGTCAGCGCCAACTCCCAAACAATCTTAGCTAAAGCCACCTTTCCCAACCCCACTGGCGAACTACTAAACCTCCAATTTGTCAAAGCCAGAGTCATCTGGGATCAGAAGCCAGGAATTTTAGTTCCAGTCACAGCAGTCACTCGCTTGGGCGGGGAAACTTTTGTCTTCACAGCTCAAAAGCCAGAACAGTCAAAACCTGGAATGCCACCTTTAGTAGCGCGACAAAAACCCGTGAAACTGGGAACCATCGAAGGCAATAATTATCAAGTTATCGAAGGCTTGCAAGCCGGAGAAAAAGTTATTGTCGCAGGCATTCTCAACTTGACAGACGGCGCTCCGATCGTGATTCAAGAACCAGGAGAAGCGGAAGGAAAAAAACCACCAGTAGGAGGAAAAAATTAATCCCGGTTCGTAGTGCAGGCGCTGACTGACGCAACATCTAATCAGACTTACAGCAGATTCCAGGTAAGTGAGTTACAAAAAAATTATCTGTAGGGGCGATGCCCCCGTGCTCGCCCTCCGGCTCCCGCTCCGGCTTTTTTGTACTTCATAAACCTGAAATCTTCTGTAAGTCCGCACTACCAACTAATTAAATATATTCGCAGCTTATACAAAAATTCAGGAAATAAACCAACCTTTTTTGGGAGAGCAATAATTTTGATAAATAGTATCAAATCTGAATCAAGATTTAGAGTATTTTCCCAATTAACAGGATTGAATAGAGGATGAATAAAATTAATCACCTTCATCCTTAAATATCTAAATCCCAATTGCAATTACCAATTACCGATTACCCATTACAAAAATAATGTTTGCAGATTTCTTTATTAAACGACCCGTCTTTGCCAGTGTCTGCGCCTTAGTGATCATTCTAGTAGGCGCAATTAGCATTCCCACGCTGCCGATCGAACGCTTCCCCGACATTAGCCCCACCCAAATCACCGTCACAGCCAACTATAGCGGGGCTAGTGCCGAAATTGTCGAAAATGCAGTTACAAACATCCTAGAGAGGCAGATAAACGGCGTTGAAGGACTAAAATATCTAACTTCTAGCAGCAGTAACGATGGCACCAGTAGCATCACAGCCACCTTTGACTCCTCGCGCAACAAAGATATTGCCGCAGTCGATGTTCAAAATCGAGTTGCAGTCGCCCAACCGCAACTACCAGATGCCGTACAGCGCACGGGAGTGAGAGTTACAAAACAATCTAGCAGTCTCTTGCTGGCGATCGGCTTATTTACAGAAGATAAAGAATACGACACCATATTTTTAAGCAATTACGCCGACTTGTATTTAGCAGACGCGCTAAAGCGAGTAAAAGGCGTTGGCGACGTGCGAATTTTTGGAGAACGCCGCTATGCAATGCGCCTGTGGATAGACCCCAATAAATTAGCCGCCCGCAGTTTGACAATGCAAGATATCACCAGGGCACTTAACGAACAAAACATACAAGTTGGCGCCGGGAGAGTTGGCCAAGAACCAGCTCCAGAGGGGCAAATGTATCAAATTGATTTACGGGCAAAAAGCCGCCTCCAAGAACCCGCAGAATTTGAAAACATTGTCTTAAAAACAGAGGCCAATGGCACAGTTGTTAAATTAAAAGACGTTGGTAGAGCCGAATTAGGAGCCGAAAATTACAACTCTTTTCTGAGATTTAGAGGCAATGATGCCGTAGGTTTAGGGATTTACCAACTGCCGGGAAGTAATGCTTTGAATGTTGCCAATGCAGTCAAAGCAGAAATGGAAAGACTAGCTGTTGGTTTCCCTCCCGGCTTGATACATAGAGTAGCGCTGGACACGACTTTATTTGTCCAAGAGTCGATGGCAGAAGTCATAAAAACGCTATTTGAAGCAATTCTGCTAGTGGTGATAGTAATTTTTGTTTTCTTGCAAGACTGGCGGACTACTATTATTCCCACGATCACAATTCCAATTTCTTTGATTGGAACTTTTGCTTTTATCAAAATTTTTGGATTTACGATTAACAGCTTATCTCTGTTTGGTCTAACACTAGCGACGGGGTTGGTGGTTGACGACGCTATTATTGTAGTAGAAAATATCGACCGTTTGATTCGCCAAGGTATGAGTGCCCGCCAAGCAGCTTTCGAGTCAATGCGGGAGCTTTTTAGCGCTGTGATTGCGACTTCCTTAGTGTTGATGGCAGTGTTTATACCAGTGGCATTTTTCCCCGGAACTACCGGAGCACTTTACAAACAATTTGCGCTGACAATTGCTTTTTCTGTACTGCTTTCTACCTTTATGGCTATTACCCTCACGCCCTCGCTGGCAGCTATATTGCTGCGGCGGGGGCAGAAGTATGGTGGGCCGCTGGGTTGGGTGTTCGAGCGTTTTAATAGAATGCTCGATTGGATGCAGCGGCAATATCGGGAATCCTTAATATTTCTCACAAGATTTAAAACTGCTGTCACCCTCGTATTCATCGCTTCTCTGGGATTAACCGCTTGGCTTTATCTATCAGTACCGACAGCATTTATTCCAGAGGAAGACCAGGGATATTTTCTGACAATTATTCAAGGGCCACAAGGTGTTTCGCTGCAATATACTCGGCAAGTGATGGATGAAGTTGAGCAAGAAATTCTTAAACTTCCTGAAGTTGTCGGGACTTTTTCCGTGGGTGGCTTCGGTTTTAGCGGTAGCACATCTAACCAAGGTATTATTTTTACTACGCTTAAACCCTGGAGCGAACGTCACGGAGAAAGTCAAACTGTACAAGCAATTATTGGCAGCTTGCAGGGTAAGCTTATGGCGATTCCCGAAGCTAGAATTTTCCCGGTGAATCCGCCGGCAATTCAAGGTTTAGGTCAATTTGGAGGCTTCCAATTTCAATTGCAAGACCGCAAAGGTAACAGCGGTTTAGATGCGATGGTTCAGACGATGGGTGGAATTTTGAAGCAGGCAAATCAGACACCGGGATTGCAGGCGGTATTTAGTACGTTTGCTGCGAATACGCCTCAGTTAATTGTGGAGGTTGACCGCAATCGAGCTAAGGCTTTGGATATTTCTCTCAATGATATTTTCAGTACGCTACAAACGGCTCTGGGTTCGCAGTACGTGAACGATTTCAATCTGGAGCAGCGCAATTATCGGGTGTACGTTCAGGCGGATAAACAGTTTCGCAGTAACCCTGAAGATATCGGTAAATTGTACGTCCGCTCTGGAAAGAATGAAATGATTTCTTTGAGCAATTTGGTGAAGCTAACTCCGGTGGTGGGAGCACAAACTGTTAATCACTACAATTTATATAGGTCAATTGAAATTACGGGTTCTCCGGCTCCGGGAGCGAGTTCGGGACAGGCGATTAAATCGATGGAAAAGGTCGCGGCTCAAGTTTTACCAGCAGGTTTTGCCTACGAATGGTCTGGCACTTCTTTAGAAGAAATTGAGTCGGGGGGTCAAGCTCCAATTATTTTTGGTTTGGGGCTGATTTTTGTGTTCTTGGTTTTGGCGGCTCAGTATGAGAATTATGTCGATCCTTTCATTATTTTGCTGTCGGTGCCTCTGGCGATTTTAGGTGCGCTTTTGGCTCAGTCGTTGCGGGGTTTGGCGAATGATGTTTATTGCCAGATTGGTTTGGTGATGTTGATTGGATTGGCCAGTAAAAATGCGATTTTAATCGTGGAGTTTGCTAATCAGTTGCGGGAGCGGGGGTATTCAGTTACTAAGGCAGCGGTTGAAGCGGCTCAAGAGCGTTTGCGACCGATTTTGATGACTTCTCTGTCTTTTATCTTGGGTATTGCTCCTCTGATCAACCCAGAGGGTGCGGGGGCTGCTAGCCGCCGATCGCTAGGGAATGCGATCGCGGGGGGGATGGTTGTTTCTACTTTCTTGAGTTTGTTTATAGTGCCGGTTCTGTATGTGGTGGTTGTCTCGGCTCGCGATCGCTTTAGGAAGCCCTCTCGCCCGGAAAATCCCCCCGACGATGACATAAATGTGGATGGAAAAACGACTGTCCACGATGAGGTGGAACGCGATCGGGTATCGCCATTGTAGTTTTAGAGGGATGGGTTTTTACTCATCCTGATTCTGAAAGTGAGTAATTCCTTGGTCGATCAAACCCTGCGTTACTCTTATCTTTTGGGAGATTTCAGAGTTTTTCAGCAAGCCCTAATTATAGAATGTCATCGCGAGCGTAACGGATTGAGATTGGTTCGCGCGGACGATCGCAATGACCGTTAGGTAATTAGTCATTGCAGGTATCTTTTCGCCGATCGCCCTCCACCGTGCAATAATAAAATGACTTGCACCCAAACTCTATCACAAGGGTAAACACTGACAAATTTACCGCTACATATAGCGTCTCAACTGTCAAGCTATGCAAGTTTCAAAATCAAACCGGCTGTTGCACTACACAAATTTTTCCTAATGGCTGAAGTCCCCCAAACACCCTCAGAACTTGCCGAAGCCCTCAACGGCTTTACCGATATCAACTTTCAATTGCCAGATCCCGAAGACGAACAAATACCCGACTTCGACTTTGAGAATCAGGTTGACACAGCATGGAAAGTGTGCGATCGCTTCGACTTGCAAACCGACATCTGGCGCGGACAAATTCTCCGAACAGTTAGAGACAGAGAAAAAAAAGGCGGCGAAGGACGTGGCACTGGCTTTTTGAACTGGCTCAAAGAACGAGAAATTGGCAAAAGTCAAGCCTATTCTTTGATAGAATTAGCTAATAGCGCCGATACTCTAATCCAGCAAGGAGATTTAGACCCAAATTCGATTAGAAACTTCAGCAAAAGAGCCTTTATAGAAACCGCCAAAGCATCTCCCGAAGTGCAGCAAATGGTAACAGATGCAGCCGCAAGCGGCGATCGCATTACCCGTCGCGAAGTCAAACAACTGTCCGACGAATGGATGGCCATGAACTCAGAATTATTGCCAGAAGAAGTCAAAGAAAAAGCATCTAGCGGTTCCCTTCCTTCCCGCTATCTCGCACCCTTAGTCAAAGAAATGGAGAAACTATCTCCCTCTCACCAAAGCGAAATTCAAAAAGAAATAACAGAAAATCCCGACGTAGATACAGTAAAACAGCTAACTTCCGATGCCAAGAATTTATCAAAATATCTCGACGCAGCCGCCCAAGTACAAGCTCTCAACCAGTCTCATTTAGACATGGAAATGGCTTTAGAAGAATCTTTGCGAGTTGGATGTTTGGGAACCACCGCCGACGTAGTAAAACAAGCAGCACAGCTAGAACAAACAGTAGTCAAACTCTATACAATTTGGAAGCGTTTAGGGAGTTTAGCAGATAGATTGTATGTAGACACAGGAGCAAGCACACCCAATTTGCGCTTACTGTTAGGATGCTTGGACAGTCTTTCGGGAGAAAAGATTGAGGTGGATTTCGGAGACGGAGAACGCTCTATTCGCTTACAAATTTTCAGCGAATAGCTAAACGTTGAACTAGGTTTGTAGTCAGGAATTTAGTTTTTCCTTATTAATGCGAACTAAAGTCCTGACTGCGAACCAAATCGGGAGCATCTCAGTTTTGCAAAAAGCATTTTTTTTATTGTAGTACCACTCGCGAGCGGGGATGCTCGCACTATCAATGAAAAACTGAGATACTCCCACCAAATCTGCGTTAATTTATGCTTATTTCCGCTTGAAATTTCTGATTTTTTTCCAAAGATAGCGCGGACTCAAATAACGCCGATATTTAGTAACTACTTCTTTCCCCAAAATTACCACGCTCAGCCAAAAGCAAACTTCTGCCCCAACAGCTAGAATGATATTAATTGTAGTTTTTTCGGCGAGGCTCAGTGGCATAAACGGCACAATAAACAAGATTGCCACCCAGGGCACGAAAGATGCAATAAATAAAAACCAGCCCAGCTTTTGCATAGATTCACTTTGTCCGCAATGACATATTTTTTGGTAGCAAGCACTTCAATCATTGTTGAGTTTGAATCACAACAGAGGACTTATGTTCTCACTAATAACTTATATTTTGCTCCAAACCCAAAATCAATTCTTAATTCCCGTCGCCGCAATCCCGCGAATAAACTGCCGCTGACCGGTCAAAAATAGCAACACCACCGGCACAGTCCCAATTACTACCGCCGCCATCAACAACTGCCAACTGCTAGTAAACTGTTCCTGAAACTCCGCCAAAACCAACTGCACAGTCCGCAATTCCGGCCGCGTCGTAAACACCAACGGCTTAAACAAATCGTTCCACTCCCCGATAAACGTAAACAAAAACAGCGTCACCAAAGCAGGGCGGGCCAAAGGTAACATCACCCGCCACAACACCTGCCAGCGGTTAGCCCCATCCAGCATTGCCGCTTCTTCCAATTCCACCGGAATTGTCATAAAATACTGGCGCAGCAGAAAAATCCCGAAACCGTTAGCCGCCGTCGGCAAAATCAGCGCCCCGTAAGTATTCAGCAGGTGGCCCCACTTCAAAACCATGAAAATGGGAATTACCAAAAGCTGAAACGGAATCACCAGTGTTGCCAAAACCACCAAAACTAGAGCCTGCCGCCCCCGAAACTTCAACCTGGCCAAAGCATAACCGGCCAAAGCAGAAGTCACTACCTGAAAAGCGGTAACTGCGATCGCCACTAGAGTAGAATTAACAAATGCCAACAAAAAATTCCCCCTGCGCCAAGCCTCCTGATAGTTCGCCAAAGTCAAGCCTGTGGCCTTGACACCGACACCAGATGGTGACAGCGAAACCAAAAAAACAGCAGCCAGCGGCAGCAGCACCAGCGCAGCCCCCGCCAACAACAAAATAAAGCTCAGCACTTTCAGCGCTTGAGACCAGCCCAACGATTTACCCATAAACTTGCGAATTAACCTAAAATAATAAGCTTGTGAGGCTCTCAAACCAGATCGCCTCCCAGATTCCCACACAATCGTAAATTTTTAGTCGAAAATAGGTAAAGTGTAGTGCACGCGACCCCAAAATTTTAAGGGGTTTCCAAACATCCTACAAGGTTATATAAGGAGAAAACGTATCCATGCCACAGCTTGAGGCCAGCCCAACAATAGACTTTCAAACCGAAACTTACAAAGACGCTTACAGCCGTATCAACGCCATTGTGATTGAAGGCGAACAAGAAGCTCACGACAATTACCTGACACTGGCCGAACTGTTGGCTGACAAAAAAAGCGAATTAATTGGCTTGTCCAAGATGGAAAACCGCCACATGAAAGGCTTCCAAGCTTGCGGTCGCAATCTCAAGGTCACGCCCGATATGGCATTTGCCAAGCAATTCTTTTCTGATTTGCACAGAAACTTCCAAACAGCCGCGGCTGAGGGTCAGATTGTAACTTGCTTGCTGATTCAATCGCTAATTATCGAGTGTTTTGCGATCGCAGCCTACAACATATACATCCCCGTCGCCGATGACTTTGCACGCAAAATCACCGAAGGAGTCGTCAAAGAAGAATACAGCCACCTCAACTTTGGGGAAGTCTGGCTGCAAGCTCACTTCGAGGAATCCAAAGCCGAACTCGAAGCCGCCAACCGTCAAAACCTGCCCATCATCTGGAAGCTGCTAAACGCTGTCGCAGACGATGCCCGCGTCTTGGGAATGGAAAAAGACGCTTTAATCGAAGACTTTATGATTGCCTACGGCGAAGCCCTAGGCAACATTGGTTTTAACAACCGCGACATCATGCGGATGTCAGCACAAGGCCTCGCAGCCTAGTTAATTGGGAAATAAGGAATGGGAAAAAACTTGAAAATTAAAAATGATATCCCTCATTTTTAATGGAAAAATTGATATTTTTCTTCTTTCTTCTTCCTTCTTCCTTCTTCCTAATGACGGCAGAACTGATGGGTAATCGGTAATCAATGATGGGTAATCGGGAATTCTATCCGTTACATCCGTTAAATCCGCTACACAATCGGCTGCCGAACTTCCTTCTTCTTCAATCTTCCTTCATTTGACAACTTAATGTTTGGTCTAATCGGTCACTTAACCAGCTTAGAACACGCCCAATCAGTAGCTAACGAGCTGGGCTATCCAGAATATGCCGATCAAGGTCTCGATTTTTGGTGCAGCGCACCGCCCCAAATAGTTGACAATATCACTGTCACTAGCATTACCGGGCAAAAAATAGAAGGCCGCTATGTGGAGTCCTGTTTTCTGCCGGAAATGCTAGCCACGCGCCGGATTAAAGCAGCCACTCGCAAAATTCTTAATGCGATGGCACACGCTCAAAAAAACGGGATTAATATCACTGCATTAGGCGGATTTTCTTCGATAATTTTTGAGACTTTCAACTTGCAGCAAATTAAGCAAATTCGCAATCTCAAGTTGGAATTCGAGCGCTTCACCACTGGTAACACCCACACGGCTTACATCCTGTGCCGCCAAGTAGAAGAAGCTGCCCCAAAATTGGGGATTGAACTTTCAAAAGCTACTGTAGCGGTTTGTGGGGCTACAGGTGATATTGGCAGTGCGGTGTGTCGCTGGCTCAATGTTAAAACAAATGTAGCAGAATTGTTGCTAATTGCCCGCGACAAAGAACGCTTGCAAGATTTGCAATCGGAATTGGGGCGAGGCAAAATCATGAAGTTGGAAGAAGCCCTGCCGCAAGCGGATATTGTAGTGTGGGTCGCCAGTATGCCAAAGGGAGTAGAAATTGACCCGAAAACTTTGAAGCAACCCTGTTTATTGATTGACGGTGGCTATCCGAAAAATTTGGCAACTCAGGTTCAGCATCCCGAAGTTTTTGTGCTCAATGGCGGGATTGTGGAGCATTCCCTCGATATTGAGTGGAAAATCATGAAGATTGTCAATATGGATGTGCCGGGCCGACAGTTGTTTGCCTGTTTTGCCGAATCCATGCTGCTGGAATTTGAAAAATTGTATACCAATTTTTCTTGGGGACGGAATCAAATTACAGTGGAAAAGATGGAGCAAATTGGCGAGATGTCCGTTAAACACGGTTTCCGACCTTTGATGTCATTCTGATGTGATTTGTTGCGGTTATTGGTTATTGAGGAAAGTTTTTCTGAGAATAACCAGTAACTTTTTTTGATACAGCTAACAGTTCATTAACAACGGATATATAGCAGTTAGAGCGAAAGATGAGGTGTTGACCGATCGATCTCTCATCGAGAGTGAGAACTGCTATATGTCACCTCGGAAGTTCTCCCCGCAGTTTTTGAGAGTCATGACTGCGATCGTGTTTTTGCTAAGTTCATCAGGAATGTCCAAAGCTTCGGACAGTTGACGCAAAAAATCCTGTTCTTGAGCGGTGAAAATTCCATCTACCAAAACCAAATCTGTAGCGCAAAAGCTGTTTCTCGAAGCTGAGGATTTAAGGCATTTTTAGCAGCAGCAAATACCTCAGCCAGACTGTACTGGCTGCTCAATTTCAGGACTTTCTTAAAAAGTTTTTGGAAGTGTTGGTGAGAGTAAGATCTAAACAAGCGAATGTGATTGGCTGCGAGAGTTTGTCTTTCTTCTTCTGAGATTTTACCGTCGGCGACAACAGCTAATACAGACAGAGCTGTTAAAGCTTCCGAAGCGGTGAGTTCGATCGCACTGGTATCGCTTTTTGCACTGTGCAACAATTCAACAGAATTTAGTTTTTTGTTGCTGTGGCGGGCATAGGGGCGTGGGTAGTGGCGCCAGTAAACTCAGGGATCTAACAAAAACAGTGTAGCAAAAAACGAGGCTGGAGCCTCTGGCTTTTAACTCTTGTCAACGAGCCAAACATAATTAAAAATTAAAAACTTCCCAAGAACACTCTTTTTCAGCAACACCTGACAGGGTAGGATCGGGAAACAGTCGATCGACTAAACCTTAAAACCCTATAGAAATTATCAGCGTGCCAAACTCAGACCGCAAACCACTACTCCTAGATTTTGAAAAGCCGCTGGCCGAACTCGAAGCCCGAATTCACCAGATTCGGCAACTCGCCGAAGAAAACAGCGTCGATGTCACCGACGAAATTCGCAAACTCGAAGCTCGTTCCACCCAACTGCGGCAAGAAATTTTCAGCAGCTTGTCCCCCATGCAGCGGCTGCAACTGGCCCGTCACCCGCGCCGCCCCAGTACCCTCGATTACATTCAGGCAATTAGCGACGAGTGGATCGAGCTGCACGGCGATCGGCGCGGCGGAGACGACCCGGCCCTAGTCGGCGGAATTGCCCGCATAGACGGGTGTCCTACAGTCATCATCGGCCATCAAAAAGGGCGCGACACCAAGGACAATATCGCCCGTAACTTCGGGATGGCAGCGCCGGGAGGCTACCGCAAAGCCCTGCGGTTGATGGAACACGCCGATCGCTTCTCCATGCCAATTTTCACATTTATCGACACTCCCGGAGCTTGGGCGGGCTTAGAAGCTGAACAGCTAGGACAAGGAGAGGCGATCGCCTGCAACCTCCGAGAAATGTTTCGCCTCGACGTTCCGATTATATGTACCGTCATCGGCGAAGGAGGTTCCGGCGGTGCATTAGGTATCGGTGTTGGCGAGCGGCTGTTGATGATGGAACATTCTGTTTATACCGTCGCCACCCCGGAAGCTTGCGCCGCCATCCTCTGGAAAGACTCTGGCAAAGCCAACTTAGCAGCAGAAGCCCTAAAAATCACTTCCTGGGACTTAAAAAACCTCGGCGTTCTCGATCAGATAGTACCCGAACCGATTGGTGGCGCTCACTCGAATCCCCTAAAAGCTGCGTCAGCGCTCAAACAAGCTTTGTTGGAAAACTTAGCAGAACTGGCACAGCTTACTGGCAAGCAGCGGCGGGATCTCAGGTATCAAAAGTTTCGTGATATCGGTGTATTCAATGAAATTGCTGCTTGAGCCGATCGATTCAGATTTATAAGACACAAACAATAATTCTTGTGGAGCAGGCTCAAAGAGCCTGCTCTTTACAGGCTTTTAGAAGATTCATCTATTAGTCATGAGTTTAAAATTTCTTAACTTCCAGCGAGTAATATCATCTCCGGTCGATTATCACCATAACAAAAATGGATCGCGCGTGCTCTGAGTCAATCCACCGGACACGAGATCAAAACTCACTACGATCTGCAAATCTGTCAGCAGTGTTATAATTTTTCAGGTGACACCGGCTTAACAGTTCTTAATGTCGATCTCATAATTAACTGTTATCACCCGCAGCCGACATTTGTCTGATTTGCCGAAGAAGGCTGTAACGCTCGAAAGAGATTTGCCGAGGGAAAGTATCAGGAAATTTAATGAACGATCGAACAACAAAGCAGGCTCTGATTACCGGAGCCAGCAGCGGTATTGGCAAAGCGACGGCCCTGGCGTTCGCCGCCGAGGGCATCAATCTGGCCTTAGTTAGCCGAGAGTCAGAAAAATTAGAAGCCGTTGCCGCAGCGGCCAGAGAAGTCGGAGTGAAAGCAGAAGCTTATCCCTTAGACTTGGCAAAAATTGAACAAGTGCAAAGCGGCATCAGCGCGATCGCATCTCAATTCGGGCCCGTAGATATCCTGGTCAACAGCGCTGGCATGGGCTACACCGGCTCCTTGACGGAAACCTCCCTAGCCGACTGGCAGAGCGTTCTCGACCTCAATCTGACTAGCGTTTGGCAGTGCATTCTCGGAGTTGTGCCGTCCATGCGCGATCGCGGATCGGGAATCATCATCAACGTTTCCTCGATCGCCGGCAGCCAAACTTTCCCCAACTGGGGGCCCTACTCCGTCAGCAAATTCGGTCTCATGGCTTTGTCCAAGACTTTAGCCGCCGAAGAACGGGATCGGGGAATTCGCGTCACAGTCGTATGTCCCGGTTCTGTCAACACTCCCATGTGGGACACAAACACCGTGCAAGCGAACTTCGATCGCACTGCCATGCTAACCCCTGAAATCGTCGCGCAATCAATTCTGCACGCAGTTCAGTTGCCGGCAAGTGCAGTAATTGAAGAAATCACGATCATGTCCAACGCAGGAGTTTTGTGAACTTGAGATTTTAGACTGCTGAATTGCGATCGAATTCAACAATCTTTGAATCGATAGCTTGATGCCAATCGAAAATCGATAGCTTGATTCCAATCAAAAATCGAAAATCGATAGCTTTATCCCAATCGAAAATCGAAAATCCAAAATAGCTCGTTCCTCACACGAAATTATTATGACAATTGCATCGAACAACGGTTCAAATACCTCGAACTCAATCTCGACAGACAGCATGAAACCTTCACAAACCGCAGACAACAACGCCCCGCGCATCACGACTAGACCCGATCGCAATTCTTCCAACGGTCAAGAGTCTAACATACCCGTATCCTCAGAAGTAGGTATGAATGAAATGATGGAGTCCGTTCGGACGATGCTGCTGGGAATAGGAGAAGACCCCGAACGGGAAGGATTGCTCAAAACCCCCAAGCGGGTAGCAGAAGCAATGCAGTTTCTCACCAGCGGCTACAGCCAATCCCTCGAAGAACTCCTCAACGGCGCTATCTTTGACGAAGGTCATAACGAAATGGTACTGGTGCGAGACATCAGCGTATTCAGTATGTGCGAACACCATATGCTGCCATTTATGGGCCGAGTTCACATCGCTTACATTCCCAACCAAAAAGTAGTGGGACTGAGCAAATTAGCCAGAATTGCCGAGATGTACAGCCGTCGCTTGCAGGTGCAGGAACGTTTGACGCGCCAAATTGCCGAAGCAGTTCAGACAATATTGGAACCGCAGGGAGTCGCTGTAGTAATGGAAGCCAGCCATATGTGCATGACAATGCGGGGCGTACAAAAACCCGGTGCTTGGACGGTTACGAGTGCCATGTTGGGCGTGTTTCAAGATGAACAAAAAACTCGCGAAGAATTCTTGAATTTGATCCGCCACCAACCAGCATTCTTTTAGTCATTAGTCATTAGTCATTAGTCATTAGTCATTAGTCATTAGCCAATCACTTTTTTCCTGGTGGCTGTAATCAAACATGGGGCCCAGAAACCGGTTTTTTTTACGATATACTTCGTTACGCACCGTAAATTGGGTAAAAAACCCGGTTTCTTTGTCGGAGTGCATCCAAGACCGATCTAAAATCTAAAATCAGTAGGTTGGGTTGAGGGACGAAACCCAACATCATCTATCAACCAAGGCTATAGCGCGTCTAAATGATTTGTACAAAAATTGTAGGAGTCAGCCCCCGTGCCTACCCCGGATGATTCGGGGTAGGCATTCTTGGCACTACCCCAACAAGAATTACACAAATGATTTAGGCTCGCTATAGTGACAGCCAACAGTCAGCAGACAACAACCAGAGTAAAGGCTGTGGAAGCAATTCCACAATCTAAAATCTAAAATCTAAAATCTAAAATCGGATGACGATCGCCCGTTCTACCAATAAAATAGACGAGTGACCTATGGCTTTTGACTAAATGAATCCTATTAAATTCGGAACCGATGGCTGGCGCGGCATTATAGCCGACGATTTTACCTTCGATCGCGTAGCATTAGTAGCTCCCCTAGCAGCACAAGTTCTCGCACAAACCAGTGGCAATAATGCCAGCAGCGGTACCGTAATTGTCGGTTACGACCGCCGTTTTTTGGCGGAAGATTTTGCCCAAAACGCGGCTGAGGCAGTCCAAAACGCCGGATTTGACGTGCTGCTGAGCGAATCCTACGCTCCCACTCCGGCTTTCAGTTTAGCAGCCAAACAATTAAATGCTTTAGGTGCGATCGTCCTGACAGCCAGCCACAATCCGGGAGCATATTTAGGATTAAAAGTCAAGGGCGGATTTGGAGGTTCAGTTTCGCCGGAAGTGACGCAACAGATAGAAGCAAAACTCGAAACTCCGGCCGCACTTTCAGCAACTCCCGGAAAATTGGAGAATTTCAATCCTTGGCCGGCTTACTGCAAAACCTTGCGGGAAATGGTGGATATTGAGGCGATTAAAGATGCGATCGCATCCGGGAAAATTACAGTATTTGTAGATGCAATGCACGGCGCTGCAGCAGGAGGATTATCTCAAATATTAGAAGAAACAGTGCAAGAAATCAACAGCGATCGCGATCCGCTGTTTGGCGGCGGCGCACCAGAACCATTACCGCGCTACCTGTCGAAATTGTTCCGCGTGATGCGTACCCATCAGCGCCAAAATTCCGGTTTGTCGGTTGGATTTGTATTTGATGGAGATAGCGATCGAATTGCAGCCGTTGACTCTAGCGGCAACTTTCTCAGTTCGCAAATCCTAGTTCCCATATTAATCGAACACCTAGCTTCACGGCGCGGGTTAACCGGAGAAGTCATCAAAACCGTCAGCGGTTCCGACATCATTCCCAAAATTGCCGAACTTTACGGCTTACCATTATTTGAAACGCCGATCGGTTACAAGTATATAGCCGATCGAATGTTAACCACCAAAGTCCTAGTAGGCGGCGAAGAATCAGGAGGAATCGGCTACGGAACCCACATACCCGAAAGAGACGCTTTGCTGTCAGCCCTGTACTTATTAGAAGCAGTCGTCAAATCCGGGGAAGACTTAAGCGAAATTTATAGCCGACTGCAAAAAGAAACAGAGTTTACCTCAGCCTACGACAGAATTGACCTGCACCTAGCAAACATGGAAGAAAGAGCGCGCTTGCTGGATTTGCTGCAAAACCAACCATTAACAGAAATCGCCGGCAAAACAGTAGTAGAATGCAACAAAGTAGACGGATACAAATTCCGCTTAGCTGACGGAAGCTGGCTGTTAATTCGGTTTAGCGGCACAGAACCGGTGTTGCGTTTGTATTCAGAAGCAGCCACATTGAAAGAAGTGATGCAAAACTTAAATTGGGCGAAAGCTTGGGCGCAGAATTAATCGGATGAAAACAACCGCAGATGAACGCAAATGGATTGATATTAAACCTCTCCTTCTCTGCGTTCTCTGCGGCCTCTGCGGTAAAAAAAATCCTCAAAATTGGGAACTCTCTCTTCCTTTGCATCTTCGCGGTTCGTAAAAAATCCATCCGTAAATTTTAACAGAAATAATGACTAATAATAAATTGCTAGTTGTAGCTACGGGCAATCCGGGTAAACTCAAAGAAATGCAGCTTTATCTTCAGGATTTGGGGTGGGAATTGCGCCTGAAACCGGAAGAATTGGAAATTGAGGAAACTGGGGAAACATTTATTGCTAATGCTTGTTTAAAAGCTTCTGAAATAGCCAAAGCTACAGGTGAATGGTCGATCGCCGATGATTCTGGTTTAATGGTAGATGCACTCGACGGTAAACCTGGGATTTATTCCGCGCGCTACGGTTCAAGCGATGCTGACAGAATATCTCGGCTGCTGAAAGAATTGGGAAACGAAGCAAACCGGGAAGCACAATTTGTTTGCGCGATCGCGATCGCTTGTCCCGACGGTACAATTGCCCTGCAAGTAGAAGGAATTTGCCCAGGTGAAATCCTGCACAGTCCTCGCGGTACCGGAGGTTTCGGATATGACCCGATTTTCTACGTGCGGGCACAGCAGCAGACTTTTGCAGAAATGACAACGGATATCAAGCGATCGCACTCCCACCGCGGCAAAGCATTCGAGGCTCTAATACCACAAATGGAGTCATTAGTCATTAGTCATTAGTTATTAGTCATTAGTTATTAGTTATTGGTTATTTGTGATTAATACCAATTATCCAATGCCCTGCGCGGGCCAATGCCCAATGCCCAATGCCCAATGCCCAATGCCCCATTCCCCAGTATCCTAGATTGCCTCCAGGTTCTTTTCTCCAGTCCGAATTCGGATAATTTGTTCTACCGGAGAGATGAAAATCTTGCCGTCGCCAATCTCGCCCGTGCGGGAAGCAGCGATAATTTTATCAACCACCATATCAACCTGATCGTTTTCCACAACAATCTCGACCTTGAGCTTTTGCAAGAACTCAACGGTGTACTCAGAACCGCGATAGCGTTCAGTCATGCCCTTTTGACGGCCAAAACCTCTAACTTCAGAAACAGTCATCCCCACAATGCCGGCATTGACGAGTGCGATTTTCACTTCGTCTAGTTTAAAGGGGCGAATAATAGCTTCAACTTTTTTCAATTTTTTCACTCCTAACACTTAGTACCTTCGTTATATTACTTAACTGGCGTGACATCTTTTAATATCACTGATAAGATTAAGTATTTTGTAAAATATACTACCGTATGTTGTACTCGCGATGAAATGCAGGCCAATATTTAATCACATTGTCTGAATTTTCCGGCGCGGGTAATGGCTGTGGTCGATCGCGCTAGAGAAAAAAAGAACGCAGCCTTCCCCCGCCGATCTGCTAAAACAGAAAAAGAACGCAGGAGACAGGAGTTTTCATCCGTTTCGAGTTTGTTGTGTCAGGTTTGCAGGTATTGCTGAAAATTATCATTGCTACAAGCGGTCAGTTAAACTATTCCTATGCACCCAGCCAGCCCTCCCCCTGACCGCAGCGGGCTTGATGCCCTACTGAGAAATCGCCCCTTCCTCGCCTTGTGGACGGGTCAGTTGTTGGCCCAAGTGGCGGATAAAATCTTTTACGTATTGCTGATTATTCTGCTGAAAACCGGCGACTACCAACCCTGGCCGGTTTCTGCGGAGTATTCGGGAAATTCAATGCTGTCAGCGGTGATGATCGCCTACACGCTGCCAGCGATCTTCTTTGGTTCCGCGGCCGGTATTGTGGTAGACCGCTTTTCCAAAAAGCAAATGCTGATTGCCTGTAACGCGATCCGAGCCGTGTTGATTGTAGCTTTGCCGTTTTTGCCCAAAACTTTTGTCGTGTTGTTGGCGATTACGTTTTTGGTCTCTACTGTAACGCAATTTTTTGCTCCAGCAGAGGCCGCAGCAATCCCCCTGGCCGTGGGGCGAGAGGGACTGATGTCGGCAAATGCTCTGTTCGCCTCGTCCACAATGGGCGGAATTATTGTCGGGATGACGATCGGCGAACCGCTGTTTAGTTGGGTCAAACACAGCTTCGGGCCAGCTTATCAAGAGTTTTTGTTGGGCGGGTTGTACCTGATATCCGCAGGTTTGATCTATGCCATGCACATCAAAGAAAATCATGGCGGCGGCAGCAGCAAACACGTCCATCCTTGGCAAGACCTTAAGGAAGGTTTGCGCTATTTGAAGCACAACCACCTGGTTAGCAACGCGATGGTGCAGTTGACGATTTTGTATTCGGTGTTTGCGGCGCTGCAAGTTCTGGCGATCGCACTTTCGGGCAAAATTGGTCTTAAAGAAACTCAATTCGGCTTTTTGCTGGCGGCGGCTGGTGTCGGAATGGTCTTCGGCGCGGCTTTTTTGGGTCACTGGGGCGATCGAATGCAGCACAAACCTTTGCCGTTACTTGGCTTCTTGATGATGGGTTTTGTGTTGGCAATGTTTGCCTTTACCAGACAGTTGTGGCTGGGATTTAGTTTGAGTGCTCTGTTCGGTTTTGGCGCTTCTTTAATTAACGGCCCGATGCAAGCTTTGATTCAAGAGAAAACTCCAGAATCTATGCGGGGAAAAGTCTTTGGCTTGGAGAACAATGCGATTAACATTGCCCTCAGCTTGCCTTTAGCAGTGACCGGCCCGCTGACGGATGCTGTGAGCAAAGTAGTGGGATCGGATGACTTGGGTTTGCGGATCGTGCTGCTGAGTTTGGGCTTTTTGGTCTCGGTGATGGGCATGGCAGCTTGGCACCACACTCGCAAAGTCTTAAAGGATGCTCTGTGAACTTTGGCAAGAAGAAGGAAGATGGAAGAAGGAAGAAGGAAGAAGGAAGAAGGAAGAGGGAAGTTCGGCAACGAGCAATGTACGGGATGTAACGGATGTAACGGATGTAAGTCCGTCGGAAGAGGGAAGAGGGAAGAAGGAAGAAGGGAGAAGGAAGAAGGAAGATGGCTTTCTTTTCGCGATCGATCTCTAACATATAGCGGTTATCAAGCGTGGTGAGGTATGCCCAATGACCTGTTTGGCCAATGACCTGTTTGGCCAATGCCCAATGACCTGTTTGGCCAATGCCCTATAGCGTCATATCGCGGTAAACCGGCATAGAAACGGCGATTTCTTCTATTTCTTTTCTTCCTCTGCTGTTCCACAATTTTGCGATCGTCCGATCGCACACCGCCCCAGCGCGAAACTTTTTGTAAAATATCCGCCGGTGAACTACCAGAGTTCGATCGTAGAGATTAAAGTAGTATCAAAGCTTTCATTAAAATTCATAATTAGTTGGAGGTAAAAAAATCAGTGCAATTAAAAACTAAAGTAGCCGTCAGGCGTGCAACGGGTGGATTTGCTTTAATCGATAGCTTGATCCGCCACGGTGTCAAGCATATTTTCGGTTATCCCGGCGGCGCAATTTTGCCGCTTTACGACGAACTATACCGGGCTGAAGAAACTGGCGCGATCGATCACATTCTGGTGCGCCACGAACAAGGTGCTGCCCACGCCGCCGACGGTTACGCCCGCGCTACCGGAAAAGTTGGGGTTTGTTTCGCGACTTCCGGGCCAGGCGCAACTAACTTGGTGACGGGGATTGCGACGGCCCACATGGATTCTATCCCGATGGTAATTGTGACGGGTCAAGTTGCTCGTCCGGCGATCGGCACTGATGCGTTTCAGGAAACTGATATTTACGGCATTACTCTGCCCATTGTCAAGCATTCCTATGTAGTGCGCGACCCCAGAGACATGGCCCGAATTGTGGCTGAAGCTTTCCACATCGCGAGTACCGGGCGGCCGGGGCCGGTGTTGATTGACGTGCCCAAGGATGTCGGTTTAGAAGAGTTTGAGTATCTGCCGGTGGAACCGGGATCGGTGAGAATTCCGGGCTACCGGCCGACGGTGAAGGGAAATCCCCGGCAAATTAATCAAGCAATTCATTTGCTGAAGGAAGCAAAGCGTCCTTTGCTTTATGTGGGCGGCGGGGCGATCGCAGCCGGGGCCCACGAGGAAATTAAGGAACTCGCCGAGATGTTCCAATTACCTGTCACGACAACGCTGATGGGCAAAGGCGCTTTTGACGAAAAACATCCTTTGTCGGTGAAAATGCTGGGGATGCACGGCACTGCTTACGCTAATTTTGCCGTTACCGAGTGCGATTTGCTGGTGGCTGTCGGAGCTCGGTTTGACGATCGCGTGACGGGCAAATTAGACGAGTTTGCCGCCCGCGCGAAGGTGATTCACATCGATATCGATCCGGCGGAAGTAGGTAAAAATCGCGGCCCGGAGGTGCCGATTGTCGGAGATGTCCGGCAAGTTTTAATCGATTTGCTGCGCCGCTGTCGGGAAACAGGAGTTTCGGGTACTCCCGGACAAACTGCGGAATGGCTGCACAGGATCGATCGCTGGAAACAGGACTATCCGTTAGTTGTGCCTCACTACCCCGACATTTTGTCTCCGCAAGAGGTGATTTGGGAATTGGCTACTCAAGCGCCGGATGCTTACTACACGACGGATGTCGGTCAACATCAAATGTGGTCGGCTCAATTCTTGAACAACGGGCCGCGCCGCTGGATTTCCAGCGCTGGTTTGGGAACGATGGGTTTTGGGCTGCCGGCGGCGATGGGCGCGAAAATGGCGCTACCCAACGAGCAAGTCATTTGTATTGCTGGCGACGCTAGCATCCAAATGAATATTCAAGAGTTGGGAACCTTAGCACAATACGGTATTAATGTCAAGACTGTGATTGTAAATAATGGCTGGCAGGGCATGGTGCGGCAGTGGCAGCAGGCTTTCTACGGCGAGCGTTATTCGTCGTCGAACATGACTGTGGGGATGCCGGATTTTGCGATGCTGGCTGAGGCCTACGGCGTGAAGGGGATGCAGGTTTCGCGGCCGGATGAGTTGGAGGGTGCGATCGCTCAAATGCTCGCTCACGACGGCCCTGTGCTGATGAACGTGAAGGTGACGCGGGACGAAAACTGCTATCCGATGGTTGTTCCGGGCAAAAGTAACGCTCAAATGGTTGGTTTACCGGAACGCAGCACGTTGCCATCTGCAGAGTTGATTTATTGTCCGAGTTGTGGCGCGAAGAATGTGTCGATCAATAAGTTTTGTCCTGAGTGCGGGACAAAAGTTTAAGGAGTTTTGAGTGGGGACTTAGGCAGTGCTTATTAGTTTCAACTTAAGGTCAAACGTACTCACAGACTGCTGTTTATTGCTAAGGCCAGATCCCCCCTAACCCCCCTTAATAAGGGGGGAACCGGAGCGATCTCAAAGTCCCCCTTCTTAAGGGGGATTTAGGGGGATCTGGCTTGGGATAACAGCGAGAGATACAAAGGTTTCAGACTTAAGTTGACACATATCGGCAATGCCGTGTCCTTACCGGGATCTGCTGTTTCACATTTAAAACCATCTGGGCTGGCATCCCATCGAAAGCTTTAATCTATAATCTATAAGCATATTTTATGAGCCAGTGTCTCAACCCTGATTGCCTATTTCAAAACCCGTCTGGCTCTACAAAATTTTGTCAAAAATGTGGGAATAAACTGCTATTGGGCGATCGCTACGGAGCCCAAAAAATTATTGGACAAGGGGGATTTGGGCGCACTTTTCTAGCTATTGACGAGTATAAACCCTCCAAACCTCCCTGCGTTATTAAACAATTCTACCCCCTATTTCAAGGCACTTCAAGTATCCAGAAAGCTGCTGAGTTATTTGCTCTTGAAGCAGTACGCCTAGAACAGTTGGGTAAACATTCTCAAATTCCCGACTTATTAGCATATTTTAGTCAAGATGAACGGCAGTATTTAGTCCAAGAATTCATCGACGGTGAAAATTTAGCCGAAGCACTAGAATCTCAGGGATATTTTAGCGAAACGCAGATTCGCGACTTGCTTAATAATTTATTGCCAGTATTCGAGTTCATTCATTCCCGCCAAGTAATTCACCGGGATATCAAGCCAGAAAATATTATTCTTAGGCAAGATGGGCAACTGGTTTTAGTTGACTTTGGAGCCGCGAAATATGCGACAAAAACGGCTCTAGGGCTAACGGGAACCAGGATCGGGACGGCTGGATATACGGCACCTGAACAAGCCAACGGCAAAGCTATTTATGCGAGTGATATTTATAGTCTGGGTGTCACTTGTCTGTGTCTGTTAACTGAGGTTGAGCCGATTTATTTATTTGATGATAGCGAGTTTGAGTGGGTGTGGCGAGAACACTTAAAAACATCTGTCAGTTCGGAACTGGGTCAGATTTTAGATAAAATGATACAACCTGCTATTAAAAAACGTTATCAATCTGCTACTGAAGTTTTGCAGGCTCTTGCTTCTCAATCACCTCAAGCATCACCTCAAATACCTCCACCGTCAACAGACTCGCTTAAATCAGCGCTGGGTGTTGACTATACTCGTCTGCGGGATTTATTGGCCACAGGGAAGTGGAAAAAGGCGGATCAGGAAACACTCAAAGTGATACTGAAAGCAGCCAGACGGGAGAAGGAAGGTTGGTTAAGTACCAACGACATTGACAAGTTTCCTTGCGATGATTTACGCACGATTGACCAGTTGTGGGTAAAATATAGTCAGGGTCGCTTTGGCTTTAGCGTCCAGAAAGAAATTTGGCTGTCAGTTGGTGGGAAAGTGGATTGGGAGACTGAAAAGAAACTAGGCGATCGCGTAGGTTGGCGAAACAGCCGAAAAAGTTGGTTGAACTACGATGACCTAACCTTTAATTTGCAAGCACCATCAGGCCACCTCCCGTGGGTTCGTTGTTGCGTGCGGGTTGAGTTTGGTTTTGTGAGTTGGTGGGGTTGGTGGGGTTTGGTTTTTTTCTCTCGCATCGAGAACTGTAAGCTGTAATCTCTAACGATTTCAGCCCCCTGTCAAGTCTTTTTTCTCGAACCTTTTTTTACGAAGTTATCGGCTTTTTGTCATTTCAATACCTGCTACTTACGTTAATAATAAATGCCAACAAAAGTCAGAGATATCATTAAACAACTAGAGGCAGACGGTTGGTATCTCGCTAGAACACGAGGGAGTCACCGCCAGTACAAACATCCTACCAAATCCGGTTTAGTTACAGTTCCCGGTAAACTCTCTGACGATTTGGCTCCGGGTACATTCAATAATATTCTCAAACAAGCTCTCTTGAGAGAAGTCAAAGAGCAACAAGAACCTAACGAAGTCGAAACAAATCATCAAGATGAGGATCTCAACTAATGCGTTATGCCATTGTCATTGAAAAAACACCGAATAACTATTCAGCTTACGCACCCGATTTACCCGGATGTGCAGCTACAGGCGCAACCCTTGCAGAAATACAGCAGCAAATTAAAGAAGCGATCGAATTTCACTTAGAAGGATTGCGAGAGGAAGGTTTACCGATTCCCCAACCAACTACGCTTTGTGACTATGTAGAAGCACGATAATCTCAGAAACCCGGTTTCTCGCTGACACACCCTACAACAACTGTCAACTGTCAACTGTCAACTGCTAGAAATGAATCTTTATTTGGGAATAGATTTCGGCACGACGGGCGCTCGATCGACTGTCATAGACTCCCAGGGTACAATCCATTGCGAGACTGAATATACTTTTGCTAACAACGGGCAACAACAGACTGAATTGCCCTCGGTGTGGCAAAATGCGCTGTGGGATTCGATCGAGCAAATTCCCCCAACAATCCGCAATCAGGTAAGGGCGATCGCCATTGACGGCACATCCTCCACTGTCATGCTGTGCAATACCGACGGTATACCAGTATGCGAACCCATTTTATACAATGATGCGCGCGGTGCAGCCGTTACAGAGACGTTGCGGGCGATCGCGCCGGATAACCACACAGTATTAAGCGCAACATCCAGTCTGGCCAAACTCCTGTGGTTGCAAGACTTTCGAGGCTTTACCAGCCCGCTTTATTTCCTGCATCAAGCTGATTGGCTGGCATTTTTGCTGCACGGAAAATTAGGAATTAGCGACTATCACAATGCTTTAAAACTCGGTTTCGATGTTGATACTTTGTGCTATCCCGATTGGCTGATCCAGGGAATTGCGGGCGCTGCAACGCCTAAATTGCCGCACGTTGTCGCACCGGGCACGCCTGTGGGGGAAGTTAAAGATGAAGTGAGGAGTCGCTTCGGATTTCCCCGCGATTGTACAGTTTGTGCTGGCACAACCGATAGCATTGCAGCATTTTTAGCAAGCGGTGTCAATTTACCAGGAGAAGCAGTAACTTCTCTCGGTTCTACTTTAGCCGTCAAACTGTTAAGTCATACCCGCGTAGATGATTCTCGATACGGGATTTACAGCCATAAATTAGGCGATTTGTGGTTGGTTGGAGGCGCTTCTAATACCGGAGGTGCGGTGCTGCGACACTTTTTTACTGATGCTGAATTAGCTAATTATAGCACACAAATTAATCCAGAACAAGAGAGTTTGCTGGATTATTACCCATTGTTGAAAAAGGGCGATCGCTTTCCAATTAATGACCCGAATTTAGCGCCCCGGCTCGAACCGCGTCCCGCTGATTCTGTGGAATTTATGCACGGTTTGCTAGAAAGCATAGCGCGGATTGAAGCGCGGGGATATCAATTATTGCAAGAATTGGGCGCAACTCCTTTGACCAAAGTTTATACGGCTGGCGGCGGGGCGAAAAATTCGGTTTGGAGTGCGATTAGAAAGCGTTATTTGAAAGTGCCTGTTGAAACGCCAATTCATACTGCGGCTGCTTATGGAACGGCGTTATTAGCAATGCGAAGTGCGATCGATTTGAGATTTTAGGATTGAAGAAAGCGACCTCACGGATCGATATGGATGCTGGTAATCTGGATGCTTTTAGTTAGGTTTAAATGTGGTAAATTGGGAGTGCGATCGCTCTTGATTCCAACTCAAATAGAAGGAAGCAAACATTCTGCTATATTGTGTTAAGAATCTAAAAGTTAATAACTTAAACACCTCCTACAGTCCTCTCTTCTGTAAGTTACCAGATAAAAGGAGGCAGAGCCTCCGGATCTGCATTACCAGGCTCTGCCTGGTAACGATCAAACATTCTGATATATTGTGTTAAGTTGTTATCCCTAAAAATTAAGGACAATGGCAAAGCTACCTGATGACATCCTGAACACAATTTTCACATTGCAGCGGCGGCTAGTGGAAATCCTCAACGAAACAACCGCCACAGAATATATATTCATGCAGCAGTTTGGCGAGACAGAAGCGACACTCCCCGAACTAGAATCTCTGGATAATATTAAGGAAAGGTTGAGAACCTCTTACAATCGTTTGTACAGGCTTTTGCAGCAGGTGGCAGAATCTCAACCCGCTGCGACTGCGGATACGTTAAACTTTCTGTATGGCACGATAGAAGACGGAGAGGCCATTGTCGATGCCTCAGCAGCAAGCATTCAAGAAATCAAAATGGATTGGAACTTACGATGAATCAACAACCTAGAATCCCCGACGCTGAAACCAGAAAGCGACACGTTGAAAAGATGCGTGAAGTCTGCCGACAGCTTGACGCTTTCAATTTGAAGTTAGATGAAGCAATTGCTATATTTGAAGCTGACAACCGCCGCCAGCGTCGAGAACGTTTGGCGGGTAAATACAGGCGTGTGGAATCTCAGGTAATCGAATAATAGAAGAAAATCCGGCGGTTGAAACCGCCAGAAAGTCAAACGATGTCCGCCTCTGCGGACTCAAGAAAACAATGTAATTTTTACCGCCATTTTTACCGCCCATTCTTCAACCCCTCAGCTCGGGTTTTACCTGTACAGACGCGGTTGAAACCGCCTGGTTTTTTTGGAGTTTTTTATATTACACTCGCTGCAACTTGGCCGTCCTCGGATCGATGATTTTGCGGCCCAAACCTTTAAACTTAATTGCTAGATTAGTTTTATCGCCCACTCCCAAAACGTGGGTAATTTCTCCAACTCCAAAAGCATGATGAAAAACCCGTTCCCCCGTTTTCCATTCTGATGGAGAACTCCCAGAATCGGCTGCTGAATTATTAGTTTTTCCCTGGGATGCACCAGTTTTGCCTGTCTTAGTTTTCTTCGCACTTCCAGCTAGCAAATGTGTCGGTAATTCGCCCAAGAATAGTGAAGGCGTACAGTGTTCGCGGTATCCTCCCCAGAGGCGGCGTTCGCGAGTGTGGGTGAGAAATAGCAATTCCTGGGCGCGAGTGATGCCGACATAGCACAAACGGCGTTCTTCTTCAACTGCTTTCGGGTCATCTAAACTGCGGAAATTGGGAAATAAACCCTGTTCCATTCCGACTAAAAATACTACGGGGAATTCTAACCCTTTGGCTGAGTGCAGCGTCATCAGCGACACGCGGGAATCGTCTTCTTTCAAATCATCTAAATCGGATGCTAAGGATGCTTTTGCTAAGAATGATGTTAGCGTCGGTTCTTCGTTTTGTTCTTCAAATTGCAGCACTGCGTTGTACAATTCTCTGACGTTTTCGATGCGATTTTCGGCTTCTTCGGTTCCTTGGTTTTTCAAATCGTCAATGTAACCAGAATCTTCGATAATTCCTTGGACAATTTGCGATGCGGGCGTGGTTTCAAGTTTTTGTTGCCAATTACCAATCATGGCGGCAAACTTAATGATAGCTTTTGCCGATCGCCCTGCGAGAGTATTTACAGAAGATTCGTCGCTGAGAATTTCCCACAGCGGAATACCTAATTGAGTTGCAGCATCTTCGATTTTACCAAATGTCGTGTCGCCAATGCCGCGGCGGGGAGTGTTGATGATGCGTTTGAGGCTGACGCTATCGTCGGGATTGGCGATCGTCCGCAGGTATGCTAGGATATCTTTGATTTCTTTGCGATCGTAAAACTTCAGGCCGCCGACAATATTGTAGGGAATATCCAAGTACATTAACGCTTCTTCAAAGGAGCGAGATTGGGCGTTGGTGCGGTAGAGAATCGCAAAGTTGCTGCCGTGTTCGTATTCGGAATTTTGGCGCTTCAGGGACTGAATTTGCCCCGCTACAAATTGCGCTTCATCTATTTCGTTGTCGGCGCGCCATACCACAATCGGAGCTCCGGGTTCGCGAGTCGGGCGCAGAACTTTCTCGATGCGTTCGGTATTGTGTTCGATCAAGTGGTTGGCGGCTTGCAGGATGTTTTCGCGCGATCGATAATTTTCCTCTAATTTGACCATCGTCTGAGTTTTTTCGTCCGACAAGCCATCGCCGAAATCCTCTTGAAATTCCAGCAAAATGGTATAATCAGCCATCCGAAAACTGTAAATAGATTGATCCACATCGCCCACCACAAAAATCGAGCGATTTTGCCATTTATCAAACTCTTTCGGGTCGCTGTTATTTGTCACCAACATCCGAATCAAATCGTATTGAGTGCGGTTGGTATCCTGATATTCGTCAACTAAAATATGTCGGAATTTGTGATGCCAATAACTTAAAACTTGCTCGTTTTGGCGTAAAAGTTTAACCGGAACTAGAATTAAATCGTCAAAATCTAAGCCATTGTTGGCGGCTAAAGCATCTTGATAACGGCTGTAAACATCCGCAATTACCCGCCCTCGGTAATCCGGTTCTGCTGCGAGGAATTCTTGAGGCGACCAACCTTGATTTTTAGCGTTGCTGATGGCATATCGGACTTTGCGCGGGTCAAATTTCTTATCGTCTAAATTGAGGACTTTGGTAACAATTTGTTTGACGAGACTTTGAGCATCTGACTCGTCAAAAATTGAAAAATTCTTCTTCCACTGGCGGCCTTTTTCGTCTTGATACTTCTCAATGTCGTAGCGGAGAATTCGGCCGCACAGAGAGTGAAAGGTTCCCATCCAAATCTGTTTGGTAATTCTCTGGTAAATTTGCGATCGCAATCTGGTTTGCACATCCGGCGCTAAATCTGCCAAAGGTTTCCCATATTCCGCTTCAGCTTGCTGAGTAGCCAGCAATTTCTCAATTCTTTCTTTCATCTCCCTGGCGGCTTTATTTGTAAATGTCACCGCCAGAATATTTTCTGGATCAACTCTATGGGTGCGAACTAAGTTAGCAACTCGGTAAGTTAGAGCTCGCGTTTTGCCGGAACCAGCGCCCGCTACTACTAACAGCGGCCCGTTATAATGGGCGACTGCTTGGCGCTGAGATGGGTTGAGGTGGCTGAGGAAATCAGTGGTTTGAGTCATAGCTAGATAGTTAGTTGTTGGATTTTTTTAAGAGATAAATAATACTTAGTATGTGATAAGCAGAAGGAAGAGGGAAGAAGGAAGAAGGAAGAAGGAAGAAGAGATACACAGCAAGCCTTTGAGGGTTTCGTATTTTACGTTTGATGAAATGAATTCATTTACTCCGAGTTTGTTTAAGGTAATGAGCGATCGCCCTACAATATAATATCATGAAGATCCGACGGCGGTTGAAACCCCCAGAAAGTCAAACGATATCCGCCTCCGCGGACGAAGAGAGAATAAGGTAAAACATAATTTTCACCGCCTATTATTCAACCTGCGGAGGCGGGTTTTGTCTCTATAGCCGCGGTTTCAACGGTCCGGATTTCTAACGTTTCAATATTTGTTTGAGCAAAATTGCTGCTAATATTCCCAAGCCAATCCAAATAACAATAATTATAGCAGCCGCAGCCAGATTTATCGGTTTTTCTCGCTCTATTTCAGCAGCGGCTTTTTCCCGACACTCGGCTAAAACCTGTGGGGGAATCATCTTCAGTACCAGCCAAATTCCCAAAGGTACAATTATCAAATCGTCCAAGTAGCCGAGAATTGGTATGAAATCGGGTATTAAGTCGATCGGGCTAAAAGCATAGGCCACCGTAAGGCCAGCTAAAATTCTGGCGTACCCAGGTACTCTCTGGTCTGTACTGGCTAAATAAACGGCGTAAGTCTCTTTTTTAAGTCGGCGGGCAGCTTGTTTTAAGGATTGCATATAGTAATAACTAATGAGTAATAACTAATGAGTAATGAGTAATGAGTAATGACCAATGACTAATGACCAATGACTAATATTTTTTTTAGTTGCCAAAAATGTAACAAGCCGGATATCTAGGAATTTCAGTGGCAAAGTAAAATATAGCATCTGTTGTATGTGAGGATAATCAAAGTTATGAATTCAAATTTGCGGCGCGGTACTAGAAATAATTTCCGCAGTCTGTTAACAGCGTTGTGTTTAACGTTAACTTTCGTGAGTTTTGTGAGGTTAGATCCGGCGGTTGCTCAAGAACAGCGGCTCAGAACGTTGACTGTTACCGGGCGAGGTGTGGAAGCGATTCCTACAACTAAAACCCAAGTGCGGCTGGGTGTTGAGGTGCAGGGGAAAACGGCGACTGCGGTGCAGCAGGAAGCGGCCAGGCGATCGTCCGCTGTGGTAGAGTTGCTGCGATCGCGCCAAGTAGAAAAACTCGAAACTGCCGGCATTACCCTCAGCCCGAATTACAGCTACGAAAACAACCAGCAGCGGCTGACAGGGTATACTGCTACTAATACCGTCAGTTTTCAGATTAATACTGAATCTGCAGGCACTTTGCTCGACGATGCGGTGACAGCCGGAGCAACGCGCATTCAAGGTGTGAGTTTTGTGGCCGCCGAAAGCGCGATCGAACAAGGTCAAAAACAAGCACTCAAAAAAGCCACTCAAGACGCTCAATCGCAAGCGGATGCAGTCTTGAGCGCGCTCAACCTCAAGCGCGGCGAGATTCAGGGAATTCAAGTCAACGGTGCGATCGCGCCAGCTCCCGTGTACCGCCAATTTGCTGCTAAGGCTGATGCTAATGCTGCAACGCCTGTGGTGGGAGGGGAACAGCAGATTGAAGCTTCTGTGACTTTGCAAATTGGATATTGATTGCAGCCTGCATTCTAAATGAACGTAAAATGCAATATCTGTTAGATACCCGACTTCTTGAAAAAGTCGGGTATCTGAGTGTTTGATGGTTTTATGTTTGTCTGCTGGTTGTCAAAGCAAATATCTTAAATATCTGACAGTCATACCAATTACGGTTGCACTCAAACATGATTTTTGACTGTTGACTGTTGACTCGATGTCAAAAAAACTGAATGGTTGAGTGTTAAATGTTGACTCGATTTTATGATTCCGATGCAACCGGAAGCGATATAACATGATAAAATTAAATCATAAAATATGAAAGCAATTTTTTATGACGCGATTTATTCACGATCGCTTTGCCAAAGACTTGTTGACAGAACTGCTGTCTCCCATCGGAACGGTGAATATCGGGCATGATGTTACTGCAGAAGTCCGAGAAATCGATGTTTATTTCATTCCCAGCACTGTAATTCCCGAATACTCAGCAACTTTAGGATTGTTGGGAAAAATGGCTGATACGGCGGCAATTTTTGAACCGTTTCGCAATGCAGCAACTGTCGGCGAAGTCATTAGCTGTATGAGTAAGTTATGGGATTTGCGAGGTGAATTGGAGCGGCAAGCCAGAAGAGAAAATACTCGCTACGACGATGCTAAGCTGCCCTTATTGTGGATTTTGACACCTACAGCGTCGAAAGCACTGCTGGAGGGTTTTGGTGCGGTACCCAAGCCGGATGATTGGCTCGATGGCATTTATTTTTTGCCGAGGCATTTGAAATCGGCAATGGTGGTGATTCATCAATTGCCCGAAACTCCCGAAACGTTGTGGTTGAGGATTTTAGGCAAAGGAAAAGTGCAGCAAAGGGCGATCGCCGAACTGAGCTCTTTAGCAACCGACGATCCGTTACGGATTATCGCGCTAGAATTGCTGTATCAGTTGCAGTCAAACTTAGTAACCGATACCGAACAAGAGTTACAGCCAGAAGAGCGGGAGTTAATTATGGCGATCCCATCACTTTTTAGAGAACAGTTAGAAGCCGCACAACAACAAGGAATTGAACAAGGATTAGAACAAGGCAGACAAACACAACAGCGCTTAATTTTAGAGAATTTCCTGCAAGTGCGATTTGGAGAAGTTAACTCGAAAATGACAGCTTTTTTATCTCCAATATCAAAGTTGCCCGCTGCGGAATTTACAGTGCTGTTGCTGGCAATATCCATGCTAACCGTCGATGAAGCAGGAAGACAACAAGCGGTGAGATTATTAGCAGAAAATGTTTTGAGAATGCGCCAAAGTGAATTGGAGGATATTCTGCCTGCTGCCCTTACCAACTTACTAGCAATGCCTGTCGATGAATTGACATTGTTTGTAGAACAATTGCCTCAGTTATCGGCTGATGAAGTGAGAGCAAGGTTGGAATAAAAACCGCGATAACATTTGTTCGGGCAGTCATAAAGTCTACCCGAATTTCCCGCCATCCCGTGCAAGTCATCCGAAAAATCTATTTCGATCGCGCCCATCCCACTCTCCAACCCCGCCCCCAACAACCCCCACAACTTCCAATTACTGCCGGATCGGATCTCGAAGTACCCGATATCGACTACAGTAAACACAAAATATTATTGGCGGTGATTTGAGTGATTGAGAGTTTAGCAACAGGAATCGCAGCAGCAGGTTCGCTGCTAGCATTGGGCGGATTGGGCCTAGAGTTGAACTATCGCCGGACTGGGAGTGCAAATAAACTAGAACTTACAGCCGGAGAATGGCACTTAGCCATAAACGAACCCAATCGCTATTTTTTAGTCGGGGAAATGGAATTCCGCAACCTGACACAGCGGTTCGAGGTGATGTTGCCGGAAGTGCGCGCACAGGTGAAACTGCTGTCAGACGCAAGTTTGGATGGCGTGACTTTCCAGACAAAAGTGATTCCTTGCCACAAAGACGCAAAAGCCCGATCGGACGATTACTGGTTCGGCTATATTGTTAAAGCCCAACAAAACACCAAAATTAAAGTCTCTGTAGACATTCAAGGGCAAGATTTAACCAAATTGCAGTCAGCTTGGGTGCAAATACATTTCGTCACCTACGGCCCAGGCGGGCGCATCCCCAAAGTCCGCAACGTAGTAGTCCCGCTGCAATTTCCCAACTCGGACACCGTACCCGTCGCCCGCAATGTCGGAGTTGCCGAAGTTTTGCCGATTCGCACCCACATACTGGCAGAACTAGACGATCCCGTCGAAATTGTCAAGCGCTACGTGCTGCCGCGCGCCCAGAAAGGTGATATTGTCGCCCTTGCAGAAACTCCCCTAGCTTTGATGCAGGGACGCTACCACCACCCCAGCGAAGTTAAACCCGGATGGGTAGCAAAGCGAGTTTGCTTGTTTTTCTTGCCGATGTCGAGTTTGGCCACAGCTTGCGGAATGCAAACTTTGGTGGATGTAGTTGGGCCTTGGCGCGTAGTCGCAGCATTTGCGATCGGCTCTGTAGCTAAAATATTGGGTAAACCGGGAGTCTTTTACCAGTTAGCAGGGGAACAAGCAAGGCTAATCGACGACGTTACCGGGACTTTGCCTCCCTTCGACCAATTTATTGTGCTTGGCCCGGACAATCCGCAGCAAGTTGTAGAACAAATTCAGCGAGAAACTGGACTTGCGGCGGCGATCGTAGACGCTAATGACTTGAAAGCAGTTAAGATATTAGCAGCGACCTCCGATTTATCGGTAACATTTTTAGAGCAAGCCTTGCGAAGCAACCCCGCCGGGAATGCTGACGAACGAACACCGGTCGTATTGATTCGACCTCTGCCACAGAAATCTTGATTTTAAAACTGAAAATTAAAAATTCAAATTAAAAATTAAAAAAAGATGATTTGAAATTTTTAATTTTCGCTCGATCGAGAAAGGGAGAAGCATCAAAAGTTTTTAGTTCGCGGACCCACGGGCTGCCAGAAACCTGGTTTTTAAAAGCGTTTCCTTCGCAGTAACCCACAGAAAGAGTAAAAAACCCGGTTTCTTTGTAGGCGATGGCGTCCCCGAACAGGTTCTAAGTTTTGAACGCAAAATTAACGCATTCAAAACTCAAAACTTCCCTAACTTTTCCCCTTTCTGAAATTTTATTTAAAAACTTCCATTCCCCACTTTCGTGCTATGACTTCATTTACCTCTCAAAACCAAAACCAGGTTGTGATTCGCCCGTTTCAGTACCGCGACATCGAGGCGATGGAACAACTGTGCGCGGAAACAGCCGAACAACCAGAAAAACGCAAGGGTGCAAGCTGCGACTTGGTACTAGGTAAAAAATTGCAGCAGATTCGTCGCTGGTACGGACTGCTAAAGCTGTTTAGCTTGTTTCCCAACCCTTGTCAGTCTTTGTTTCGGGCCCACGTTGCTGAAGAACAGGGGAAAGTTAAGGGCATCATTCAGATTTCTCCTTTCAACCGCACCCGCAGCACTTGGCGGATCGATCGCATCGGAGTAGACCCAGAAGCCCGCAGCAAAGGCATTGGTTCCATGCTGCTGCGGTACTGCTTTGAGGCAGTCTGGGAGGCGCGGACGTGGCTGCTGGAGGTGAATGTCGGCGACACAACTTCCCTAGCTTTGTACCGGCAGAACGGGTTTCAGCCGTTGGCCCAGATGACTTACTGGACGATCGCCCCAGAACGCCTGCAAGAAATGGCAAACTCAACGCCAGATTTGCCCAACCTGCTGCCGGTCAGCAACGCGGACGCTCAATTGCTATATCAACTCGATACCGCATCGATGCCGCCCTTGGTGCGCCAAGTATTCGATCGGCACATTCAAGACTTCAAAACCAGTTTTTTCGGCGCTTTAGTCGAAGGTGCCAGACAGTGGCTGGCGAAAACAGAAGTAGTCAGCGGTTACGTGTTTGAACCGCAGCGGAAAGCCGCGATCGGCTATTTTCAGGTGCAGCTATCCCGCAACGGCGAAGCGCCACACGTCGCCCAGTTGACCGTACACCCGGCCTACACTTGGCTGTACCCGGAACTGCTATCCCAGATGGCGCGACTCGTTCAAGACTTCCCCGTTCAAAGCCTGCAACTAGCTTCCGCCGACTATCAACCGGAACGCGAAGCTTATTTAGAGCAATTTGGAGCCGTGCGCGTGGAACACAGCTTGCTGATGTCTCGATCGGTATGGCACAAACTGCGCGAATCAAAGTTAGTCTCCCTCGAAGGACTCCAACTATCAGAAATGTTGCAGAGCTTCCAACCAACTCGCAAACCAGTACCGGGTCGGATGTCCTGGCTAGGCCCGATGGCTGGGGAAGCCGCAGCAGGGCCCGCGTCCTCAGAGATTAAACCGTTTTTGTCGGACTCAGGAAACGGTCAAGCCGATCGAATTAACCCCTCGAACAGCCAAAATTCCGAATCAGCAGCAACAGATGCCAACAGCATTTTGCCTCTGAATTTGCCGGAATTGCCTCCAGACGGCGGCTCGCTAGGAGAACTCAATTCTTAACAATTGAAAGCAGAAGGTAGCAGGTAGAAAGCAGAAAAGAATAGAATTAATCATTCAACAAATTACTTTTTTTCTGTCATATTTACAGGAATTTCCTTTTGCTTTTGATTGATGCCAACTTAATATTGCCTATTATCTTCTTGCTTTCTTCTGTTATTCCTTCGCGTTCTTTGCGTCTTCGCGGTTCGTTAAATAAAATTGTATCCGCCCAAAAACAGTAAATCTAAAATCTAAAATCGATAATAATGTCCAACGAAAAATTATGGATTTCAGCCCTCGGATTAGATATCGGCAGCAAACGAGTCGGCATCGCCGGATGTGACGGCACAGGTTTAATCGCTACGGGGATTACTACTCTGGTGCGATCGTCCTTCGATCGCGATGTAGCTTGTCTGCGAGAACTCGTCCGATCGCGCGGAGTGAAAATTTTGGTTGCAGGCTTGCCCTACTCCATGAACGGAGAATTGGGCAATCAAGCGCGACAAGTGCAGAAATATGCTGGCCGCCTCGCCGAGGCCTTAGAACTCCCCCTAGAATACGCAGATGAGCGCCTGACTTCGGTTGAGGCAGAGGAATTGATTCAAGCACAAGGAATGTCGCCTTCGCAAAATAAGGGTTCGATCGATCGCAAAGCAGCAGCCCTGATTTTGCAGCGGTGGTTGGATATGAGAAGACAAAATATCGCCCCTGTTCCCAATCGTGATAGCTTTTAACAAAGCCGTGATATCCTAGTTGTGCAAGTTTGCTAGGCACACCTGTAACCGTTGACATACTTGAGAAAATTTCGCTGTACCCTTCGGTACTGAAGCAGCACAAAATTGTGATTTGTCCTCAGTGTCGCTCTGGACTAGACAGAAATTTAAACGCTGCACTCTCCGCGTGGAAAATGCCGCGAGTCTCGCAGTTTAAACTTGTGGGCTGGCGATCGCCCGCGCCGCCAGAATATCGCCACGAAAACTCCCCATTGTCAAGCACAAATTACTGAATAATTGACGGAAAATTAAGATACACGCGATGTCCTCATCCCCAAACCGCAAAGAGAATGGCAGTTCCAACGAAGAGTCCGTCACCCTGACGGATGAATTCGGGCGCTCGCTGACTTGCAACATAGAGCATTCGATGAACCTAGAAGGTCAAGAATATGCTTTGCTGATTCCGATCGACTCTCCAGTAGAAATTTTTACTTGGCACGGAGACGAAAGCGACGAAGCAGCAATTCCTGTAGAAGACGAGACCGAAATTGACAAAATTTTTGATATTGCTCAAGTTGTGCTGCAAGAGCAGAACTTGACACTCCGGCGCACGGCGGTGACGCTGACTGTAGTTGGCGAATTGCCAGAATTTCCCGACGAGGAGATGGCACCGGATACCGATCCCGATGAAGAGTCGGATTTCGAGGAACTGATGTGGCTGACCAGCTTCTATCACGAAGAACAGGAATATGCCATTTATACTCCTCTCGATCCGTTCTTTATCTTGGCTCGCATCAATGATGACGGCGAGCCGGAATTGCTCTCGGAAGAAGAGTTCCAAAGGCTCGAACCGATGTTGCCGATGCTAGAAGACCAGTTTTTTGACGAGCCTGATTAGATATTGATTGCAGGCAGAAGACCTGACGGCAAAAAGCAGAATTTTTGATTATCTTATGGTTAGAAGTTAACTGCTTGCCCGATCGAACTTTTTCGAGATTGTGCCTTCTGCCCTGTCCGCTCAGGGTGTTGAATTGAGCCGCGCCAATATGGTTGCGGAGCGTCGATTTTAGATTTTAGATTTACTTGCAGCTAGGTGAATCTGGGATGTTGAACTCTTGTCTAAAATTTCAGTCTCTCCACGACTGAACTCGGGGGCTTATATCAGTTTTTGGGTGGATCGAACAGGCTGCATCCCTGACTTTCGGTCAACAATCGCAGAGAGTTAGTCATTAGTCGTTAATTAATTGGCGCTTATCGAGGACAACGCACTATGAGCAAAGAACAACTGACAAAAAGCAGCGAGTCTGAGAGCCGAAAAGCTGCTCCGCAACTTTCAAAATGGTTGTTTTATCTGGTGTTGCTGCCGGCAATTTGGGGTGTTTGCGCTTGGCAGGGCTGGGCTTGGTGGAGCTGGGCTTCGGCCGCTCCTAAAATCGCTGAAACCTCAACTTCTTCGGGAGATGGTGCTGCTGTTTCCATCCAAATTCCCCCCGGTACTTCCAGTCAACAAATCGGGCAGGATTTGGAAGCCGCGGGCTTAATTCGATCGGCAGGAGCATGGGATATGTGGGCCCGCTGGCTGACAATGCAAAACCGCGACGGAGGTTTTAAAGCCGGAACTTACCAACTGTCGGCGACTCAGCCTCTGAGTGCGGTTGCTGAGAAAATTTGGAATGGCGAAGTCGCACAGCAGAGTTTCACGATTCCCGAAGGGTGGTCGATGCAACAAATGAGTGCTTATTTTGAAGCCCAAGGTTTTTTCCCGGCTAAGGATTTTATGGCGGCAGCGAGTCAAGTTCCCTACGCTCAGTACCCTTGGCTACCCAGCGGCTTGCCTCATTTGGAAGGGTTTTTGTACCCGGATACTTATCAGCTAGACGGCGATGCAATTAGCCCGGAAGCTGTCATTAAGCAAATGCTCGATCGTTTCGAGCGGTTAGCTTTGCCGGTCTATCAAAAAAATCAGAACAATACTAAGTTTTCTTTGAAAGAGTGGGTGACGCTGGCGAGTATTGTGGAAAAAGAAGCCGTGGTGGCGAGCGAGCGCAATCGCATTTCAGGCGTGTTCAACAACCGTCTGAAAAACAATATGCCCTTGGGCTCCGATCCTACAGTTGAATATGCCCTCGGCATCAGGCAAACTAAGGAGAAGCCTTTGACTTTTAAGCAGGTGGAAACGCCTTCTCCTTACAATACTTATATCAATGTAGGGCTGCCGCCAACTCCGATCGCGTCTCCGGGAATTGCCAGTTTGGAAGCTACTCTGGCTCCTGAAAATACGGAATATCTGTATTTTATGGCTCGGTACGACGGCACTCACATTTTCAGCCGCACCCTGGCCGAACACAATGCTGCTGTGGCTCAAGTTGACCAAAAAGTGCGATCGGGTCAATAGATTGGCAAAAACTAATACAAAAGTAAAAAGTAACAAAGCAAAAGCAATAACGCTTGCTGGAGATTTTTTACTTTTTTAATCCTTAACTTCCAATTTCTTATTTCTGAATCTAAAATCTAAAATCTCAACTCTAAAATCATTATGACTTGGGGTAAACTATTACAGCCTGACTTAGTTTTAGGCAATTCGATCGTAAATTTAACTGCAGATATTCTTCAGGAATATCAGATTAAAGGATTAGTTTTGGATGTGGACGACACTCTCGTTCCCATGACAGCAATGAATGCTTCTCCCGAACTCAGCGTGTGGGTGGAAGAAATTAAACCGATAGTATCGCTGTGGTTGGCGAGCAATAATTTAAGTCAGACTCGGATCGGTCGAATTGCTGAGTCGTTGAATCTACCTTATATTACTGGTGCTGCTAAACCGTCGCGCCGCAAGTTGCGAAAAGCTGTGACGGCGATGAATTTGCCGGTGGAACAGGTGGCGATGGTGGGCGATCGACTTTTTACTGATGTTTTGGCCGGCAATCGTTTGGGTATGTTTACTATTTTAGTCGAGCCAATGATTGATGCTGGCTACGCGCTTCGTAAGTATCCGGTGCGCTCTTTTGAAGTGTGGGTTTCTCAAGCTTTGGGGGCAACTCTGAAAATTAAAGATTAGTCAGTAGTCAGTTGTCAGTAGTTAGTTGTCAGTTGTCAGTAGTTAGTTGTCAGTTGTCAGTAGTTAGTTGTCAGTTGTCAGTAGTTAGTTGTCATTAGTCATTGGTAATTGGTTAGTAGTTAGCAGTCATACCAAATTCGGGTTTTGGATACCCTTTATGAACCAGTCGGCGCAGGCCGACATCGTTTGTGTAGACGCGGTTTCAACCGCCGAATCATATATTACCCGGATTTGGTATCATCAGTGATTAGACATATCATAAAAAGCCTGTTTGGAACAGGCAGGATGCCTGTTCCACAATAGTTATTGGAGAGGTATATTAGTAATTAATCTGAAATATTGTTTATGAATAGGCCGTTTGGAACTCGATCGCAATTAAATAAAAAAGCTCTGATTGTCATAACAAACAACAAATAACAAATAACTAATAACAAATAACAAATGACTCAAACTATTGTTATCAAAATAGGAACTTCGACACTGACTCGATCGACTACCGGAAACTTAGCTCTCTCAACTATTGCTGCATTAGTCGAAATATTAGCAGGTTTGCGGCAGAGCGGCCATCGAGTAGTTTTGGTTTCTTCCGGTGCGGTGGGCGTGGGTTGCGCGCGCTTGGGTTTGACGGAACGCCCGCGAAATATCGCTATGAAACAGGCTGTGGCTGCCGTGGGGCAAGGGCGGCTGATGCGCGTGTACGATGACTTGTTTACTACTCTACAACAGCCGATCGCCCAAGTATTGCTCACGAGGGGCGATTTAGTGCAGCGCAACGGTTATGTTAACGCTTGCAATACCTTTGGGCAACTGCTGAAGTTGGGCGTGATTCCGATCGTCAACGAGAACGATACAGTAGCCGTAGACGAGCTCAAATTTGGCGATAACGACACGCTTTCGGCGCTAGTAGCGAGTTTGGTAGAAGCAGATTGGTTGTTCGTGCTCACAGATGTCGATCGGCTGTATTCTGCAGATCCGCGCAGCAATCCCGACGCGCAGCCGATCGCCCTAGTCCAAAGTATGGCACAGCTCACAGAATTGCAGATCAAAATAGGAGATTCCCGCAGCGGTTGGGGAACCGGCGGAATGCTAACAAAAATTGAAGCAGCCAGAATCGCCACAGCATCGGGAGTGCGGACAGTCATCACAGACGGCTGTTTTCCTGGTAATATCGAGAAAATACTTAACGGAGAGTCGATCGGCACTCAATTCGAGCCGCAAACTCGCCCTGTAAACGCTCGCAAACACTGGATAGCCAACGTGCTAATTCCAGCAGGAAAACTGTATTTAGATGCGGGTGCTGTCAAAGCAATTTCCCACGGCGGAAAATCGCTGTTAGCTGCCGGAATTTCTCAAGTAGAAGGAGAGTTTCAAGCAGATGATTCCGTGCAGTTGTGCGACGGAGAAGGCAAACAAATTGCCAGAGGACTTGTGAATTATAGTAGTTTAGAAATGAGACAAATTCAGGGATGCAAGTCCGATAAAATCGCAGAAATCTTAGGCTATGCAGGCGTAGAAACAGCCGTACACCGAGACAATTTAGTAATAGTTTAATTAAGTCATTAATTATCGGGGCGGGTTTAGTGGAACATCCCATAAAAAAGCGACAAAACACAGATAAAACCCGCCCGCCCCATTGCAGATTTATTGGCAGTAACAATCTCAGATTTATTGATACTCAAAAGCGCGCTCGAACGCAGAAATCGAAGATACTTGCAGCACAGTATTGCAAGAATTTGTTTTGCTGTGTCCGAACAACTCTTTCATCGCTTCAGTAAATAATTCAAATACATCTTGTGCTAACTCTAAAGCCACTTCACGTTCGGAATAAGTAACTTCCATCTCTGTCAAAATTTGCAACATTTCAGGTATATTTACAATCTAATGACTCTCCCAACCCACATAACCTCCTTCAAAATAAACATATTCTTTGTTAGTAGCTTCTTGTAACTCCATTACCACAGCTAGCGCCGCCTCGAAAAAAAACGTAGCAGTTGCTTCCAGGACTTCGACTACAACCAACTTCTGAAGGGGAGAAGCTTTCCAAGCATAGCGTTCTAGCACCGAACAAAGCGATCGCATTTTTTGAATTTCTTCACCCCAAAGCAGCCGGAAGTCGCCATAATATCAAATCCTCTCTTCATCGGAATGATTCAGATATATATTCTCGGACTCTGTGTACTCTGTGTTCTAGCGCCGGTTAAATCATTCCGATGCAAGCGAAAACGATATAATTCATTAAAACGAAGCAATCTTAGTCTCGGCGATTACTTCGTTCCTCGCAATGACACTTCTGTCTAAAATAACAATTTGCTCTTCCCAGAATTGCCATTGGGTACATTGTGAGCTACTCTATCTTTTGGATTGGTTAAGAAAATAATAGGAGTTAATCTTGGAACGGACTTTTTTAGCGATTAAACCCGACGGCGTACAGCGCGGACTCGTCGGCGAAATTATCAGTCGTTTTGAAGCCAAAGGCTTCACGCTAGTAGGGATGAAGCTAATCACGGCGAGTCGCGAACTAGCCGAACAGCATTACGCCGTGCACAAAGAAAGACCGTTTTTTGCGGGACTGGTAGATTTCATCACTTCTGGGCCAATGGTGGCGATGGTGTGGGAAGGCGAGGGCGTGGTGGCGTCGGCGAGAAAAATCATTGGCGCTACAAATCCTCTGAATTCGGAACCGGGAACTATTCGCGGCGATTTGGCTGTGAATGTCGGCCGCAACATCATTCACGGTTCTGATGCTGTGGAAACTGCGAACCAAGAAATTAGTCTCTGGTTCAAATCGGATGAATTGAGTAGTTGGACTCCTTGCTTGAGTCCTTGGATTGTGGAGTAGTTTTGATATTCTCCCGATTAATCATCGGGAGATATTCTAAGTTTTAATCAATATAAAGCCGGATTTATATAGAAACCGAATTTCTTCCTAAATCCCAGAAACCGGGTTTATTTCGAGATTTATCGCGTTCAGCGGAAAATCTCATAGAAACCCGGTTTCTCGCTACGAAGCGACAGAATTAGATGCACTTAAATCCTAGAAACCGGGTTTGTTTCGAGATTTATCGCGTCTCACCGAAAATCTCATAGAAACCCGGTTTCTCGCTACCCAATGAATTAAATTCGAGCGGAAATCAGCGATTGTCAACCGCCATTCTCCAATTCGCGGGATGGTGGAAATCGAACAGGCGCAGTTGAGCGGGGAACAGGGAGAAAGGGAACATCAGGGCGATCGCGAACAAATACAATTATCAGAGAAATGGGTTTAAAACCCATCCTTTTAGGACGGCTTTAATTTCTTAAATTCCTTCCTAAAAATCAGGGAGTTCCTAGTGTCTGTGGTATACTAGAATAGTCAAGGTTAAACTCGCAACGCCCTCGTGAAACAGGGATTAAGACACACTTTTAGGCGTTAATCGGGGGACAAAGAGTGGCGAAAACTCGCCATACAGCTAGAGGCTTAATACAGTCTCACAACCAGAAAAACAAACAATTTACTTTTGTTAGGTAGGGTAGAGCATACCCAAACTCTAGGTCAATATCCTAGTACCATGAGTGGAGATAGACCCTCTGGGGTGGCTGCGAATCAGACTCGTTAATTAGTAGGATTTCTACGGTTAAAAGGTTTGAGTATTGCCGTAAGGACGTAACACTTAAAGGTCAGTCGCTGAATTAAGAATCCCCATCCTTTAGGTTGGGGAGTGTCAAACAAGCAAAAGGAAGAAGAGCAGAAAGATCGCGATCGAGATAAAATGATAAAAAGCGCGATCGCCAACTTGAGAATATCATCTTTTTTGTCGGAACTGCGATCGGCGGCGGCCAAATCTTTTCAGCAGCCTATCCCTAATCAAGGATACACCCATTAAATGGCAACCCGATTCTTCCCTCCCGCTTCATCCCTTCACCGCGATGATTATCTGGAGTTTGCTTGGCCGTTTAGGATTGGGCGGGCTGATATTAGTTATGCTGTGGGTGGTAAGGAAAATATTTCCCAAGTCGTAGTCGCAGCTAAGAAAAATATTGCCCAGGTAGGGGCGACTTCACCAACAATCTTTAATTCCCACCGACAATTTACATAAACCCGCCCCCACCCAACTACGAACCTAAATAAAACTCATCAAACAAAAAAATCGGCTTTCTTACCAAAACCAGCCTACCCCGAACACAAATCACAATCGCGATCGGCGATTGCTTTCATAATATATCCCTAGGGCAAATGTTATTAAAATTATTAAGGTGAACAGTGTTATCCCGAAAAAATAGGATTGGACTATGGACGGCATCGTTTTTAACTGGATTAGTAGGAATTATTAACCTGCTATCTGCCGTAACTCCCAGTTTACCCGATCGCCGAAATTGGCTGGAACCGTTTTTTCCTTTTACCGTCCGTGCAGGCAGTCATTTTTTTGCAGCCGTTATCGGGTTTATGTTGCTAACTTTGGCAGCTAATTTGTTGCGGCGCAAGCGGATTGCTTGGTTGTTGACTGTGGGACTGTTAAACGTTTCTATCGTAGTTCATTTAGTTAAGGGATTAGATATTGAAGAAAGTTTGCTTTCTGGGGTGCTGCTGTTGCAATTATTGGTGATGCGGAAGACATTTACCGCTCAATCCGATCGCCCTTCAATTGCTCAAGGAATCCGCGTTTTGGTAGGCGCTTTGTTATTTACACTCGCTTACGGTACGGCTGGTTTTTACATATTGGACGGGCGTTTTGAAGTTAACGAACGAGCAGTTAATTTCAATTTGGACGATGCTTTGTACCAGACTTTCGCTATGTTTTTTACGGCGGACAATGCGGGTTTGGTTCCGAAAACTCGATTTGCTAACTTTTTCGCAGATTCGATTTATGCTGTCGGTGCGGTAACGCTTGGTTACGCACTTTTGATGCTGCTGCGGCCGGTGCTGCTGCGAAATTCGGCAAGTATTTCGGAACGCAATAAAGCTCAGGAAGTTGTAGCAGAATACGGGCGGACAACCCTAGCGAGACTGGCGTTGCTTGAGGATAAATCTTATTATTTTAGTGCTTCGGGAAAAAGTACGATCGCCTACGTGCCCAAAGGTAGAGGCGCGATCGCCCTCGGAGACCCCATCGGGCCTGCAGAAGACCGCAAAGAGGCAATTCTGGGGTTTCAAGAATTTTGCGATCGCAACGATTGGTATCCAGCATTTTATCAAACTTTGCCCGACGATTTAGAAATGTATTCTACTATCGGTTTTCGAGTATTACAAATTGGTGAAGAAGCGATTGTAAATCTCAAAAGATTTACTCTCAAAGGCAAGGCAAATCAAAACTTAAGAACTGCGATTAACCGACTGACAAAAGCAGGCCATCGTATCGAATTTTACGAACCTCCTTTAAGTGGGGAATTGATGCGACAAATGAAATCTGTTAGCGACGAGTGGCTGCAAATGGTTCAGGGTGCGGAAAAACAGTTTTCTGTGGGTTGGTTTGACGAGGCATATTTGCAGAAAACGCGCGCCGTAGCGATTCACACTCCCGACGGTAAAATTAGTGCTTTTGCGAATATGATATCTGTGGGTAATGATGCGATCGGAGTTGATTTAATGCGGCGGCGCACCGAGGTAGAAAATGGCACGATGGAGTGTTTATTTGCTTCGATGTTGCAGCACTGTCAAGAATTGGGCTATGCAGAATTTGATTTGGGTTTGTCGGCTTTGGCGGGAGTCGGAGAAGAGGGTAAATCCGGGCGGTTGGAAAAGGTTTTGATTTATCTTTCGGATCACTTGAGCAAGTTTTATAATTTTAAGGGATTGCACAGTTTTAAAGATAAGTTTGGGCCGCGCTGGGAACCGCGTTATTTTGTTTATCCGAGTTTGGGAAGTTTGCCGGATGTTGTGGTTGCTTTGATTCGGGCCGATTCGGGCGATCGGCTTTTGGATTATTTGCGTCCGGGAAGTTAGGCAATTTTAGATTGAAGGTTTTAACGCAGCAATTACCAACAAATAGGAGCCGTTTATGAATTTGACGCTGAATCTATCACCTGAATTGGAGCAATATCTCTTACAGTCTGCTGAGCGGCGAGCTCTTTCTGTGGAGGAAGTAACCTTGCAAATGCTGATGGGATGTATGCAGAGTCAGGAACAGGATTTGATCGCATCTGGGGCGGTGTGTGATGTTTGGTCTCCCTATGATGCGTTTGATGCTGCACAAACGATGCTGGGAGTTTTAAAGCAATCGAAAGCCCAAGAGGATGAGTAATGTGGAACGATTTTCTTTTGTATCTGTTAATAATGCTTTAGGGGAAATTGGACTCGGGCTGAAAATGTACCGTTGATTTTGGGTCAGGTGAATTTCTTTATGGAGTTCGATGTTTGTTTTTATTGATCGCAATTGGCGTTTAATGTTAGTCCTCGTTGACTGGTTTAACTGGTTCCGAGGCTCTGCCTGGGAACCCATATCACTCTTGCTCTGCCTCGGCTGGAGAAATCGAACGGATATGACTACTGACTACTGACTAATGACTACTGACTAATGACTACTGACTAATGACTACTGACTAATGACTACTGACTACTGACTAATGACTAAGTTATGCCAAGCCCCGCAACGGCACGCGCTGCTTCTGCAAAACCTCTGAGTACAGCTTTTCTAGCTCAGTAATATTCTGACTGAGAGTGTACCGCTCGATCGCCCGCTGGCGTGCTTTTTGACCCAGCAGCATTCCAAACTCAGGATGATCGCAAAACAGCGGCAGCAAAGTTTGTAACTGACTCCGCACCCGCTGAGTGTTCAAAACTATCCCCGCGCCTTCCTCCAAAGCCTCGCCATCAGCACCGGCATCCGTTGCCAAACAAGCTAAACCGCAGGCCATCGCTTCCAGCAGCGACAGCGACAGTCCCTCCACCAAAGAAGGCAAAATAAATACATCTGCACCGCGCAGAATTTCGATCCGGCGCTCCTCCTCGGCGACAAATCCGAGCCACACAATGCCCTCCTCTTCGCCGTAGGACAGTTGCAGCGATGCGGCAAGGGGCCCGTCGCCCACGATGGCCAATACGTTACCAGGCCCAAAATTACACTGTTTCCAAGCCTTCAGTAGAGCCTCGACATTTTTCTCCGGCGCAATCCTGCCTTGGTAGACAAAAAGTCGATCGGCCTTTAACTCCGACTTCAACCCCGAAGGCCCAGGAGAATACTTCGTCGCGTCTACTCCGTTGGGAATCACGGCTACCCGTTCTTGCGGTACTCCCAACTTCATCAAAATTTCCCGCTGAATGTAAGAAAAGACGATCGTCGAGTCGTAGTGAGCCAAAAACGGAGCGTAGAGTTGATACATCAGGTGTTGGGTTCCCGATGTCAAATTCCGCAATTTGCGATCGAACGGCGGGTGAAAAGTCGCCACCAAAGGCAAATTCAATTCTTGACAAATTTCCGGCAGCAGAAAGTCTAGAGGCGAAAGCGTCAGGGAAGCGTGAACAACATCGGGTTTCAGCCTCCGCAAAGATTTCATCAACACGGTGCGGGATTTGAGAGTCGGAATCGTATAAATTTGCGATTTGTAGTGACAGGGTAAAGAAACTTCATTGCAACTCGCCGGCGAGAGCGAATTGGTAAATGAAGTTTGAGCAATGGAAGCTCCCCATTTCCCATTGGCCATGCTCCACGCTGTATTGTTCCTGTCCAGCGGGCCGGCTTCTTGGGCAAAGTGCAGGAAACTTACCTGGTATCCCCGGTCTAACAGTGCGTTGGTGACTTCCCTGGAGTAAGTGACGTTACCGCAAAAAGGTGATTTTTTTCCTAGCCAAGCGATGTGCATTCGAGTAAATCAGAGTTTGTTATTTTTTAGATTCGATCGACTTTGCTATTAGTGCTACGGAAAATATACCAGGTTAAGACACCGCCAGCGATCGCCAATCCAGCCAAAGCCAAAAACACAGCAGGTAAACCCAGAAATGTTTCCGCTACTCCCGCCAAAGCTAATGGTAAACTCAAAGCGATATTAGTGGCATTATTTTGCAGACCGAAGACTTTTCCCCGCATTTCTTCTGGGGTTTCTGATTGAATTGTCGTCTGCATCGGCACTCCTACCAATGAGGCAAATAAACCCAACATGGTAATAAAAAGCACCGAGATCCACAAATGGTGTGTAAATGCAGAAAGGCCCAGCAGAGCAAGTGCCATCCCAACCGATCCGATTAAACTCAGTTGGGAATGAGAAAGTTTGTGACCGAGATAGCCGACAGTCGTCGCCCCAACAGCCATCCCCACGCCCACCGCAGCCAGCAAAAAGCCAAATTGCGACGCTTTCATACCGGGCAGCATTTCTGCCAGTCGCACCGCTAGAACTGCCAAGGCTGCAAAAATCGAAAATAAAATAATTAGTTGAATTAAAGCATTGCGGACTTTCGGTTGATCGTTGATGTAACGCAGGCCGTCTTTTAAATCTGCTAGGGGGTGTGGCGGTTCATGTTCGACTTCGTTTTTTTCGCCTGTTTTCATCAACAGCAACAGCACTCCGGCGAAGGCGTAACTTCCGCCTACTACTATTTCTTTGCCGATGCCGATTCCGCCGCCGAGGTTGGTGAATAGGGTGTCGGCTAAGGCTAGTAAGGGTTCTCCGACGGCAAAGCCAATAATCACCGAACCCATCATGGTGGTGGTGTAGAGGGAGTTTGCCGATAGCAGGTGGCGGCGTTCCACAATTAGCGGAATCACTGACTGTTCTGCTGGGGCGAAAAATTGAGTTAGGGTCGAAACTAGGAATGTTACTAGCAGCAGCAAGCAGAATCCGAGCGGCAGTTGACCGATTTCAAAACCGTCTGAGAGCCACAGCAGCAGGGGTAATGCTAGTACGAAGCCTCCCCGCAGCAGGTTTGTGGCTACGAGCACGGCTTTTTTCGGCCAGCGATCGACATACACGCCTGCAGCGGCACCGAACAGCACTGCGGGTATGGTAAAGGCGATCATGATTGCTGATACCCATCTGCTGATGCTTTGATCGGGCGCTTGAAACCGGCTGGCTACGAGGGCGATCGTCAGTACGAGATAAACTTTATCTGCTAGTTGGGAGAATATTTGTCCGCTCCACAGTGCTAGAAAATTGCGGTTTTTGATGACTGGTAAAAATCCTGTGCCTTTTTCGGGAGTTTCGCTAACTGTTTCGGATATTTCTGCTGCTGGCTCTGCTGTTGGCTGCGGGGGGATTGCTGCGGGTGGTTGGCCGTTACTTGTGCTCGCGTCTGTTTCTGGATTTGTCAGATATTTATCCATTGCTGGGTGTTGGGCGTTGCTCCATTGTCGATCGGCCAAAACAGGCTCAGACTGAAAATCTGGACAATTTTCTCGTTCTTCCATCTTGTGGTTGGTCGCAGCTAAAATAGATGTTCTCAAATCAGAATCGGACAGTCGCATCATAGGATTGGGGGGTGGCTCGCTGGGGATGGTTCAAGGTTGGGGATGTGAAGTTCAAATTGAGTTTTTTAGCTCCTAAATTTAATAATTTATAACTTGATCTATTATCTAATGTTGCGAGAATGTTGGAAATTTACCTGAAATTGCCGACAGGTTCGGATATCCCGCCGGCTCGGGGTGCTGTACGATCGCCCGTTCACTTCTTTAACCTAAAATTTAAAACTCAAAATTCTCTAAGTAAGTGTCGATCGAGCTTCCCGATCGAATCGTGCAACCTAAATGATACTGGGCATACTGTCGCAAAATATTTTCGACAGATACCCAAGCTGCGCGATCGGCAATCCCCTCTTCTAGTTCTGCACTACCCAACAGTTGCAGTGCTGCTAATTCCTTAGCATTTATATGGAAGTTTGTCAAGTGCTTGCTGTCGCTGGTTGGCCGGGAACGGGAAGCGACTCTGTAGGAGCTGCCAATTTCAGAGGATAGTTCAGCTTCTAAGTTAGCTAATTCTGGCAAGCTAAAGGTTCCCCCAGAGGGTATACTAAAGCCGGTTTGCCAGTTCGGATCGCTGAAATTGGGGGCGATCGGTTGTCTGGTGGTGCCGCAGACTTGGACTTGGGGCGCGAGGCCTGCTAGGGCGAGCAAGTGAAAAATACCTTGGGCGAGGTGGGCGATGAGGACGGCGGCGGATTGGATTTCGGTGCGATCGGACAAACGCTCCAAACGGCTTAAGTGTTCGCCCAGCAAAAAGAAGAGGTCTTCTTGGGGCTCGTCGGAAAGGGCGCTGGCGATCGCCAATTCGGCCAGATATTGTGCGGCTGCGAGTTTTCCCAAGTTGCGGCTCAAACCCGGATAGGATTCGACGGTGGACGCTTGGGTAATTTTGTCGAGCGATCGGCCTTTAGCAATTAGCAATTCGTTGACGACAAATAACTCGCTTCTACCGCCAATGCTCGATCGCTGTTTGCGAACACCGGGCGCTACAGCTCGAATTAAGCCGAATTCCCGTGTCAAAACTGTCAGCAGGCGATCGGATTCGCCGATCGGTGCACTCTTAAGATTGATTCCAGTTGCTTTGTAAGTTCGATTCATTTGTTAGTTGACTGTTGGCTGTTAACTGTTGGCTGTTGGTGGTTGGCTGTTGGCTGTTAACTGTTGACTGTTGACTGTTGACTGTTGGCTGTTAACCTTTAGCTTTTTGTTTTAGTGAGTTAAGATAGGCATTAAGTTTTGGTGAAAATTCATTCAATAACGGATGCAATCGATCGCTCTCTTCTTGAGTTAAAAGATTACGAGCATAGGCAAGTCTTAACCAGTGTCTTGTTTCATTTAATGAACCTCGGGCAATTTTCACGAAACGCTGATTATCTTGATAACTACTGCGTCCATGTCCTTCTGCAATGTTAGCACCAACACTATCAGCGGATCTCACGATTTGTTTGCCCATCGTATCTTTCGTAAAGTAGTCCCATTTCTTAACAATAAACCATATTTCGTTTGATATTTTTTCGGCTAATTGATATACTTGTAACTGTTGGAAGTTCTCCATATTAACTCCTTTAAACAATTAATCACCAATAAATACAAATCAACAGTCAACAGTCAACAGTCAACAGTCAACAGCCAACAGCCAACAGTCAACAGTCAACAGTCAACAGTCAACAGTCAACAGTCAACAGTCAACAGTCAACAGTCAACAGTTAACGATTATCCAAATTATCGCGCTGGCGGAGTAATTCCGGGCCACGAGAAGTCCCCAAACGAGTAGCACCAGCTACTACCAAATCTATAGCTTGTTCGTGAGTACGAATTCCTCCGGCCGCTTTAATCCCAATCCGTCCCTTAGTAACTTCCTTTAGCAGTCGCACATCGTCAACTGTCGCCGCCCCAAAAAAGCCAGTGTTAGTTTTGATATAAGCCACACCAGCTTCCATACAAATTTCAGCCGCTAACTGTTTTTCCGCATCAGAAAGCAGCGAACTTTCGATAATTGCTTTGATGGTGAGATTAGTTTCTTCGCAAATTTGGGCTAATTCCCGATGGAATTCATCCATTCTTCCAGCTTTTAATAATCCTAAATTAACAGATACATCTAACTCTACAGCTCCATTATCTGCGGCTTCTAGAGCTTCATAAAGTTTCACCGTTGAAGTAGAAGCACCCGTGGGAAAACCGATCACAGTACAAACTTTTGGGCGTTTGTCGTGCAGTAGCTCAACAGCTTGTCGGACGTAGGATGGATAGACGCACACTGTCACAAAGCCAAATCTATCTGCTTGTTGGCAAAAGTGTTCTACTTGCTCTGGCGTCGCAGTCGGGTCGATCAGGCCGTAGTCAATCAAGGGGGCAATATCGATGTCTGACTGGTTTGCAGCCATTATTGTTATTTATCCTAAGTAACTACTTCCTTATTATGTAGCCAATTTACCAATCCTTGACCTTCATCAGCCCAGGTACAAGCCACCGGATTCATCCGTGAGGTCAGTTTCTTCAATTTTTCAATCTAAAATCGATCGACTTGCGGGGCAGACTCGATCGAGCACAAATACTCAATTCGCTGCTCGTAACAAATGTTTTGGGAATTAGTTGCTCTATTTATTACAATAAAATAAATTTTAGTATCTGCCTTTAGATACATTTTTAATCTTTCTTTAGGTATACTTTGTTAAATGGAGTTGCAGTAGAGCCTGCGTCAGCCACGCCGTCTGGATGAGCCCGATCGCAGTCACTGTTTTTACTCTGAGTAGTGCTTTAAAAACTTAACAGCCAATGCTAAGCATGAATCATTTAGAACTCGAACAAGAAATTGGGAAGATGGCTAGGGCGATGATGACTCGCAATAGCTTAATTGGTAAAGATTTGATTGCCGATCTCAGAGAGCGGATTTCTGTTGAAAGTGTTGCTGCTTTGATGATTGTCAGTATTGAACGTTTGATTTGGTCTGACTGCGAGTCGGTGATCTGGAGTTTGACTTATTTGATTCCTGCTGACGTGATGGAAGAAATTCGCCGGATCACGGCGCTGATAGTTTGTCAGCGGTTGATGGGCAAGGGTTTTGTGCTGGGGAAGGATTTTAGTATTGATGCTGCTGGCAGGTTGTTGTTGAGCGAGACTGCTCAAACAGCGGTTGTGCTTGCTTGAATTTGGCAAGCAGAGGTTGGAGCCGCCAGCACTGTGGAATTTTCACTATTTCTGTAACTGCTTTCCCTAATTCGCGATGCGGTAATAGTTGTTTGACTCGCGCAGATTTCAGATTCGCAGCAGCTCCAACCAGCGATGAGTGTGGTTAGCTAAAAGAGCTTTTCGTCTTGGGAAAGTAGTTAGTTTCGATCGCAAATAGTTGAGGTTGTTACGGGCGGTTTGTACGGGCGATCGCCTTGTATCAAAATTTTCCAAGTTTTAGTGGAATTACAGTTTAACTCTGCAGATTGTTTGTGTAAAATCATTCTTAAGATAGATGCAAATATTATGAACTTAATCCAAAACTTGGAAGCGGCTTGGTATTATCATTTGGGTTCGCGCCTCCTCGAAGCTAACGATCGCGATGGTGCTCTGGCTAACTTTAACAGAGCTTTGAAGTTGCAATCGGATCATTATCAGGCTTGGTTCGGGCGAGGCATGGCTTTGGGCAACTTAGAACGGCACTTAGAGGCCTTGAAAAGTTTTGATGAGGCTTTGGCGCTGCAGCCGAATGCGAGTTTTGGCTGGCACAACCGAGCTATTGCTTTAGGAAAGTTGCACCGCCCTTGGGAGGCACTCAACAGTTTTGACAGGGCTCTGGAGTTCAATCCCTGTTCGGCGAGTATTTGGCACAACCGAGGATTGACGCTGATCGATATGGGGCTTTTCCATAAGGCGGTTCTGAGTTTCGATCGCTCTTTAAGTTTGGAGCCAGAGGTTGCTGGGGCGTGGTACAACCGAGGTAATGCTTTGTTGGAACTCAAGCTTTACTATCAGGCGCTCAACAGTTTCGATCGCGCGATCGAATTTAACCCAGACGATGCGAATGCTTGGTACAATCGCGGTCTAGCTGCTAACTCAATGGGACTTTACAAACAAGCAGTGGCTAGTTTTAGCCGATCGATCGCTCTGAAACCGGGCGGAACTGAAGCTGTGGGCGAACGGAGAGTCGCTTTAGCGAAATTAGTCGGTTTCAATCATAAAAATAGTAAGTTCACTCCCACATCAGAGTGTGGTTTTGAGGATTATTTGATTTGGTACAACCGGGGTGTGGAATTAACGCGAAAAGGCTCCTACTCGGAGGCAATTGCTTGCTACGAAACAGTCTTAGAAATTAATCCTGATTTTGCTAATGCTTTTTACAATAAAGCTTGTTGTTATGCTCTACTGGGATTTGTTGATTTAGCCCTTGACAATTTGCAGCGGGCTGTGGAGTTTATTCCTAATTTATACCGAGAACTAGCTTTGGCTGATTCGGATTTAAGCTGCATTTGGAAACAAGAACGTTTTGCAGCGCTGATCCGAGGTTAGTTTTAAATAAAAAATAGCTCGCCGGTGGGGCGAGCTTTTGTGGCCGGGCGACGGAAATTCGATCGCCCACAGAGAGTTTTTTGCCATCTCGATCTAACGTACAGAAACTTTGATGGAGGGCTTGACTGGTCTTTTCGCAACTACTAGCACTTTGTAAATGCCGGATTCGGGAAGTTCAGCAAAAGTTTGACCTTCGCCTTGATCTAGGAGTTGTCCCGACGGAGATTCGATCGCCACACCGAGATTTTTGCTGTTAGCACTCACCCTAATTGTCTGTCCCTGTTTTCCTGGAACTGTGAGGGGCTGGATTTGGTAGCCGGACATTTTGAGTTTGACTGTGGCTTCTTTTTCTCCGAATGCGATGGGCATTGCGCGATCGGGCCTGTAAGTCCACTTGGCGTTAAAGTCGCGTCCGATTACAAAGCTGCTGGTTTCACCTTTCGGGGTGAGTCGCAGGCGGTAGATTCCCGAGTCTGGTAACTGGCCGATCCACTGATTGTCGCTTTTTTCAATAACTCCCAGATTCTCGCCGTTGGGGCTGTAGAGTTCGGCTGTCAGTTGTCCCGCCCACAGCGAGAGTGTGAGTTCTCGTCCTTTGATGCCTTCAAAAATATAGGTGGTTGGTTGGTTGATGGTGGCTCGAATTTGTGAGGTTGACATTCGCTCGATCGGCTCTATCTTCGCAACTGAGTCAGATGTAGCTGGCATGGGATCGATCGGTTCTACGTTGGCAACAAAGGTAGAAGTAGCGGGTTGGTTAACGGTTTCTGTAATTTCCGAGGCGCCCATCCGATCGCCCGGTGCAATTTTTGGGGCTACAGGGCTGGCAAATACTGATTTTGCCGTCATCATTAGTAGCATTCCAGTCAGTAAAATTAGTTTTTTCATGTCACGCTTGCCAGGGGTAATCAGTTGTATATGTTTACTTGTGTGGTGCTGTTTGCACCGGATTAAATTTGCCGATCGCGCGATCGGCGTCATCAGCATAGAGGATACAGCTAAATATTTCGTAATTTCACAAAAATTCGCGGTAGCAGATGGCCCTGCCGAAGCTAAATAGTAGCCTTGGTCGATCGGACATTTCCACCATATTCCCTACCCATAATATCATCGGATCGTCCTAGGAATTTGGCCAATAAAAATTCAAGCTTTTTCCCAAAAACTTGCTCAAAAAATGCCAACCATCAAAAAAAGGCGGTGTCTGGGTTCCAAGAGAGGCTTTACTGCCAGAAAACGGCCCTTAACCCAGCGGGGGTTACAGCCTCTACTGTTAACTGCTGCGAGGGCGATCGGCTTTTACGGCTTGCACAGTGCGCCTTACTAACCCCAAACAACATAATTTGCTTGTCATATCAATTCCGGTTGCACTCCTCATGATGTTAACGGTTAACCGTTAACCGTTAACCGTTAACAGTCAACAGTCAACAGTGAATTTACTATTCCGATGAAAAGAGGATTTGATATCATATCATGTCCGATCGATTACTATCACAAACACGGTTTGTAATGCGGACTAAAGTCCGCTTTTATGTTGCGAAGTTTAGTCCGCACTACGAACCTTAAGCGCGTGTGGCGCGAGCTAAAAACCAGAATTTTTAGGGTGCGGCAAGCCGCAATATTTAACACAAACGCAACGAATTATATAGAACCCGCTCTCTGCCACGCGAGGTTTACTTCTACTACGAATCAGAAAGGATTTTGAGGTAAGCTTGCACTGTATTGGATAATCCCATTTCTAGCGCTTCCGCAATTAAAGCGTGACCGATTGATACTTCTAGGATATCAGGAATTGAGCAAAATTCAGCTAAATTTTGCAAATTTAAATCGTGTCCGGCATTCACTCCCAAACCTACTGATTGAGCTGCTTTAGCTGCCAAGGCATATTGTTGCAAAACAGATTCTACTTTACCTTCGCGAAAAGCAGTTGCATAGGGTTCCGTGTATAGTTCTACGCGATCGGCTCCAACTTCTTTTGCTAGGGGCATGAGAGCAGGATCTGCATCCATAAACAAGCTGACTCTGATGCCGTTATTTTTTAATTTTTCAATAATTGGTAAAAGCCGATCGCGATTTTCGGGAATATTCCAGCCGCTATCGGATGTTAGCACGTCGGGAGCGTCCGGCACCAAGGTACACTGAGCCGGTTTGACATCGCAAAGTATATCCATAAAGGGCGGCTGAAACGGATTTCCTTCGATGTTGAACTCGACAGTTAGCATTTTGGCTAAGTCGTAAACATCGGCAGCTTTGATGTGTCTTTCGTCGGGGCGGGGATGGACTGTAACGCCGTGGGCTCCGGCGGCAATTACTGTTTTTGCAGCTTCGGTAACGCTGGGAATGCCGATGTTTCGAGAGTTTCTCAGGAGGGCGATTCTGTTGATGTTCACGCTGAGTTTTGTCATGGGATTGGAAGTTGCGGATGTTTGTTGATTTTTAATTTTAACCGCTGATGAACGCTAATGAACGCTGATGCAGGCGAATTGATTTTTTGGACGGCTTTTAATTGGGTTGATTTGGATGGTTATGAATCAGATTTTCTGCAAGCGGTAAGGTTTCGGCAAAAATAGCCTCTGCTGTTTGGTGTTTTGCTGCTAAATCTTCAAGATTTGTGATGCAGAAAAGGGGTGCGGTGCGATCGACTATTTGGGACGGAAAATCTCGGCTAAAATATTTGAGTTGAAAGTCGTATCTGTGGGGACGATAAATCATGCCCAACAGTTCAACTAAGGGTAGAAGCGTCCAATTGTGATAGTTGCCAATCGCCTCTACTATGTGTCCGCGATAAATCTCTTTTTTTACTAGAGGTTGCAGCAAATTAAAACGATTTTTTATTTCGTTGAAGCGAATTTGCATTTGGGCAAAATGCTGGTTTGTATCCAAATGAGCGGGTACAATTAGATTGGCTTTGTCAAAGGCGATCGGGACTTTTCCGTGTCTCTCGATTTCGAGAAAGTTGTTGCGGCTGCTGCGCCGGAAAATGGCAAAATCAATTAGCAAGAATTGCGGGGTTTCTTTTAGCCGCCAGAAGCACTGCGATTGACCATGCCAAGCGGGTTCTGGAACTCGATATTTGAGTTCGATTTCGCTAATTTGTGCGAGGGCTTTTTCGACAATTTCAAAGGTTTCTTCGACGCAGTTATCTGCAACGACAACTGCAATGTCGATGTCTGACCATTCGTCCGTGTATCCGTGGGCTGCTGAACCTCCTTGCCACAAAGCTAAAACAAAATCTAAAGGTTGTAAGGTGGAAACAATCTTTTCGAGAATGATTTGTCTCATGGAATCAAGCTATACTGTTGGTTTGACCCTGGTTCCACAAGTTTAACAAATATTGCGGGTGGAGATTGCTGTGGCATAGTTGTGCTAGACATTGCTAATGTGTCCGATTGTGTGCTGCGGAAAATTATAGGGGAAGCTGCAAGCGAGAGTGGCAATTTTTGGGAAAGTTACGATCGCCCGCTGCGAGAAAATCAGTCTTAAATTATCGCTCATCAGAAACGAGACCGCTGTCGGGTAGTATGAGAAAGGATTAATTTTTAACAGCGCGGCATGGCTACTATTTGGGAACTTGACTTTTACAGCCGTCCAATTATAGACGAGCGAGGAAAAAAGAAATGGGAAGTGTTGATTTGCGAAAGCCCGCTGAATGTAAGCGACAAGGCAGAATCTCTGTTTCGCTACTCGCAGTTTTGCCCGAGTACAACCGTGAATTCCCTGTGGCTGGCTGGCGCGATTAAAGATGCGATCGCCTCTGCACCGAAACGCCCCGAAAAAATCCGCTTTTTCCGCCGCCAAATGGCGAACATGATTACCAAAGCCTGTGAGGAGTTGGACATTCCCGCAGCCTCCAGCCGCCGCACCCTCGCCCTCAACCTGTGGCTGGAAGAACGGATGCAAAACGTTTATCCCGCCGAACCGGGCTATCAAGCCGCTCCGAACCCGAGCGTTCAATTTGTACCCGAAACGCCCGTGGCGCTGCCGGACGCTTTAATCGGCGAAAAATGGGCGTTTGTGAGTTTGCCGATCGCAGCTTTTGATGAAATGTCCGAGTGGGATATCGGATTTGGCGAAGCTTTCGGGCTACCGATGACAAAGCTGCCGCCTGAAACGCAAATTCCAGGGCTGATCGTCTATTCGTCGAGAGCAACAGCTTTGGCTGGTTGGATGTCGGGTTTGGAGTTGGCTTTTATCAAATTTGAGAGCGGCCCGCCAGCTAGGCTGGTGTTAGATACGGGAGCTAACGATCGCTGGATTTTAGCTAATCTCAGAGACGCAGCAACTGAGAGAGAAGCAAAAGGATTTGAAGCAGCGAAAAAACAAGCAAGAAAAGTACATTTTTTAGCAATTCAGTCGAATCCACAATCGGAATCCTTCGCCGGATTTTGGCTGCTGCACGAACTAAGTATTTAGTGAGTTGTTAATTGTTAGTGGTTAGTGGTTAGTGGTTAGTTGTTAGTTGTTAGTAGTTAGTTGTTAGTTGTTATTAGCTAATGCCAACTGTCAACTGCCAACTGCCAACTGCCAACAACCAACTGCCAACTACCAACTGCCAACTGCCAACTACCAACTGCCAACTACCAACTGCCAACTGCCAACTGCCAACTACCAACTACCAACTGCCAACTGCCAACTACCAACTACAAAAATGACCAATCACCAATCAGCAGAACAACTGCTAGAATTAGCAACCAAAGCAGGTGCCGAAGCTGCTGAGGTATTGGAATCGCAATCGCTCTCGCGGCCGGTATTTTTTGAAGCAAACCGCCTCAAACAGCTAGAAACCGCCCAAGCAGAAGGTATTGCTCTGCGGCTGTGGCGGGACGGGCGGCCTGGTTTGGCGGTGGCCTACGGGCCCGTGGAACTGCAGATTTTGGTCGATCGGGCGATCGCGCTTTCGCAACTAAACGAACCGGAAACCATCGAACTCGGCACCGGGGAAAAAGTTGTTTATCCCGATCTCGGAGTGTCGGTGCCGGCCGAACAGCTAGTAAACTGGGGAAAAGAGGCGATCGCGATCGTCCGCCAAGCTTATCCCGAAAGCCTCTGCACCGCCGAACTCGACTGCGAAATCGAAAGCACCCGCTTGCTGAACACACTAGGCTTGGATTGCAGCCACACCGACACCACCCTCAGCGGTTACTTGTCAGCAGAATTAGTGCGGGGCGAAGATTTCCTCAACATTTGGGAAGGCGAAACCGAACGCGGTACCCTCGACTTAAACACTAGCGCCCAGCGGGTTTTGCAGCGGTTGGAATGGGCGAAAGATAATGTTGCCCCCGCCACCGGGCGCGTGCCGGTGCTGTTTACAGCCAAAGCCGCCGATTTGCTGTGGGGGACTCTCTGTGCGGCATTGAATGGCAAACAGGTACTAGAAGGCGCTTCGCCTTGGAGCGATCGACTAGGCCAACAAGTGACATCGCCCCTTGTCACCCTCTGGCAGCAGCCGGATATCGGGCCCTATAGCTGTCCTTTTGATGACGAAGGCACTCCCACTCGCGCGATCGTCTTGATCGACAGCGGAGTATTGCAGCTATTTTATACCGATCGCACCACCGGTCGAGCCCTGGGAAGCGGCACCACCGGCAACGGATTTCGCCCTGGTTTGGGCAGCTATCCCACACCGAGTTTGTTTAATGTTTTAATTAAACCAGGTTCCCTTTCATTAATCGATTTAATCGCTAAATTAGACGACGGAATTGTAGTCGATCAAACCCTAGGTGGCAGTGCCGGAATTTCCGGCGACTTTTCCATTAACGTCGATCTCGGCTACCGAGTCAAAAAAGGTCAAATAGTAGGCAGAATCAAAGACACAATGGTAGCCGGCAACGTCTACAGCGTCCTCAAACAATTAGTAGAATTAGGAGGAGACTCCGAGTGGAACGGTTCTTGCCACACACCATCTGTAATTGTAGAAGGATTGTCCGTCACCGGCAAAAACTAATCGGTAATCGGTAATCCAACTCTCTCCGGGCACCCGAAAGCGACAAATATTCACAGGAATTACGCATCGGCGGCAAAAAACCGGGTTTTTGGATAAAATAGTGCATCACAGCCTTTAATATCTGTGAAAAACCCGGCTTCTTTGATATTGATACGTAACTCCTATAGCGGTTATCAAGCGTAATGAGGTACGCCCGGTTTGGCCTATGCCGCACAGTACCTCATATGAGAGGAAAAAAGGCTATAATTCAAATCCTAACTATGAGACTATAGACTATCACGCACAGCCCAAACGATTAAACATCTCCTCGAAAAGCAAATCTTGAACAGACTTTCCGTGCCAGATTCACAATAATTGTTAGAGAAGACTATTGAATAACATTGATGCAGCAGCAAACGAGATGACAATCCAATTATAGCGTAGTAAATTATCAACTCCCCAGCCCAATTGTCTCTTGCTACAACTGGTAAGCTGGAAAGGCCGCGCACCCGACAGATAACTCACAAATTATCGGAAAAGCATCTTTGTTGCATCTGCCTTTCATCTGCCTTTCATCTGCGGTTGAAATATCAATCGAGGAACTATAGAATCTTGTCGGTAGAAGTTCCGGCTAAATCCCGCACTATCAAAAATCTCAAATTTTTATGCGTATTTGTTTTATCGGCGATTCTTTCGTAAACGGTACTTGCGATCCAAAATGTTTAGGTTGGACAGGACGAATTTGCTCAGCAGTTTGCAAGCAAGGACACGATATCACCTACTATAATTTAGGAGTGCGGGGAGAAACCAGTACCGATATAGAAACTCGCTGGTTCAACGAAGTTTCTTGCCGCTTACCTCACTACTGCGATGGTAGAATAGTTTTTTCCTTTGGCGTTAACGACACTCACTTTGAAAATGGCAAAACTCGCGTCGCACTAGAAAAATCTATTGAAAACCTGCGCCATATTCTCAAATCTGCCCAAGAAACAGTACCAGTTTTAATGATTGGACCGCCGCCAGTTATTGATGTCGATCGCACAATCAGAATAGCTCATTTATCCCAAGAGTTTTCCCAAGTTTGCAGCGAGTTAAACGTACCTTATTTAGATATTTGTACCCCGCTCCAGAAATCAGAAATTTGGCTGCAAGAACTTGCCCAAAATGACGATTCCCATCCCCGTGCTGTCGGTTATGCGGAATTGGCTAGAATTATTCACAATTGGGAGAGTTGGAAAGATTGGTTTAAAAATATCACTGTGTCAGAGCGAGAGACAGTAACTCTGTTTAGAGCCGTCGGCAAAAAAGAAATGGAATTAATCAAAGAAAGCGATTTTTTGGCATTTCCGCCACGGCTGTCTTTTCAACCTATTTTTTATCCCGTACTACAAAAAGATTACGCGATGCAAATTGCGCGAGATTGGAATACTAAAGATGCAGCATCTGGATATTTTGGCTATGTAACTAAGTTTCGAGTTTTGGCTGATTTCTTAAACAAATATCCCGTGCAAACTGTCGGGAGTTCGAGCCATCAAGAGTATTGGATTCCTGCTGAAGAGTTGGCGCAATTCAATCGCAACATTGTCGGTAAAATTGAAATTTTTGCAGAATATCAACCGTAAAACAAGATAAATAGGACTTAGGAATTGGCGCTCGGAAAGCGGCTTTGTTGGCGAAATAGGGGTTTATAATTTTTAATTTCTGTAATGTTATGTCCGGTTGTAGGGGGTTTTGGAGTCCTCGGTTTAAGAGCAGATTGAAATCTGCGCGCGCTATCGGTTCGTTTCCGGTAACATCGTCAGGTGATTTAACCGGTGCTAGGGCGCAGAGAACACAGAGGAAGACAAGAGAGAGAGATGAATACAGAAGTATGAAGCGCGGATTTGATCTGACTCGATTTTGTAATTCCGATGCTACCGGATTTGATATTAATGGATCGGACACGATATAAAAATCCGGTTTCTAGACGGAGCGGATCGTTTTCGATACAATAGGAGCAATGACAAATGTTGGATTTTAATCAATTTGAAGTTGTGAGTTTTGACTGTTGCGGCACTCTCATCTATTGGGAAAGCGGCATATTGCCAGTCTTGAGATAATTGCTGTCGGGTCGCGAACTCGATTTCAGCGCGCAATTTTAGAAATGCCGGATTTGAAAAGGTTGGTGGAGGCGATCGGGTAAATAAACCGCAGATTGATGTCAAAATAGTTGTTTAAAATTATAAAAGTGTGGAGATTACTATGAATTGCCAAATATTGACCGGATTGTTGACGGGATTAGTTGTTTCGAGTACCGCAAGTTTGATCGATTGTCAACCTAGTTATGCGAAAAATAATCCAATTTTAAGGGGGATTTCGATTAATTCAAATTTCAAATTGTTGGCTTCAGCAAAGGTGGATTTGGGAGTTGAGGTTGCGAGGGAGCTTGTGGCGGCAGAACCCACAGCCGAGGATTTGTATAATCAGGGTGAGGAGAATTACAACAAAGGAGATTTTCAAGGTGCTATAGAGGCTTACGATGGAGCAATTAAGCTTAATGCTAATTATGTTGAGGCCTACGTTGGTCGGGGTAATGCCCGCGATGACTCAGGAGACAGACAGGGTGCGATCGCCGATTACGATCGAGCCCTAAAAATTGACCCCAATAATGTCTCGGCCTACTACAACCGAGGTGTTACCCGAGCGAGGTTAAGAGACTATGAAGGTGCGATCGCCGATTACACCGCAGCCCTGAAAATTAACCCCAACAATGGCTCGGCCTACTACCATCGGGGTGTTATCCGATCGAGGTTAGGAGACAATCAAGGTGCGATCGCCGATTACACCGCAGCCCTGAAAATTAACCCCAACGATGCGTTAGCCTACAACGAGCGGGGTAATGCTCGCTATATATTAGGAGACAAGCAGGCTGCTCTCACCGATTTCAACGAAGCCTTGAAAATTAACCCCAACTATGCGCCTGCTTACACAAATCGGGGTAATGCTCGCGATGACTTGGGAGACAAGCAGGGTGCGATCGCCGATTACGATCGATCCTTAAAAATTGATCCCAACAATGATAATACCTACTACAATCGGGGCGTTACCCGATCGATCTTAGGAGACAAGCAGGGTGCGATCGAAGATTACAGCCAAGCCGTGAAAATTAACCCCAACAATGCTCGTGCTTACTACAATCGGGGAGTTATCCGCTATGACTTAGGAGACAAGCCTGGTGCGATACAAGATTTTCAAAAAGCCGCCAACTTGTATCAGCAACAAGGAAACACAGATAGCTACGAAAAAACATTAAACATCATTAGAAGAATCCAATAAATTGATATAACTCCGGGGCGGGTGCCGGTTATGCAAGTTCACAACTTTGATGTTAGAAATATGCGCGCACCAGCCCGACAAAATTATGCTTGTGGCTTGTTTAACCGGACAGAAGCTCAATAAGAGTGCGATCGTTCAACTTGCAACGACTTAATCCTCTTTTCAACTGCTGGGAAAGCGCGATCGCCCCTAGGAACTTACCTAAAGGGCGATCGAGCCTTGTATCCCTTACAGCATTTTTCTAAAGATTTGCTAGGGATAAAGTTCTAGCCCGCCCTTAATAAGGAGCGGTTGTGGGTGGGTCACACTTAGCACTTATTTTGCAAAATGGTATTAAATAAATCTAAATAATGTGGAAAGAGCGAAAATTGGAAAGCGAAATAAGGGCGATCGCACAAATAGTAAATTCGAGATTAAATTTCTGGCATTTTCCCAAACCAAGCAATTTCTTGCTAAACTCTAACCGAGCAGGAAATTTGCAGGCAATAAACGCTATTTATGCCGTACATTACTATCCCTAAACAATTTAGGGAACCTTCCCGGATCGTCAAATCTCAACTATTTTTAAAACCGAGAAGGCTCGCTATTTTTGAAGCTTGCTTGATTGGCTTAGTTGCCGGAATCGCAGGCGTTTTGCTCAAATCTGGAGTCGGATGGCTCGGCAGTTGGCGAGTAGCTAGCTCCACATTAATTCCAGTTTGGATATTACTCCCCAGCGTCGGATTAGTGGGCGGTTTCCTAACAGGTTTGTTGGTAGAACGTTTAGCTCCCGAAACTGCCGGTAGCGGCATTCCTCACGTCAAAGCTGCTCTCGGCGGTGTCAATCTTGCCTTAGATTTGCGAGTAGCTGTCGCCAAACTTCTCACCACTATTTTAGCAGTTGGTTCCGGTTTATCTTTAGGAAGACAAGGTCCCACCGTACAAATAGGAGCATCTTTAGCAGGCTGGATCGGTCACTTAATGCCTACTTCCCCAGACTACCGCCGACAATTGATTGCTTGCGGTGCAGCGGCGGGATTAGCAGCGGGTTTCAATGCTCCTATTGCGGGAGTTTTGTTTGTAGTTGAAGAACTTTTGCAGGATGTTTCGGGATTGACATTAGGGACTGCAATTATCGCTTCATTTATTGGTGCAGTTGTCTCACAACTTTTGGGCGGCGATAGTTTAAACTTGAACCTGCGCGAGTACCCAATAAGTTTTCAAATTTCCGAAATTCCGTTTTTCATACTGTTAGGAGTTTTAGCCGGCATTTTCGGAGCTTTGTTTAGTAAAGGGATTATTGCCAGCTTAAATTTCAACAAGCGAACCCTCAAATTGTCCTTGCCCGTGCGAATTGCTCTAGCTGGTCTAATCTGCGGTTCAGTAATAGCTTTTCTGCCAGAAACTTTTCGCAACAATACAGGATTGCGGGAGTTTTTACTGACCGGAGAAGCCAACATTACAACGAGTTTAACTGCTTTAGCAGCTCATTTTTTTCTGACAATTATTTCCGCTGCTTCTGGAGCTCCGGGAGGATTGTTTTCTCCTTCCTTAGTTATGGGTTCTGCCCTAGGTCAGCTTGTGGGAATTTTGCAAGAAAATTCCCTTGGTGTCGGTTTGCCGACAACCTATGCTTTGGCGGGAATGGGAGCGTTTTTTTGCGCGGTTTCGAGAGCGCCGATTACTGCGGTAGTAATTGTATTTGAAATTACGGCGGATTTCAAATTAGTGCTACCTTTGATGATCTGTTCTGTTGTTGCTTATTTAGTCGCAGAAAAGGTAGACAGCGGCTCGTTGTACAGTCACCTTTTGGAGTTTAGTGGCATTCAACTGACGCAGGCAAAAGCTGCTACCAATACTTTGAGTGACTTGCACGCAAACGACGTTATGCAGCGCCGAGTTGAAACTCTGTCGAGCCTGCTGACTTTGGATGAAGTGATGCAGGCTTTTTCGCGATCGCACCACCGAGGCTTTCCAGTAGTAGACGGCGGTAAATTAGTTGGAATTGTCAGCCAAACCGATTTAGCCAATACCAGCAATCGCAATTTTTCAGGCAACTCCCTGCTGAAAGAATTTATGACAGCACAGCCAATTACGGTAAAAGCAACCGACACTTTAAGCGAAGTTTTGCACAGGCTCAATTACTACCATCTCAGCCGTTTGCCGGTAGTAGAAGGCCGCCATTTGGTGGGAATTATTACCCGCAGCGACATTATCCGAGTTGAATCCGATCGCCTCAGCGGAGAAACAACCCAGGGCCCGCATCCAGAACCTTCCTATGTAGTGTATCAAACCAAAGCTCCCCAAGTCGGCAACGGCAGGCTGTTAGTGCCACTTTCCAACCCGCAAACAGCGCCGGCTTTGCTGCGGCTGGCGGCGGCCATTGCGCGCGATCGCAATTACGAACTAGAATGCCTGCAAATCATCATCGTACCGCGCAACAGTTCCCCCTCAGAAAGCGCAGTGCGGACTACAAAAAGCCGTCGCCTGCTACAACAAGCCGAGCGAATAATTCGCAATTGGAACTTGCCAGTACACACCCAAATCCGGGTAGCTCACGACGTGCCTAACGCGATTTTGGAGACAATTAAGGAGCGACATATAGACTTAATTTTAATGGGCTGGCAAGGCGAATTATCCACAAAAGAACGCATTTTTGGCGATGTTGTAGATACCGTAATTCGGCAAGCTGGTTGCGAGGTGGTTTTGGTGAAATGGAGCAAACAATTATTAATAAAAAGCCAAAAAGATGTGTTTTCAACCAGCAGCGACGGGGGAGAATATGCCTCTAAAGAATGGCAGTTAAATGCCGCAAAAATTGATGAGGTAGAAAATTCTACATTGGCGGTATCAAGTTCATCAGCGACTCCTGAAACAGAACTTTTGCCACCAAATTCTGACATTCCGGTGCCAGAATTGGGACTGCACACGTTGATGAGTTTGCGGCGCTGGCTGGTGCCAATTCGCGGTGGTTACAAACAAGCTGCAGCTTTGCGCCTGCTACCTGCTTTAGTGGCTGCGAGTTCAGTACCGGAGATTAAATTGTGTCAAATTCACCAGCCTTCTGTTGCAGAACCCTCGCGCGACGAATTAAAGCAAGCTGCGGAGTTTATTCAGCGCCGGGTTAGGTGTTCGGTAGTCGCGACTGCGGTTTGCGCTACATCGGTTTCTGATGCTTTAATCGATCAGGCTCAGAACGATCAGTGCGATGCGATCGTCTTAGGAGCGAGTCGCGAAGGGCTACTGAAACAGGTAATTCACGGGAACATCCCGGAAGCCGTGGCGCGCGGGTGCGACTGTACAGTTATTTTAGTGCGATCGGCCTCTTAGTTATTGGTAATCGGGCTGTTGACTGTTAACTGTTGACTGTGGACTGTGAACTGTTAACAACTACCAACTAACAACTGAGGGCGGGCACGCACCATCCACCGCCCCTACTAACTAACAACTCACAACTCACAACTAACAACTAACAACTAACAACTCACAACTCACAACTCACAACTCACAACTCACAACTCACAACTCACAACTCACAACTCACAACTCACAACTAACAACTAACAACTCACAACTCACAACTCACAACTCACAACTCACAACTAACAACTCACAACTAAGAGGGCGGACACGCACCATCTACCGCCCCTACCAACTAACAAATAACAACAAATAACAACTAACAATGGTTCACTTTAACGTCGGCTTTGAAAACTTTAATTCCTTCGCAGACATTACCCTATCCTTGGCGAAAACATTAGACAAAATGGAAATTCCCATTTCAGTCGCACCATCGCCAATCGCCTCTCACATCACCCGCAATTCCACAGCAGACGAAAATCACCTACTAGCAAAGTGGATGAACGCCGTACCATCAGATTTATTTCAGATAAAGTGGTCTCATTACTGGAAACCTTATTTTCTCAAAGAACTTAACGGACATCTCAACTTAGAATTTTTTGCCATTAATTACGAATTCACCAGAAACGATGATAATTATGATTATTGGATTTATGATGCAGTCAATAATTCATCCCACATTTTAGCCGTAAGCGAATATTCTAAAAACGTTTTAATCAAAGCTGGCTGTCCCGACAAAAAAGTCTCAGTCGTGTCTTTAGGGTTCAATCCTTTAATCTCGCAGCTTTATTCTTCCAAACCGCATAAACCCAAAAAAGATATAAAATCTATTCTGCACATGACCAATTCTTATGATTTTTATAGATTTGGCACCGACCTCGCCATTCAAGCATTTTATCAAGAGTTTCAAGATGATCCTAACGTAGAATTAATTATCAAAGATGGCGGCAAAAATCCTGATATCATAGTGGAACATCTTGTAAAGATTGAAAAGCAATTTGGCAAGTCTAAGTCAAAAGTTTACATAAAACCTAAATTTTTTACCAAAACAGAACTAGCTGATTTATACTTATCAGCAGATGCTGTTTTAGCTCCGTTTCGCGGCGAAGGTTTTGCGATTAAAATTTTGGATGCCTTTGCTGCTGGCTTACCCGTCGCCATGACTCTGTACGGAGGCCCGACGGACTACGCCAATACTGATAACTGCTATCCCATTGCTTACAATCTAATTCCCGTTGGAGAGTGTTACGATACTCAGTATCTGAAAATCAGAAATGCTCCTCATTGGGCAGAACCAAATGTTCAGTCTGTTCGCGAGCAATTGCGAAAAATTATTGAAGACCCGATGCGTTTTGAGATAGCTCAAAAAGCTAGAGAGACGGCGGATTTATTTAATTGGAAAGCAACGAGCCAAAAATTGCTAAAATTAATGCGAGAGTTGTTTTAGGAGCGGAATTATGGGACTCGAACGCAAAATGTTTAGGGGAATGTTTGCACCTAGCGAAGTCGTACAATTGAAACAGCCTTGTTTTACTCCTGGGCGGTTGTTTGAACCAGGAAGATATAATGCGGCCGATTTGCCGGATGTAGCTTTTGATATGGGTTTAGTAGACCATTTACCCCCAGTCAAAGGCAATAGTCCAGCAAATCTCAACGCCTCGAACCCACAGCCTCAAAACCTTGATGAATAAACTCCCGGTTTGAGGGTTCGGACTTCAGTCAGAAAAATTCAAACAATCAAAAGACCTCTTGCACTCATTCCCAAATTATCTTGAAATAATCTGCGTTTGTCAGTGTTTATCTAGCTTAAATCTGCGCTTGAAAAATCGAGTTCTGATTTATGCAAGAGGTCTAGAAACTAATGTCTAGACTGCAAAAAAGATCGAGCCAATTTAACCATTTTGCTCGATCTGGGCAATTAACTCCTTCAAAATCTTACTAGCCTTATCATTTTCAATCTGACAAGTTCCGGCGTTCTGATGCCCGCCACCACCATATTTTAACATTAACTCCCCAATATTAGTTTGAGAAGTTTTGTTAAAAATTGACTTACCAACTGCGAAAACCGTATTTTGTTGTTTCAGCCCCCAAAGTACGTGAATCGAGATATTGCACTCGGGGAACAAAGCATAAATTACAAAACGATTCCCTGCATAAATCACATCTTCGTTACGCAAATCCAAAACAACTAATTTATCATAAACTTGGGCGCAGCGCTGTATTTGCTCTTTGAATTTTTCTGATTGCTCGAAGTAAAGATCTACTCTTTCTTTCACATCAGGAAGCTGCAAGATTGAGTCGATAGTATGACTTTTGCAGTAATCAATTAACTGCATCATTAACTGATAGTTGGAAACGGTAAATTCTTTAAACCTGCCCAACCCAGTTCTAGCATCCATCAAGAAGTTTAACAGCACCCACTTCTCCGGGTCTAAAACTTCTTCTTGGGCAAATTGAGCGGAATCTGATTTGTCAACTGCCGCCATCATTTCCTCCGAGACATTGGGAAACTTTGTTTTGCCTCCATAATATTTGTACAACACTCTAGCTGCTGAAGCTGCATAGGGGTCGATAATGTGATTGATTTTGATTTTTTCGTGTCTGAGAGTTTCGCTGAAATGGTGGTCGAAGGCTAGATAAACTCCTTCAACATAGGGTAAATTGGTGGTAATATCGTTATTTGTTATGTCGATTTTTCCGTCCTGCATATCTTTAGGATGCACGAATTTAATCTCGTCGATCAAATCGAGTTCTTTGAGCAAAACGGCACAGACAAGACCGTCAAAGTCGCTGCGGGTGACTAATCTGTATTTTTTAGTGAGTGGCATATGCTTTGGTGATGCGGAGGAACTGATCACCCGCTAATATAACTTATTACCCGATCGCTAAACAATATGAACGCAGACCCTTACGCTTGGATAGAGAAATCCCTGGACACTGTTCGCCGGGCCGATTGGTATCGATCGCCCCAATCGATCGAAAGTTGCCCAGGCCCTGCGGTAAAATTAGGAAACCGCCGGCTGATTAACTTTGCCAGCAACGATTATCTCGGCCTCGCGGGGGATGACAGGCTAATTCAAGCGGCTGTGGCTGCAACAAAGGAATTTGGTACGGGCGCGACGGGTTCGAGGTTGCTCAGCGGACACCGCGATTTGCACCGACAGCTAGAACAGGCTATAGCTAATTTAAAACAAACCGAAGACGCTTTAGTATTCAGTTCGGGATATTTAGCGAATTTAGGGGCGATCGCCTCGATTGTCGGCAAGCGCGATTTGATATTATCTGACAAGTACAACCATTCGAGCCTCAAAAACGGAGCAGCGCTCAGCGGTGCAACAGTGCTAGAGTACGATCGTTGCCATCTTGAGGATTTAACAGCCAAACTAGAGCAAAATCGGGCACAATACCGCAAGTGTGTAATTATTACCGATAGCGTCTTCAGCATGGATGGGGACTTGTGTCCGCTGCCGCAGTTGCTAGCTTTGGCGGAACAATTTAACTGCATGGTATTAGTAGATGAAGCTCACGCTACAGGAGTTTTCGGTGCTAGCGGTGCTGGTTGCGCGGAACATTTCGGATGTACGGGATTGCCGCTAATCCAAGTGGGCACGCTAAGCAAAGCTTTGGGAAGTTTGGGTGGCTACGTTGCGGGCTCTGCGGCTTTAATTGACTTTCTCCGCAATCGAGCTGCAACTTGGATTTATACTACAGCATTAACGCCTGCTGACACAGCGGCTGCTTTGGAAGCTGTGAGAATTGTACAGCAAGAACCAGAACGCCGAGTGCGGTTGCAGCGTAATATTGAAACTTTCAAATATTGTGCTACCAATCGACAATTACCAATTAACAACTCCCTCTCCCCAATTTTCAGTTTGCCCTTAAAAGATGCAGCCACAGCTTTAACAGCCGCCAGCAAACTCAAGGAAATTGGTATTTTTGCTCCAGCGATTCGGCCTCCGACTGTAAGTGTAAGCCGAATTCGGATTTCGCTGATGGCAACTCACGAGCTCGCACACCTGCAGCAGTTGGTAGAGGCTTTGGAGCAAGTTTTGAGTCTTCAGTCAATGTAGGGTGTGCGCTGCGTACCGCTTGACTAAATATAGTTGAGTTTGTAGGTGCGCGCTTCGCCCTGCTTTAGATTGTGGGAAATGTTAAGATATCGCTATTGACTTATCGCAAATACTGTAGGTTATTGCGGTCGATCGCTCCACAAGTGTAAATTTTTTGTAAATTTAGATACTTTTTGCAATTTCGCGCTATATTAGAGAAGTAGTCGGTACAACAAATTAAATATAAGGAATGTCCATCATGAACACAAATCGCAAAAACGTACAAAAAGTAGCTGAAACCCACCGCAATAACATTCACAAGCAACTGATGCACCGCATTGAAGTAGCTAGAGCAAGCGGTAATCAAGATTTGGTTCGGGTGCTGGAAGAGGAAATGAAACAGTTGTAAGAAGCTGCCACTAGAATTTGCCCGCAGTCTGGTTTAGAGGGTTGTGCGAGAAATTGCAAAATTCCGGCAACCGCTATTCGTTAAATTTTCACTCCTCTATTTGTTGATAGAAAAAAAACCGATTTCTTGATGAAACCGGTTTTTTTTATTTATAAGGAAAAGAAAGAAGGAAGAGGGCACGCACAAACTCTATTTGTAGGGTGCGCCTCGGCGAACAGAGCCTCTACCAATACCGGATTGAACCATTTTTGGCGTAAGTTATTAAGTCAGAAGGAATAGGGAAGAACGGAGAACAGGAATTATACTGCATTGCTTTTATTTTTACACTATCTGTAGTTGTAAACTGCGCCGAGGCGCACCCTAGTAATAACTACAGGACTAAAGCCCCTCACCCATCACTTTAACCAGTCAGGATCACTCACCAGTTGACAGTCGCGACTAATATCAACTCCGGTAGCATCGGAATTAATATTACCCACAGTCAGGACAGGGCTTGGCCTTAGTCCCTACGATAATCGGGGTAGGGACACTCTTGCTCTCGCGGTGTCCTCCGTATCATTCCGATGCAACCGGAAATGATATAACGACCAAACTCAATAAGCGCACGAATGACGTACACTCATGTGTGTGCTATTAGTTAGAAAATTGAGCAATTTCCTAAGGGACTCAAGCAATTAATCGGGAGAGAATCTTGCCAGTTCCTTCAAGCTAGAATTCAAACAAATCATATTGCTTGCCATGAACTTGTGTGGGTGCTCAAAAGTTGAGCCGATAAAAATGGTCAAATAATATATCAAATTAAACATGGGTTGCTATTAAGTTATTTAATTCAGCAACTAAAACTTCCCGTTCGATGTTTATTGTCTAATTTTTTGGTGCTGGTACACCGATCTGTGATAGTTGCGTAACTCCTGGTAATATTGAAGAGGGATTGAGATAGATTTTCATGGTTTACTGGGAAAGGCAGCTTTGCCAAAATTTAAGACTAGCAAAAATGCTTAACGGAAAAAGTTAAAAGCTATAAAGCTGAACATCAGGGTCGCGACAGCAAAATCCCCAAAATAATAGGTAAAATTGATGGCGATCGGCATCCGACACCAGCCGGAAAACGGCTACAACTCAGAACCAGCTCAGCCTTCCCCAAAAGAAAATCTTAATAGCCGATCGCTCATGCGCCTGCCTCGAAGCCTGAGTGCGGTGGAAACATCGGGCTTTGGGCTCACAGGTCACGCCAATTGGTTTACCATCGCCACAGCTATCCAAGCAGCGATCGGGCCTAGCGCCATCTTCGTCTGGTTGCCCGGTATTCTCATGGGCATGATGCTCAATCTACAGGTAAAACGCATCGGTGAGTATTTCCCAGACATGGCTGGGGGAACGCCCAACTATACCGCCCGACTGCTGAAAAATTATCCGGGTCTGGGAAGCTATGCAGCGATCGGATACTTTTTAAGCTGGGTAGCAACACTGCCAATTTCTGCGATCGTACTGACGCAGCTAATCAAAGTCAACCTCAATAGTTTAGGTTTTAGCTGTCCTGAAACTTTACTAAATATTACCTTCACGCTCCTACCTTTCATTTTGACATTCAGCGGCACTCGCGCCTTAAGTATTCTGCACGCCTTTTTTGTGTTGCCGACAGTCGGCGTATTATCCGTTTTTTCCATTTATGGTCTATTCTGGTTAGCTTTTTCCGCAAACAGTCCCGGATTTTTCCCCGCAACTTGGCCGCCATTCACCTTTATTGACTGGGCTAAGTGGTTTTACTTTGGTACATACATCTTCTACTGCTGTGACTCTGCCGCCAGTTTCGTAGCGGATAGCCGCAACCCTACTAAAACCTTGCAGTTTCTCAAAATTTCCGCACTGGGGATGCTGCCTGTGATTTTAGGAGGCGCTTGGGTACTGATGCGCTTGGCCACCGATCCCGGTCTGAAAGATGACGTATTCTTGAATTTATTAGCTGCCTGTCAGGTATTGTGGGGGCCCTGGGTTCCCTCCCTCGTCACGTTTCTGGTGGTCGCTAGCTGTCTTCTGAGTTGCGCGACCATAGTTTCCAACTGCCCTCGGATGTTGTACCAACTTGCCGTAGACGGACATATTTCGCCAACATTCGCAGTTGTATCCCGACGGGGTGTATTTGGATTTGGGCTTGTGCTGGTTTTGGTTCTGAGTTTAATCTGTCTAGCTTGGGGAAATGTCCCTCGGCTTGTGGCGATTACTAATGTTGGCTTGGTTGTGTGCCTGACACTATTCCATCTATCACTGTGGCTGCGGCGGGGTAGTCCAGAAGTTCGGTGGCCTTGGTGGTCGCTGGCCTTCTTCATAGTAGATGCGGTGGTGCTGGTAGTCGGAGGCTTGGCTTGGGGCTGGCAAGACTTTATCATTGGGTTGTTTTTTCCCCTTGCCGTTTTGGCAGTAGATGCAGGGATAAGTCGCATTGCTTTTGCCCCCTTCCATCCGTCGTGGTGGATTCGGCTTTACCGCAACAGAAGCCAGAGCAAAATGCCAGATTTTGTGGCGTTTCAGGTTGTAATTTTGATCTTGCTGATTGTCAGCGCCGTCGCTGTGGGCTGGATTTTTGGCATCAGATTATATGCTAACTCTAGTGTTGGATTGAATCTATTAGTAGTGCTGGTTTTGTTAGTTGCTTTTGTTGGGGTGGCCGTTGCGTGCTGGACGAGTTTACCCCAAGTCGTCTCAATGGATGAAGCACGAGAGGGGGCAGAACAGTTATTTACCATTGCCCTAGATGCGATCGTAGTGCTCGATGAAAAAGGTGTAATTCGCCAGACTAATCCTGCTGCTGAAAGCGTCTTCGGAATCAATTCTACTAGGCTAATTGGGTCTCACCTAAACAAATTATTACCCGGATTAGAGACTCAGCCAGAAGACTGGCTCAGTCGCAGCGAACAAACTCTCAAGTTGTCCAATGGAGACTCGCGCATTCTAGAAGTTGCCATTTCCGACCGATTCTCTCAAGAAGCTTCCCTTTCCAATCAGGATCTGCAAGAATATGTGGCGATCGTCCGCGATATCACCGATCGCAAGCAAGCCCAAGAAGCACTGCAAAAGGCTAATGAGGAACTAGAAATCAAAGTCGAGGAGCGTACCTCTGAACTCACCCATACTGTAGAGCAATTGCAGAATGAAATTCAAGAGCGCCAGCGGATCGAAGAAAATCTCAGAGCTATGCAAAATCAGATAGTTGTCCAAGAAAAACTAGCTTCTCTAGGCAGTTTAACAGCCGGAATTGCCCACGAAATTAGAAATCCCTTAAATTTTGTCAACAATTTTTCAGAACTTTCTGCTGAATTAACCGAAGAACTGTTTGAAGAATTAGAAAATCAAGGAGAACGGTTAGAGCCAGAAACCAATGAATATATTGCCGAGCTATTAACCGATCTCAAAGGAAATCTTAAAAAAATCAATCAACACGGTCAAAGAGCCGACAAAATAGTTGGCAATATGCTGTTGCATTCGAGGGGACAAAGCGCCCATTGGGAAGCCACAGATATCAATAGTTTATTGGCAGAATATATCAATCTAGCCTATCACGGGATGCGAGCTAAGGAAACTGCTTTTAACATTACCATAGAAACCGACTATGACAATGACATTGGCCAAGTAAAGGTCGTGCCACAAGACATAGGTAGGGTTTTTCTTAACATTATTAGCAATGCTTGCTATGCAGCCCATAAAAAGCAACAAGAAATCGGGTCAGGATTTTCACCTGTACTTGACGTGAAAACTCGAAATCTGGACGGTCGGATTGAAATCCGCATTCGCGATAATGGCCAAGGGATAACGCCAGAGGTACTTGATAAAATTTTCAATCCCTTTTTTACTACAAAGCCACCAGCAGAAGGTACTGGTTTAGGTCTTTCTATCAGTCACGATGTTGTCGTCCAGCAACATCGCGGAGAACTAAAAGTCGAAACAGAAGTAGGAAATTACACAGAGTTTATCATCACATTGCCGAAAAAAACAGCAGAAATCAAGGAGTAAAAAAATGAAAGTAATGGTTGTAGACGACGAGGAAGATATTCAATCTTTGTTTACTCAAAAGTTTAGAAAAGAAATCAAAGCAGGGCAAATTTACTTTTATTTTGCCCTGTCAGCAGAGGCCGCCTTGGAATACTTAGAAAATCATAAAGAAGCGTCGATTGTCTTGATTTTGTCGGATATTAATATGCCCGGGATGAATGGGATAGAACTGCTCAGAATTATCAAAGAAAAGTTTCCCGATCTAAAAGTTTTTATGATTACCGCTTATGAAGATGAGAACAATCACCAAACTGCAATGGCTTATGGGGCTGATGACTATATTACTAAGCCTGTGAATTTTGAAGTTCTCAAAAATAAAATAATGAATTTGGAGTCACAATGAAATATAATTGCTAATTGCTAATTGCTAATTGCTAATTGCTAATTGCTAATTGCTAATTGCTAGTTGCACCCAGTCTCCCAGTCTCCTAGTCTCCCAGTCTCCCAGTCTCCCTCTCCCCATCTTCCTTCTTCCTTCTACTAGCAACTAAGAGGCTAATATGCCAGCTAAAATATTATTTGTGGATGACGAGCCAGATTTAGAATCTCTAATTTCCCAGAAATTTAGAAAAAAGATCCGTGCGGAAGAATACCAAGTTTTTTTTGCGTATAATGGCGTAGAAGCGCTGGCAAAGTTACAAGAACAACCGGATATAGACATTGTGCTGACTGACATTAATATGCCAGTTATGGATGGCATCGTTTTGTTAGGGAAACTTAATCAGATAGCTTCCCTAGTCAAAACAATAGTTATATCGGCTTATGGCGACTTGGGAAATATTAGAAAGGCGATGAACGCCGGAGCCTTTGATTTTTTGACTAAGCCTATAGATTTTAATGATTTAGAAATTACAATTAACAAAACATTGTCCCACGTACAACAGCTAAAGGAAAACGAGCGCTCCCGCCAAGAAAGAGAGGAGAAGTTGCGGCAATCGGAAGTGCGAGAGCGAGAAAAAGCTATCCAACTAGAAGTCGCAATGCAAAAGTTACAGCGCACCCAATCTCAGCTTATTCAGACTGAGAAAATGTCTAGCTTAGGACAGTTAGTTGCTGGTGTTGCCCACGAAATTAATAATCCGGTTAATTTTATTTATGGCAATTTAACTTATGTCAATGAGTATAGTCAGAAGCTATTGGATTTAATCAACCTTTACGAACAGCATGATGCCCATAATCACCCTGAAATCGCAGCTTTAATTGACAACATAGAGCTAGAATTTATCAGAGAAGATTTACCTAAAATGCTATCTTCGATGAAAGTAGGGGCTGAACGTATCCGTCAGATTGTGCTGACGTTGCGGAACTTCTCCCGCCTTGACGAAGCTGAGATGAAATTCGTTAATATTCACGAGGGCATCGACAGCAGTATAGTCATTTTGCAGAGTCGGCTCAAGCCTAAGCCGGATTGTCCACCTATTCAAATTATTCAAGAATATGGAGATTTGCCGAAAATAGAATGTTATGTGGGTCAGTTGAATCAGGTATTTATGAATTTGCTGAGCAATGCGATTGATGCCTTGAATTCCTATGACAAAAAACGCAGCCCGGAGCAAATTAAAAACGAGCCTAGTACGATTACGATTCGTACTGCTATGCTGAATCAGGATTGGGTAATAATCAGTGTGAAAGACAATGGGCTGGGGATAACAAGTGAGGTAATAACCCATCTATTTAGTCCTTTCTTTACAACTAAACCTGTGGGTCAAGGTACTGGTTTGGGATTATCTATTAGCTATCAGATTGTGGTGGATAAGCACGGCGGAGATTTGAAGTGTTTATCACAGCCAACAGAGCGGGGTGCAGAATTTGTGATTGAGATTCCTATTAGGCAGAATAATCGGGTAGAGATGAAGGAAACTTAAGGGGAATTAAACACAAAATCAGGGTCAAGTCTGGTAAAGTCTATAATCGCGATCGCACTTCCCCAATTTCTCTGTAATTTCTGAAGTCTCCCAAACACTGAACTACCTAGCTGAAGCCCTCGATAGTAGATTTTGAGTCGTTGGTCAACGTGTCAGTGTCCCGGACTGGTTAAGGTGAGGCGTGAGGGGGCGATCGCGCCTTCACCATGTGCCAGTTGCATAAGTTTTGAACTAATGACTAATGACTAATGACTAATGACTAATGACTAATGACTACTGCCAACTGCCAACTGCCAACTGCCTATCTTCCTCCGACTACAACATTTTTAATTCGCAGGTGGGGGCCGCCGACGCTGACGGGTAAACCGCCTTGGCCGCCTTTGCCGCAGCCGCCGTAGGCATAAACTGAGTCGTTGCCGATCGACTCAATATCCTTTAAAGTCTGAAATACATTGCCACTTAAAGTAACATCGCTCACCGGTTCGGCCAATTTGCCGTCGCGAATCATGAAGCCTTCAGCCGCCGCAAAGGTAAACATTTCGCCGTTTGTTTGTCCTCCCAACATCCGCACTGCATACACTCCTTCCTCAATGTCGCCCACCATTTCGTCAAAAGAATGTGCGCCAGATTCGATCGCCGTATTAGTCATCCGCACCAACGGCATAAAAGTAGCGCTCAGAGCCCTGGCATTTCCCGTCGGAGCTTCGCCCATTTTGCCCGCAGTCTCGCGATTGTGCATCCGAGCTGCTAAAACTCCATTTTTGATTAAATGCTTGCACTGAGCGGGCACGCCTTCGTCGTCGTATTTCAGAGTTCCCGGCAGTCCCGGCAAAGTTGCGTCGTCAATTACATTCAATTGTTCGATCGCCACAGGCTTGCCCAAAGTCAACAATTCCTGCATTTTGGGGTTTTCGTAAATGCCGTCAGCTTCCGACAAATGACCGAAAGCTTCGTGAATAAACACCCCCGACAAATAAGGGTCTAAAATCACCGGATACTGACCGCCTTTGACCGGTTTTGCGTCTAGTTGGCCAACAGCTCGAACAGCCGCACTTTTAACACGATCTTCAATATTTGTCAAGACACCGTAGTCCGATCGCGAGTGAATCGACTCAAACCCTTGGCGGACGACACCGCCCTCGCCCCGGGCGATCGCCCCGAAACGCCCCGTCACGTCCAAGCGCTCCTGAGCAATGCAAGTACCTTGAGAATTCACAAAATAAGTAATCCCAAATCTGTCGCTATAACCGGCCATTGTCGTCTGAATTCGCGGGTCATAATCTAACAGCAACTGATTGTAAGATTCGAGCAATTTCCGCTTTTCTGCTAAAGTAATAGAGCGCGGATCGCGGCCAAATTCCACCGCTACATAATCTTGAATCGGAGCGACATCTGCTAGTAGAGTTTTTTCGCTCCCAACCAAACGAGACTGAACGACAGCTTCTTCAATCCGAGCTTTTAACTCAGCTAAACCGTTAAAAGTTACAAAACTCCAGCCGCCTTTGTGACAGGCGCGGATGCCGCCGGCGAGACTGAAACTGCGGTTGACTGCATCTAACCCAGGGCCGCGAAAACTAATCGCTGTTGACTCGCTTTGTTCGAGGCGAACTTCTAGATAATCTACTCGATCGCGATAAGGTGCGATCGCTTCCATCAACTGTTCCTGCATCAAATTGCCCCTATGAAGATTTACGCCCAGCGCTGACAAAAATTATTGCTAACTCCATTTTAACCAATAAATCCCGTCTTTCGGGTGCGCGAGTCCGAACGGGGAGAGGGAGAGTCTGGGCTGTTTCATTCTAGAAAAAATCAGGGTTTTGTCTTGTAGGGGTAGTGCCCCCGTGCCTACCCCTCCACTCTTGCCCCAAGCCCGGTATCCCGGAAATATTGCATTTGCTTAGAAAAATAGAATTAAAATAAATCTATCTAAAGACTTAGAAATATAGCTTAAGTGCCGGCAAATGCAATACTTTAAGATTAAAAAATTTCAAATTTCACCTTATTTAGCAGCAATTGCCACATCAGTAGCAATTTTGGTCGGAGTTGGCATTTTAGATAGATCGGAACAACAGCGATTTTTGCAGTACAAGCGCGCTAGCACGATCGATCGCCTCAGTACAGTCCGTTCTAAGCTGGAAAGTTCTTTGAATTCCCGGCTGTTTTTGATCCGGGGTTTGGTGGCTGACATTTCCAACAACCCAAACATCACCGAAGCCGAATTTGCAGCGACGACGAGAATTCTGCTGGCACAGCAAACCGGTATTCGCAACATAACTTTAGTTAAAGGCACGACGATTGCTTACATTTATCCGCCGGAGGGAAATAAAAAGGCGATCGGGCTTGACTTGATGGCGGTATCCGAACAGCGACAAATGGTCGAAGAAGTCATCAACACCAGAAAAACTTTGGTTGCCGGGCCCGTGAAATTATGGGAGGGAGGCCTGGCCTTCGTCAGCAGAACACCCATTTTTCTCACACCCCCGAACGCAGAGCCTGAAACAGGAGTTTACTGGGGGTTGATCGGCGTGATCCTCGATAAAAACTCCCTGATCGAGGAAGCAGGACTCAATGACACCTCAGCCAACATGCAATATGCTGTGCGCGGCAAAGACGGCAAAGGAGCGATCGGGGACGTGTTTTTCGGCGACAAGTCGATTTTTCAGAAAAGTCCCGTGGTTCTGCAAGTGACCTTGCCCAACGGTTCCTGGCAGTTGGCAGCAATTCCGGCGGAAGGATGGCAACAGAATTCGCCGCTGCGGGGGTGGTTGCTGTTTGGTGGCTGCTGGCTGGCTGTTTTCAGCGGGGCGGTGGCCTTTAGTTGGGTGTACGGGCCTGCGAAATTGCGCGCGAACGAAGCTAAGTATCGGCAATTGGTGGAGAATGCTAACAGCATTATTGTGCAGTTAGATAGCGAAGGTAAGATTACTTTTTTTAATGAGTTTGCGGAAACTTTTTTCGGGTATTTAGAAGCAGAAATAATTGGCAAAAGTGTGATCGGCACAATTGTAGATTCGGTCGATTTGTCGGAAAATCATTTAGCCGTAATAATTCGAGACTGTGCGACAGAACCGGACAAATACTTCAAACACGAAAATCAAAACATCCGCCGCAATGGCGAAAAAGTCTGGGTAGCCTGGAGAAACCAACCTTTGCTCGATGACCGAGGACGAGCGATCGGGATTCTGTCGGTGGGTACAGATATTAGCGAGCGCAAAAAAGCTGAAATCGCCCTGCAAGCTTCTGAATCAGAATTGCTAGCTTTGTTTGCTGCCATGAACGACGTAATTTTTGTGCTCGATGTTGAAGGACGCTTCCTGAAAATTGCCCCCACCAGTCCTGAACTTTTGTACAAGCCACGGGCCGAACTTGTCGGACAAAAAACCCGCGATATATTTGAGCCAGAAATAGCAGAAATGTTTCTGGAGTCAATTCGCCTCGCCCTCGCTACTAATCAAGTCAGTAGTTTAGAATATAATCTGCAAATTGGTAGCGAACAAAGGTGGTTTTTCGCTAACATTTCGCCCATGACAGAAAATACGGTGCTCTTAGTAGCCCGTGACATTACGCAGCGCAAGCAGTCTGAAAATTGGTTGAACGGTCAAAAACAAATTTTAGAAATGATTACTCAGGGCGCTTCTTTGAGCGATACTTTAAATACTTTAATTGAAATTCTCGAACAGCAATCGAGAGATGTCATGGGTTCGGTTTTGCTGTTAGATGAAGACGGTCAACATTTTCTGCACGGAGCCGCGCCGAGTTTGCCGGAAAGTTACAACGCTGCTGTTCATGGTGCAGCCATCGGCCCGAATGTCGGTTCCTGCGGCACTGCTGTCTACCGCCGCGAACAAGTGATTGTTACAGATATTGCTACCGATCCTTTGTGGGAAAATTATCGAGATTTAGCCTTGACTTTTGGACTGAAAGCTTGTTGGTCTAGTCCGATTTTTTCGTCTACAGGTCAAGTTTTAGGCACTTTCGCCATGTATTGCGCCCAACCGCGCGTTCCCCAAAATTTTGATCTGCAATCGATCGAAACTGTCAGGCATTTAGCAGGAATTGCGATCGAGCGCAAACAAGCAGAAGAAAGTCTCAAAAAGCTCAATCAAGAACTAGAAAATATAGTCAAACAAAGAACAGCTCAATTGATGCAAAGTGAAGAACGCTGGCAGTTAGCGCTCAAAGGCAACAATGACGGCATTTGGGATTGGAACTTGCAAACAGGAGAAATATTCCTGTCCAATAGATTTAAAGAAATCACCGGATACCAACACAGACCAAATCTCGATTACTTTGACGAATGGAACAGGGACACGCATCCCGACGATTTAGCCTTAGTAATGCAAGCTTTCCAAGACCATTTAGATAGGAAAACGCCACATTATATCGTCGAATACCGATTGTGGTGCTACAACAGCTCCTACAAATGGATACTCAGTCGCGGACAAGCTTTGTGGGACGAAAATGAAAAAGCCATCCGCATCGTTGGTTCAATTACTGACATTACCGAGCGCAAACAAGCAGAGGAAGCACTGCGTTTGAGCGAAGCAAAATTCCAAAAGCTGTCAGCTAATTTGCCGGGAATGATTTATCAATGTTTGCTGCGTCCAGATGGCTCTGTCAGTTTCCCTTACATGAGTCTTGCTTCCCGAGAAATGTTTGAGTTAGAAGCCGAAGCTGTTGTGCAAAATTCGGCTTTGCTAGTAGATTTGGTTCATCCCGATGACCGCCAAAATTATTACGAATCTATTGGTGTTTCAGCGCAAAGTTTGCAACCTTGGCAGTGGGAAGGACGGCTAGTCCTGCCTTCAGGCAAAATTCGCTGGTTTCAGACAAATTCGCGTCCTGAAGCTAAAGAAAACGGCGATATTCTTTGGGACGGCATCACCATTGATGTGACGGATCGCAAGCAAGCTGAGTTAGCTTTGCAAGAAAGCCAGCAGTTCATTCAAAAAGTAGCCGATGCTACTCCCGGTATTTTGTATCTCTACGACTTGGAAGAACAGCGAAATATCTACTCTAATAATTCACTACTCGCGCTTTTGGGCTATACCTTTGACGACATTATAGCGATGGAGTCGTCAATGATCCCTCAGTTAATACACCCCGAAGATTTATTGCTAATCGTGAAACATCACGCGAGCCTTGTAGAAGTTGAAGATGGCGAAATTAGGGAAATTGAGTACCGGATGCGGGCAGCAGACGGTCAATTTTTGTGGCTGCAAAGTCGGGATACTATTTTTAGCAGGAATGCTGACGGTCAGGGTAAGGTAATAATTGGATTTTCCCTGGATATTACGACTCGCAAACAAGCAGAGGAAGCACTGCGACAAAGCGAGGCGCGAGAAAGACAAAGAGCCGGAGAGTTGGAGTCAGCGCTGCAGTCATTGCGCTCTACTCAAGCTCAACTCGTTCAAACTGAAAAAATGTCTTCTTTGGGGCAGTTAGTTGCCGGCATCGCTCACGAAATTAATAATCCGGTTAATTTCATTCACGCTAATATTAATTATCTCAAAGAGTATACGCAACAGTTGCTCGGTCTGGTGAGTCTTTACGAACAGGAGTATCCAGAACCTAATGCAAAAATTGTCGATCGCATTGAAGAGATTGATTTGGACTTCATGGCCGAGGATTTAAGAAAACTTGTGGGTTCGATGCAGGTAGGAACCGAGCGCATCCGGCAAATTGTTTTGTCCCTCAGAAATTTCTCGCGGCTGGACGAATCGGCAATGAAGCCTGTGGATATTCATGCAGGAATTGATAGCACTTTGTTAATTTTGCAGCACCGCTTGAAAAGTCACGACAGCCGTCCGGCCATTGAAGTAATTAAGGAGTTCGACAAACTGCCACTGGTGGAGTGCTATGCTAGCCAACTGAATCAGGTGTTTATGAATATTATTGTTAATGGGATTGATGCGATTGAGGAACGCTGTCACAAGTTGTCGGTTTCTGAAGCAGAGAAAAATCCCGGCCGGATTGCTATTTGGACTGGTGTAACGCCTCAAAACACTGTGATGGTGGAAATTTCGGATAACGGTACGGGCATTCCCGAGGAGATAGTCGATCGCATTTGTAACCCGTTTTTTACGACAAAAGCTGTGGGGAAAGGTACGGGGCTGGGAATGTCGATCGCGCACTCGATTGTGGTAGAAAAGCACAAGGGTAAGATTGAGTGTATTTCCAAAATGGGACAGGGAACGACTTTTAAGATTGAAATTCCGATCGGCAAAACCTAGTCGATTTTAGATTTTAGATTATAGATTTTAGATTGGTAGGGTGCGTCAGCTCATAGCTGAATTTTCAGGCTGTGAGCGATGAGCCGCGAGCTGACGCACCCTAAAAATTAGCGACTCGTGCACGAATGCTCCCCTTCTTCCTTCTTCCCTCTTCCTTCTTCCTGATGACGTTGGACGGAAAGCTCGGGGGGACAGCAAAACATGACGTTGGACTAATGACTTCTTCCCTCTTCCCTCTGCTACAGCGACTAAGATAGATCCAAGCTGCTAGAGAAGCGGTGCTGCATCAACCTTTAAATGGATAAAAACTGACATGATGGGATTAATCCTGGAAGCGCTCGAAGCAATGGGACACAATGTCCGCTGGATGTCTTGGAATTTGTTTTTAGGTTTACTACCGCTGGCGCTGAGTTTTTGGCTGTTCCGCAAACCCCGATCGCGCTGGCTGCTTTGGGGTACGTGGGTTCTTCTGGGCGCTACATTTGTGCCGAGCACGCGCCATGTTTTAGCCTATCTGAGGCACATTGTGCAAGATGTGGGTAAAACTTACGTTTTGGGGGCGATCGCCATTACACTCGCGCTGATGGCTTTAGATATCTGGGTACTGCGACAGCGCGGAGTTCGCTCTCTCCGCTGGTGGGGCGGTTTTTTCTGGTTTATCGCATTTTTGCCCAACGCACCCTACGTTTTAACTGATATCATTCACCTGATTGAGCAGATTAAAGAGGATCGATCGGTGTGGACTGTGACTCTGGCTTTAATTCCGCAGTATCTGGCGTTTATGCTGGCCGGGTTTGGAGCTTACGTGCTGTCGGTGATGAATTTGGGTTACTATCTCAAGCAACAGGGTTGGGGTAGATTTATTCTCGCCACCGAGATGATTATTCACGCACTTTCGGCGATCGGCATTTATTTAGGGCGATTTATCCGCTTCAACACTTGGGACATTCTGACTAACCCCGATGCGCTGGTTAACACCGTAATGAACGATTTGATTGGCAAGCGTCCGGTTGTAGTAATGGTTGCAACATTTGTAGTAATTGCGGTTTTGTATTGGCTGATGAAGCAAGTTATTTTGGGGATTAGCGAGCGATTTTACAGCACTCAATCCGAGTCGGGGTCGATCGACCAAACCGCGACTTCTTCTGATTCCATCGATTTGAGATTCTAGAGATGCCCATTGAGAATTGACTTGTAGCTCCGTGAATCTGCCAGCTTGAACTAATAGCAGTTCAAAAAAACAATGCAACTCTAGGATAGCTGCTAAACCGCTATTTTATAAGTCATTCTCAATCAAAAAACGCAAAACAAAAAATGAAAATGCTATAAGACCCATTTTTTTTAGATCGCGTATTTAAGCCGGCAAGCAAGTATCCGTCTGTAGGTGAGATTAATTTCTGCGATCGGCTCCCAAATAAATTACTGCAGCCATCGGTAATAAAACTTGATATGTTATAACAGCCGAAGTAGTTTTGTAACAAGCAAAGATGAATCGATTTGACCGTCAGTTGTGGGAGCGATTTATGGCGATCGCTCAGCCTTACTTTTATCCTTTAGAGCCTGGGGGCGGCAGAAGATTTTTAGGATTAGTCGCACTGCTGTTGATATTTCTCTTTGCTGCGATGTTTATGGCTGTGAGCGCTTTATGTCTCGGAGGTGCTGCTCTTTTTCCAGATTTTGTCAATAGTATTGCAGCCGGCTTAGTTACTTTGTTGAAAGGAATTATTAATTCGCCCGCAATTGCGATCGTAGCTTTCATGCTAATTATTCCTTTCATTGCTTTTATCTGCTTCAAAAACAGATTGACAGCGCACTGGCAGCCCTGGGCTTTATTGACTTTGCTGCTATTTTTGTCCCTGTCAGTTAGCGGGCTTAATGTAATTATTAGTTATGTCGGTAACTTTTTTAACACAGCACTAGCTAAAAAAGACGAACTCAATTACTGGAAGTATCTGTTTGTCTATGCAGGCGTTTTTGCACTCGGCACTCCTATTGTCGTAATTTACCGCTACATCCAAGATAAATTAAGTCTCTACTGGCGAGAGTGGATGACAAATAAGTTCCTCGATAAATATTTTCACAATCGGGCTTATTACGAAATAAATTCTCACAAAGAAATCGACAATCCCGACCAGCGAATTTCCGAAGATGTCAAATCATTTACCAGGACAAGTTTGTCATTTTTGCTGATAATCTTGGGTTCAATAGTTGACATTATATCTTTCACAGGTATCCTGTGGTCTATCTCCAAACAACTTTCGATATTCCTGATAGTTTATGCTATCTTGGGGACGGTCGCCACTCTAATTTTTGGGCAAAAATTAGTACCTCTTAATTTTAACCAACTTAAAAAAGAAGCTAACTTCCGCTACGGACTGGTTCACATTCGCGACAATGCTGAATCTATTGCTTTTTACCGGGGAGAAGAACAGGAATCGACACAAATAAAGCAGCGGTTCGTGGAAGTATTCCGCAATTTTAATTTACTAATTGGCTGGCAGCGAAATCTGGATTATTTCACAACAGGATACGGATATGCTGTTGTGATTATTCCGGCTTTGTTTCTAGCTCCTGCTTACTTTGCCGACAAAACCGATACAATCCAGTTTGGAGATATCACGCAAGCAGGTTTTGCTTTCAGTCAGGTTTTAAGTGCTTTTTCTGTGGTTGTAACTCAGATTGAACCGCTGAGTTCTTTTGCAGCTAGTATCAATCGTTTGACTGTATTTACAGATACTTTGGAAGCAGAAAAAGCGGTATCTCGTGCCGGAGAAACAGTTATAGATGTAGTAGTTGATTCTCAGTTGACGCTGGAACACGTTACTTTAGATACTCCCAAACATCAAAAGACTTTGATTAGGGATTTGTCGGTAGCGGTGTCGCCGGGAGAAGGACTGTTAATTGTCGGTCAAAGCGGCGCAGGAAAGAGTTCTTTGGTGCGGGCTATTGCGGGTTTGTGGGATTCGGGAACGGGCCGTTTGGTGCGGCCGGAACTTGGGGAAATGTTGTTTTTGCCGCAGCGTCCTTATATGATTTTGGGGAGTTTGCGATCGCAACTTCTGTATCCCAACACCAGCAGCGAGGTTGATGAGGAAAAATTTCGCCGCGTTTTGGCATCAGTAAACTTAGCAGATTTACCCGACAGATTGGGCGGTTTTGAGGCGGATTTAGATTGGACGGAGATTTTGTCGCTGGGAGAACAGCAGCGTTTAGCTTTTGCCCGATTGTTGCTGACAGAACCGCGCTACGCTATTTTGGATGAGGCGACAAGTGCTTTGGATTTGAAGAACGAGCAACATTTATACGAGCAGTTGCAAGCAACTAAAACTACCTTTGTGAGTGTCGGCCACCGCTTGAGTTTGTTGAAATATCACCAGCAGGTTTTGGAACTTTTGGGCGATGGAAGTTGGCGGGTGGTTTCTGCTGAGGAATACCGGGATAGTGCGAGCGTGTTTGATTGATAGAGGGCTGCTAAAGATGATATTATGTCCGGCAAAAAAATAACGTTCAGGTTGGTAGTAAGGACTGAAGTTCCCATCCAATTTAAAAGCTGAAGTCCTCACTACAAACGTATTTTATAGCTGTTGTTAGCTCGGACATAATATTACTGATTGCATCAGGGTTGGGAGGTTTTCCGCAGTTGCATGGTTTTTTAAACTGGTACCAAAACCTAGAATTTGGGAAAAAATATCTCAAATTTTCCGAAAAAAAAACAAGCAAACTGAACTTTAACCGATGCAATTGTTCGCCCGCGAGAACTCACAGAATATAATAGAAGATAGATTTTTAGTAGAGGCGAGATTCCTACCTTGACTACTCCGATTCCTCAAAACTTTGTGCAAAATATCGCCAAACAGCTCGGTGTGACAGATGCCGAGTTAAAAACCGTGTTTATGGCTCTTGACGGTCAATCTACCGCTACGATCGCCAAAAAGCTCGGCATTAGCGACATCGCCGTTCGCAAAAGACTAGGCGAAGTTTACAAAAAGTTTCAGATTGGGGGGAACGGCCCAGGAAAATTGTCAGAATTGAGACATCAGTTGCTGTTTTCATACCACGCAGAGCAGGGAGCAAGCGATTTTAGTCCCGGAGGTAAAGGATCTTTTTTCAAAATGCCGATCCTCTCCGAGCGCTCCGCTAACGGGCGCAGACAAGAAGATTGGGGCCAAGCACCGGATGTTACGGTTTTTTACGGACGCAGTGAAGAATTAACTGCGCTAAAACAGTCGATCGTATCGGATAATTGTCGCTTGGTAGCGCTGCTGGGTTTGGCCGGTAGCGGGAAAACAACTCTGTCGGTACAGTTGGCGAAACAGATACAGCATGAGTTTGATTTTGTGATTTGGCGATCGCTGCGATCGACACCAACACCATCCGAATTTCTAGACAGCTTAATTCAACTTTTTTATAACCCAAAAAAGCCCGATGTGCCGTTAGTGGCTCCATCGAAAAAGAGCGATCTCAACGACAAAATTTCGCGTTTAATCGAGCATTTGCGAAAACAGCGCTGTCTGCTAATTGTAGACGATTTTGAAGCAGTCCTCCGACCCGAAGAACTAGCAGGACACTACCGCGAAGGCTGCGAAGGCTATCGAGATTTAATTATACGCCTCGGTCAAGTCAATCATCATAGCTGTTTAGTGTTAGTTAGTGCCGAAGAACCTACAGAACTAGCTTTGCTGGCGGGAGAAAAAGTGCGGTCTTTCAAGCCCGCTATTTCTTCAGAAATAGCGCGAGAAATTTTTCAAGAAAAAGGCTTGTCAGCTCGCGATCGAGAGTGGGAAATTTTGTTAGCTCGCTACGGAGAAAATTTGTTAGCATTAAAGATTGTGGCAACCACAATTAAAGATTTTTTTGATGGTAATGTTGTCAAATTTTTAGAAGGGACGGCGTTATTTATTGAAGAACACATCAGCAATTTGCTCGCGCAGCAGTTCGATCGAATGTCGAATTCAGAACAAGAGATTGTCTGCTGGCTGGCTATTGCACAAAGTCCAATTTCCCTGACGACTTTGCGAGAAAAAATGTTAGTCAATTCCTCGCTTTCCGATTTGCTAACAAATCTCGATTCTCTCAGCCGTCGCTTGCTAATTGAAAAAATCAGTGAGGCCGGAGAAACTGTGTTTAGGCTTCAGCCTTTAATTGTGAAATACGTCAGCGAAAGATTAGTTGAGCAGATTCGGGTGGAGGTTTTGGAAACAGTTAAAACGCAAGGAACAGAAAGAATGCTGCTGTTGAAAACTCACAATTTTAGCCAGAGTATTGCTCAAGAAAAAGCCGGTGAAGAATCTCGCAGTCGTTCAATTTTAGCATTAGTTAAAAATCGGCTGCAAGTGTTGTTTCTGAAAACTACAGGCTTTGAAGAACCGCTAAATATCCTGACGAAAGTTGTCTCCGGTTTGGAGGATAAATCGACGCTTGAGGTGGGATATGCGAAGGAGAATCTAGCGCAGATTATTTGGGAATTTCAGTAGACTTGAATTGCATCCATGTCCTCTCAAGACTTGAAATCTGCGTTGAGCGCCGTCAATCTGCTATTTTCCGAGCGATCGTATGATGTTCAGTAGATTACCATCACAAAAATGGTTCGCGCGTGCGTCAGTCAGTGTCCGCACGCGCGATCCGAACTGTGCGTTTAATCGAGTATTTGTGGGGTGCGGATACATCAAAAATTCCTTGCACTCGATCGACAATCTGACGTAGCGGATCTATGAAATTGTCGATTTTTTGTTATAAATTTTCGAGGAATACGCACCCTACGCTTCCTTCTTTCTTCTTTTCACCCTGAGCGAAGCCGTTATAGCCTTCTTCGTGATGACGTTGGACGTTCGCGAGCGGCTAAAATAACTAATAACTAGCCTTCGACTTCGCTCAAGCTAAAATAACTAATAACTAACAACAAATAACCAATAACCAATAACCAATAACCAATAACCAATAACCAATAACTTCTTTGCCAAAAAAAACGATCGCCCTTTCAAAAAAAGCGATCGCCCAATTTTCAACAAAAACAGAATTCGATAAAATTATTTGACAATACCGAAAGCCGATGCAGATTCAGATCCAGTAATTTGGCCCAAAGCAGGGGCTGTTGGAGTCTGTGCAATTTTGGGTGTCAAAAATCCCTTCGCATAAATCTGAGGATTTTCTTGAACAATTAGGCTGTAAGATTGGCGGACTTCGGCGTTTACCGCCACAGTCGTCGCATCGTAAACTTGCATCGCCATGTTGGGATAAAAACCAATTCCCACAATCGGTATCAAAAAGCAAAATGCGATCGCCACTTCCCGAGGTTTAGCATCAATAAACTGTGCATCACCAGGCAAAATACAACTATTACCGAAACAAACCGCTTCATCCAGATTCTCTCGCTGATTCCGCAAATCTAGATCCTCAAGGTCACAAGCCGCCAATGTTCCACAGTTGTAAAATAACTGTCGCAGCATCGAGAGCAAATAAATCGGTGTCAAAATCACTCCCACCGCCGCCAAAAACACGATCGCCGCGCGGAAAGAAGAGCCGTAAACATCGCTCGTTGCAACGCCTACAAAGACTGACAATTCGCTAGCAAAACCGCTCATACCGGGGAGTGCCAAAGATGCCATTGCGCCTGCGGTAAACAAGGCAAAAACTTTCGGCATCACTTTCCCAATCTCGCCCATCTCGTCCATCACCATTGTATGGGTGCGATCGTAGGTAACGCCCGCCAGGAAAAACAATACTGAGGCGATCAAACCGTGGGAAATCATTTGCAGCAGCGCCCCGTTGATTCCCAAATCCGTGAAGGAAGCAATACCCAACAACACGAATCCCATGTGAGAAATCGACGAATTCGCAAGGCGGCGCTTCATGTTCGTTTGGCCGAAGGAATTCAGCGCGCCGTAGATAATGTTAACAACACCCAGCACCGCCATAATCGGTGCAAAGTAAATGTGTGCTTTCGGAAGAAGTTCCAAATTCAGGCGGATCAGTCCGTAGCCGCCCATTTTCAGCAACACGCCGGCCAGAATCATCGACACCGGAGAAGATGCTTCGCCGTGGGCATCAGGTAGCCATGTGTGAAAGGGGAAAATCGCCAGTTTTACGCCGAAGGCAATGAACAATCCGCCATAAAGCAGGATTTCTAAACCCAGCGGGTAGTCCTTCAAGCCGAGTTCTACCATGTCGAAGGTAACGTTTCCTCCGCCGTAAAATCCCATTGCTAAGGCAGCTATCAAAATAAAAATGGAAGCGCCTGCGGTGTAAATCAAGAATTTGGTAGCTGCGTAGCGGCGGTTTTGTCCGCCCCAAATCGAGATTAGCAGGTACACCGGAATTAGTTCTAATTCCCAGACAATGAACAGCAGCATGATGTCTTGGGCGACAAATACTCCGATTTGTGCCGAATACATCACCAACATTAGGAAGTAGAACAATCGAGGCTTGCGATCGACCTCCCATGCAGCAAAAATAGATAGCGTCGTCACCAATCCCGCCAACAACACCAGCGGAACCGACAGCCCGTCAACCGAAACAGACCAGTTGAGCCCTAAAGAAGGTATCCAGGAATATTTCTCGACGATTTGGAAAGTAGAGATGCTCGGATCGTAGTGAGTCCAGAACACCCAGCACATCAATACAAAGTCTGCAATACCAACGCTCAGAGCATACCAGCGGACTGTTTTGCCGTCTGTATCCGACAAAAAAGGGATGGCGGCGGCAGCTATGAGGGGTAGGATGACAATTGCGGTCAGCCAAGGAAATTGATCCGCTATCATGATAGTGAGAATAAATACTTAGTTGGAAGTTACGACAATTATAATACTAAATTTAAGTAAAACTTAACATTTGTAAATATATTTTTTTGACAAATACCGCAGTGGCTAGCAAAATCATAGATTGCGGCAAATGTCAATAGTTTTTGCAGTTATTTTATTCAGCAGTTTTTAACCGGACTCAAACATTTTCTAGCAGCTAAAGTGGCTCTAAACCTCTCTGGACAAGGCTTGTGAAGTCGGGAAGCCAAAAATAACACTAATGCGACGGCGAGCATCTGTGTTGTGTATTTCTAGCATCGCCCAGCCCAAAAAATCCTTTTTACAAAACACAGATATTCCTGCTTACGGTTTCGGGCAAGTCTTATTGGGGAAATCACAGCTATAAATATAGGGTTTCTGCCAGTTCAGAGGAATTTGTAATAAATCCCTGGTTCCCGTCATTCCCTGTCCCAGAAAGAGCAGCACAGCTATCGAATTCAAGATGACATGGACAGTGCGCCACCGATTCGATCGATCTTTGTAAATATCTTCAACAATCGCCAGCGAAAACACCATCAGCAGCGCAGCGGTGATGCCAATGTAATAGTGAGACCAATACCATTCCTTGGTTAGCCGATAAACGCCATCTTGAGTGCCAAGAATCACCAAGCCAGCACCAGTCAATGTCGCAAATATGCCACGCCATAACGCCGGTGTCGATCGATAGAGCATCACCAAAGAAGCAATAGTCGCCAAAAACATCAGCACAATGAAAACGACTTGAAACGAGTTTTTGCTCCAAATTTGTTCGGTCAAAATATGCTCAAAAATCGCGTAGCCTAAACCCAACAACGTCACTCCTACCACCGAACCAGACAGAATTCTACCTGCTTTCAGGTGTTCTGAACCGACTACTGGAGGAATTTTGCTCTTTTCCCCGGATGCAACTTGCTTGCGGCGCTGCATCGTTTGCCAAGCCATATTCAGCACCACACCAAGCATCGGAAAAACGATCGCTACAGCTAAAATCGGATGCAGCAAAGCCAGAAAATCTTTAAGTTCCATACAATACCCTTTCGTTTTTCAATTCGATTTAACCTCACATCTTGCGCCCATCTCAAATCAGGCTTTTTCATAGGGAAGAGCGGGTTTATTCAACCTCTCTGTAACTTTCTGTGACTGTTGGCGAAGTGAGCCCCTACAGGACACTCGTGTTGCAATATCTCAGTTTAACTAAACTTTTGATACCTTCACGCAATCGATCGCGCGATCGAACAACACACAAGGCTTCAACAAAATCCCAGATAGTAGCAAAAGAGACAATAACTCGCCGGAGCGCCAGGGCGTTTCCATTTACAAACGAATACCAGAAATATTATGGTACAAAATGTGAGTTTGAATCAAGTATGATAGCTCCAAAAAGATTTCTGAGTATCCGGCATCAGCTTTAATTAAGCTTAACGTAACAATTCTTTGTTATTCAGAATACTAGGCCAATTTTTGTTTGCTAAAGCAATATGACCGGGGATATCACCCATCCACTCTGCTTGTACTTTCTTGTCGTAGTTGAGATAAAGCTTCCCATTAACAATTTTCCAGGCATCAGGTTGTGTAGCAACAAGATTTCCTTCACTGGCAGCCTGAGCGCAATATCCACCGTATTCAGGAGCATATTTTTCAGGATTTTTAGCAAACATATCGCGGTTTGCTGCACTAGCAAACATCCAAGTTGTGCCACCCCAATTATGTTTGAATTGGCTAACTCCCATCACTAATTTGCTTTGGGTAAAATAGGCTACGACATCCTGACCGTCAAGAGCCATACCATTTTCGGTGTAATACTTAGGATGAACGGTTGTTGTGCTGTTTTTACCAGCGCAAGGATTGGCTTTACCCGCGCAAGGATTGGCTTTCCCCGCACAAGGATTGGCTTTCCCCGCACAAGGATTGGCTTTCCCCGCACAAGGATTGGCTTTACCAGCGCAAGGATTGGATTCTGCAATCTTGAATGAAACGGTTGTAGAGTTTGAGTTTGTGGCACCCTTGAAGTTGGCGTAGCTAACATTAGCTGTTGCCAAGCCTAGAATAGTGGCAATCGCGATCGTGGTAAAGTATTTTACTTTCATGTGTTTAATTTTCCGATAAATTGTTAGCAGTTCCATGCCAGAGATTAGCTTGAGAATTCTTACTCTGTGGCAAATCGGCTGGCTTTTTGTTGTCCTCGACGCACTTTTGACAAAAGAAACCGGGTTTTTACTTGATTTGTGGGTGACAGTGAAGGATTATTGGTAAAAAACCCGGTTTCTGGCCACCCGTGCGTCAGTCCTAATGGTGTTGTCCTCAAGACTTGAGGTTATTTACATTAACACTCAAGAAAATGAGTGCTAGATGAGGAAGAGATGGATGGGAGATAAAACATTCAGAGTTTTATCTCTCGGTTTCTTCAGCAAAAATTCATCTAAGAATTAGGAACCCATCATCTAGTTACCAGGAATATCTTATAGACTGGAGATTAACCCTGACTATCTTTTAGTAGTTCAGTAATTTAATCGCGAGTTGAGAAATGATCACAGGAAAAGACTGGTTAGTAACGGATGATGGACAGTACCGTGTTGGTGAGGCTATCAGTCAAACACAAAATTTGACTCATCCCTACCGACTTTACCGCTTTTTAACTGACTTGGAAGATGTATTAGAACAAATTAGTGATGATTATTTACGACTCCAGGCAATTTGTCCTCTTGTTCGCAAATTGTTAGATGGTTCTTCTTGGCTTCAAATTGCTCTTTTAGAGCCTGACTCTGAGACAGGATGGGCAGTACAAACACTTTATGATGAACCATTTTTTCCTCTGACGGTGCAGTTGGTGGCTTGGGCTCCGGGGGCAGTTTCTCCGATTCACAATCATGCTAGTTGGGGGCTGGTGGCGCTACTTGGTGGACAGGAAAAAAATACTTTTTGGCAGCGATCGCCAAATGCTAAATTTTCCAATAAAATCAAAACAGCGGGCGATCTTTTGCTTGCATCTGGTGACATTTTGTGCTTTATGCCCGATGCAATTCATCATGTGGAGGCGATCGGAGATGAACCAACAATTAGCTTTAATATTTATGGTGAAACAGATTACGATCGACGCTTTGAATTCAACCAACTTCAAGGCACGGCAGAAAATTTTTAAGCGAGCATTCTGATGGGAAATTGGGAATTGGGAATTAGGAATTGGGAATTGGTAAATTGAATGAAGCATATAACCAAATTTAGAGCTGCTATTAATCATTTTACTGGTAAGCGAATTTCTACTTCTTCGCTTCAGTTTCGCCTGACGCTGGAATTGCTGTTACTCTCGATTTTAGGACTTGGCAGCGTGGCATTTTGGTCTGGCTGGCAAAGGTCACAAAATCTAGTCGGTGCCCACAAACAAACGCTGGAATATATTGGAATGCGTTTTCCCGAACAGGTTGAACTTTATAGTGAAATGGGTTCACTAGAAATTGGTTTAACTCGAAGCGTTCATAAAGCTTCTACAGGAGGAATTATGGTGTGGGTGAAGCGAAATGACGGGATGCTGTTGGTAAATTCACCTGATATGGATCTGCAATCTTCTAAGATTACGAAGATGCTTTCGTTGACGCAAGTTCCTGCTGAGCCGACTTTTGTGCGGGTGGAAGATCGCTACATGGTAATCTGTAGCACGACTCTGAGAATCAAAAATCAGTTGCTGGGTACGGTATATTTTTCTCAAGATATCACTGACGAGCAACGTCAATTAAATGATGGGATTCGGAGTTTAATTGTTGTCAGTATTGTGGTAATTTTGGTGTTAATGTTGGCGATCGCCAGTCGGATCCGCCATGCTCTGGGCCCCTTGGAACACATGAGTCAAGTGGCTAGCACTTTGTCTGCTGATAATTTGCAGGCGGCAAAACTCCAACTGGATGAGGCTCCTGATGAGATTTTAGGACTTGCACAAACTTTTAATGAGATGTTGTTTAGATTGTCGGGTTCCTGGGAGCAACAACGCCAATTTGTCGGCAATGTTTCTCACGAATTACGCACTCCCCTGACGGTTGTTCTCGGTTATTTACAAAGTTTGCTCCGACGCAGCACTAATTTAAGTGACTATCAGCAGCAAGCACTGGAAACAGCGGTTGGTGAAACTGAACGCACGATTCGGATGTTAGAAGATTTACTCGATTTGGCACGGGCTGATAGTGGCAATTTGCACTTTCGCTTGCATCCGGTGATCTTGAATACTCTGGTGGCTGAGGTGGTTGAAATGAGTCAAAAAGTTAGCAATCGAAAAATTATTTTGGTTTCCAATGATGAAGATGTTGTAGCCTGTGCGGATCAAGCTCGTTTACAACAAGTTTTAATTAATTTGCTTGATAATGCAATTAAGTATTCTGATTCCGAACAACCTGTGGAATTAGTCTTAGAAAAGAGGGAAGAGCAGGTGATGATTCATGTGGGCGATCGCGGAATTGGTATTTCTCTCCCCCATCAAAACCGGATTTTTGAGCGGTTTTACCGGGTGGATGAGTCAATGACTCGCTCTAGAGACGGTACAGGGTTGGGATTGGCGATCGCCAAAAGCCTGATCGAAGGTATGGAAGGACGTATCGCGCTGCGATCGAAACCGGGAGAAGGTAGTATTTTTACTATCACCTTACCTGTCTGGAATCCACAACTATGAGCGATCGCATTCTCCTGGTTGAAGATGACCCTAAACTAGCGAAGTTCATCGAATCGGAACTTACTCTAGAAGGCTATCACGTCACCGTCGCCCCCAATGGATTGGATGGATTGACGATCGCCCGCACGGCTGAACCGGATTTATTGATTCTAGATTGGATGCTTCCGGGTATCTCTGGATTGGATATTTGTTTGAGGTTGCGATCGACTGGCGTGCAAGTACCAATAATTATGTTAACAGCAAAAGATGAAGTCCCCGATCGCGTAACGGGATTAAATGCTGGCGCTGATGATTATGTGACTAAACCTTTCAGTATCGAAGAACTTCTAGCGAGGGTAAAAGCACGTCTCCGTCGCCTCCAACCAAATGACCCTGATAGCTTAGAATTTGAAGACCTAATCTTAAATTGTTTAACCCGCGAAGTTTATCGAGAAAATAAACTAATTGAACTCACGGCTAAAGAGTTTGATTTGTTAGAATTTTTGCTGCGAAATCCCCGTCAAGTCATTACGCGCGATCGGATTTTAGAAAAAGTCTGGGGTTACGATTTTATGGGCGAGTCAAATATTATTGAAGTGTATATTCGGGCGTTACGGATTAAGTTAGAAGCAAGTAACTCAAAACGCTTGCTGCATACTGTTCGGGGAGTTGGCTATGTGTTGCGAGAGCAAAAGTAATATTACAACCTATTCTAGGTTTATGAAGTACACAATCCTAACCGATTTTTTATCTAAATTATATCAAATCCTCTCTTCATCGGAATAGTAAATTCACTGTTGACTGTTGACAGTTAAAATCATGAGGAGTGCAACCGGAATTGCTATTAAAGGTCTAGATGCAGTATTTTTGCAAAAAAACCCGGTTTCTCACCACTGGTGCGTAAGTCCTATCTATACCTGTACTCTCTGCGATCGATCAAAAAAAAATGTTCGCAAACAAAATATAATTGCCATAGCTGCCGTTAAAAATAAAAAAACCAGACTTTTCCCCCCAAAGGCTGAGGCAAAAGACGACTCAAGCTAATATTGATGTTAACCTGTCCCTACCCGAGATCGAACTGTTTCATGATACCCGATGCCTCTGCCGGAGCCGCTGCTGCTGCTCAATCAACACCCGAAATCAGCTTAGATTTGCAAGTCCGACTCAAGACTGAAGACGGACAACTATTGTTGCTGCTTCCCCCAGAAACCAACACCGAGGCCGCAACTGGTGCAGCTTCGACTTGGACTGAACTTTGCCAGCAGCTAAAAGTTAGGCTGAATGCAGGAGAACGCTTTTGGCAGCCAAATGCAGAAGTAAAATTGATGGGGAGCGATCGACTTTTAGATATCCGCCAACTGCAAGAAATCGCCGATGCCCTATCGGAAGTGGAACTGCAACTCAAACGAGTCTACACCAGCCGCCGCCAAACCGCCGTTGCTGCCGCTACTGCAGGCTATTGTGTAGAACAGCAGCCTCCGGTTTCTTCCCTGAGTCAAACGGTGGCCGAAAAACCGCAATCGCTGGCGGAACCTTTATATTTGCAGATGACAGTGCGATCGGGCGTAGAAATTCGCCATCCAGGGACGATCGTACTTTTGGGAGATGTAAATCCCGGTGGCTCAGTCATCGCCGGAGGAGATATCCTAGTTTGGGGGCGTTTGCGGGGCGTAGTGCACGCCGGTGCCGGTGGCAATACCAAAAGCGTGATTATGACCTTGCAGATGGAACCGATGGTGATTAGGATTGCTAAGTATGTGGCCAGAGGCCCTGAAACCTCACCCGCTCAGTTTTTCCCGGAAGTCGCCTATGTGACACCTCAAGGAATTCGGATCGGTAGAGCCTCGGATTTTGACAAATCGCAGTTAATTGGGGGTGATTAGTTATTGGTTATTGGTTATTTTATTGGTTATTGCTCATTAGTCATTGGTCATTGGTTATTGGCAATACTACTTCTCTTTAAGTCTGCGCTTTATAATTTTGGTCTTGGCGAAATCAGTCAGTCAAGGAAGTTTTAAATTTTCAAGGCAAATTCAGAGAGAATTGGTGGAACAAGGAGAGTTATTAGTTTTGAGCGTTGAGTTGATTCAAGGGAGCATTTCCGGCTTGACAAAAGCATTTTTTTGTGATGGTAGTGCAAACTCTTGATGTTCACTACCATCACAAAACTAAACTACTTCCTAATTCAATTAATAACAAAATCACGGAAAAATATCCAAAGAATCAGCTAATTAGCAACCCCAAATAATACCGTTGCCAATGACAACTGACAACTGACGACTAACAACTAACAACTGACAACTGACAACTGACGACTAACAACTGACAACTAACAACTGACAACTGACAACTGACAACTAACAACTGACAACTGACAACTAACAACTGACAACTGACTAATAAATCTAAAATCGCTTATGGCTCGCATTATTGTTGTTACATCAGGGAAAGGCGGAGTGGGAAAAACCACATCCACAGCCAATCTCGGCATGGCTTTAGCTAAGCGGGGGCGCAATGTTGCCGTCATTGATGCCGATTTCGGTCTCAGAAATTTAGACTTGCTGCTGGGCTTAGAAAACCGCATTGTTTACACGGCCTTAGAAGTTCTCGCCGGAGAGTGCCGGTTAGAGCAAGCTTTGGTGAAAGATAAGCGGCAGCCGCGTTTGGTGCTGTTGCCGGCTGCCCAAACTCGGATGAAGGATGCCATCAGCGCTGAGCAAATGAAGCAGCTTGTGGGGATGTTGGGAGCAAAATACGACTATATTTTGATTGACTCTCCGGCTGGAATTGAACAGGGTTTTCAAAATGCGATCGCCCCGGCGCAAGAAGGCATCATTGTCACCACTCCAGAAATCGCTGCTGTCCGGGATGCCGATCGAGTCATCGGGCTGCTAGAAGCCAACAATGTCAAAAAAATTAGGCTGATCGTTAACCGGATCAGGCCTGCAATGGTGCTGGCAAATGATATGATGTCGGTGCAAGACGTGCGGGAAATCCTCGCCATTCCGCTGTTAGGCGTTGTTCCCGACGACGAGCGCGTCATTGTTTCTACGAACCGAGGCGAACCATTAGTATTGTCGGAAACGGCCTCTTTAGCTGGAACGGCCTTCGACAATATTGCCCGCCGCTTAGAAGGCGAAAAAGTTGACTTTCTCGATCTCAATTCCCGTCCCGAAAACTTTTTTACTCGCCTCCGCAAGTTCTTCAATACTAAAATTATGTGATGTGCTGCCATATTGGCGATCGACCTCAAACAGCAACCACCGCACCACAAAAATTACTTGAAAGTTTTCCCAAGTGATACCGGTTCCCCAAAAGCATCAAACTGCTGCCCCCTACTCCAACCCAGACGGGAATAAGTCATTCCCCAATCTTAAAATCTCAAACTTGTATTGAGCGAAGCCGAAGTATCTAAAATCTAAAATCGACTGACTTGTTCTATGCCCAACCCTTGACAAATCCGCTATACCCATGCTATACACACTTCTCGAACGACTTTTCCCGCGCACCCCTGACAACAGCCGCGACGATGTAAAACGTCGCCTGAAACTGGTTTTAGCCCACGATCGCTCAGAGCTCAGCCCCGAAATGGTTGAATCGATGCGCCGAGAAATTCTAGAGGTGGTGTCTCGCTATGTGGAAATCGATACTACTGAGTCGGAGTTTGCGCTTGCTAGCGATCAGCGGGCGACAGCATTGATTGCAAATCTCCCGATCCGGCGAGTCCGCCTCGAACAGCCACGGGAGAATTTGCCAGAGAATTTGCCCCAGAATTTGCCCCAGGATATTCCCGAGTATGTACCGGAGTATGTCGTGGACATTCTCCCGGAAACGACAGATTAACCGGGGAGCATCTGCGGCTTTGTAAAAATATTTTTTTGTAGGAATGCGAGCCTTTACTAGGCGATCGCGCGACAGCGCTACAAAAACAAAACTCAGATGCTCTCTCAAAAAATGCGATCGTTTCTATTAAAAATTTTTCAATATCAAAACAAATCACCGGATTAGCGATCGCTCTACGATTTCTATTCTGTTCGCTAGATTACTATAACAAAAACGTTTCGCAGTGCGGACGACCGTCCGTAATAAGAACGGACAGTCGTCCGCACGAACCTTATTTACTGTGGCTAATCGACCGGAAACTATATCTCTTGTGATTCATTTTTCTGCTTCAAGACGCTCTCACCAAAATTACATTGCAGTTGCTTTGACGAGAAATTAGGGCTGGAATATTTCCCTGTTTCATCTGTTGCAATAATCCCTCTCGACTCGCACCCAAAACAATCACATCGCTTCCATCCTGTTTGGCATAACTCAATACTGCAGCCGACACAGAATCAGCACATACAGAAGTCGTCAAGATAGAGGCATTCACTTGGGGCTTGAGAAACTCAGCGGCAGCTTTCAAGATTTCTTCGGTTGGTTCAAAGTCAACACGATTGGCTTGGCGCTCCTCAGAAGCATCGTACACATGAAATAATCTGACTTGTGCGGTTTTGGTCAGAGAAATCAATCCAGGTAGCAACCGAACTGCTTGATGGGCATTGGGCCCGCCTGCCATTGGTACTAACCACCGCTCAAAAATTGCTCGATCAATTAACTTCACCAACACCACTTCACAAACAGCCTGTCGAATCATAGTATCGACAACTCGACTAAAAACCCGCCCCGGTGTTTTAGTGCTGCCTTTCCAGCCCATTAAGACGAGATCGATATGTCGCTCTTCGATCGTTTCGAGAATGGCACTTGACAAATCATGCGCCACTAGAATCTGGGTATGGATCGGAACTTGCCACGCTTGACACAGACGGATTGCCTGCTTTAGTAACTTTTGACCCTCCGCCGTTTTTACTGGAGTTTCTGCAAGCACCTGATGTCTCGGCACAACAATCACCTGCAAACATTCAATTTCATAGTTGCGATCGCGGGCAATTGCCACTGCCATTTCTAACAGCGTCAGGGAGGTTTTTGGATTGCTCAACGGCACGAGGATGCGCCCTTGTCCAGTTTCGGGCGATTTGGTTTGATGAATTATCCGAGATCGTTCTACCTTTGGTTGAGCGAGACTTTCGTTGTTGAGATAAGCTGCTTCAACGCGAATAATATCGCTGCGGGTAATAATACCGACCAATCGCCGTCCTTCTACGACTGGTAAGCTATGGAGATTGTGTCGATCGAGCAAATGCAGCACATAGGCAAGCGTATCTTCTGGGTTAATGCGAACCGGCTCTGGTGTCATCAGCTCGCTGACAAGATTCTCACCATTCAATCCTCGTGCAGAAAAGTTGGTAATATCCTTTTGAGTTACAATGCCGACAAGCTTGCCGCTTTCTACCACCGGAAACGTGCGGTGGGAAGACACAGAAAACGCCTGTAACGCTTCTTCCAGACGAATCCGACTAGAAAGCGTTTCTACTTTCGGCTGCATCACATCCAATGCAGTTAGATCTGTCCAAGGATCTTGAGCGCTCGTTTCTTTCGTCAGGTGAATGCCTTTAAAGGCGAGCAAGCGATCGTAAAGCGAACCTTCATCCAGCAATTCTGCAATCAGGTAAGAAGTCACAGATACGATCATCAGCGGCAACACTAAATTAAAGTCAGTCGTCATCTCAAACACTAGGATTACCGCAGTAATCGGAGTGCGAGCAACCGCACAGAAAAATGCCGCCATCCCCACCCGTGCATAGGTGGTTGCCAGACTTAAACCCAAAACTTGGTGTTCTCCGACTCCTACGAGGTATCCTAACGCTGCACCCAGTACCATGCTGGGAATCAGCAACCCGCCCGGTGCGCCAGAACCGTAGGTGACGACGATCAGAAAAAACTGGATGCAAAAGACGATCGCCACGAGTTGCCAGTCTGCATTTCCGGTTAATAGCAGTTCTTTGAGTCCGGCATTGTCTCGAAATATATCTGGTAAAGCAGCGAGTGCAATTCCCGTAATCAGCCCAGCAAATCCGATTCGCCAGGGTAAGCCGACACGGAAAAAGCGGCGGTACAACGTCAAACTTGTCAGGATTGAGCGATTGAACAGCACGCCAAGTCCGCCTGCTATGATTCCCAGCAGCAGGTAAAACGGAATCTCAGAAGCAGAAAAGCTGGTATTAAAGACAACAAGATGCAGGTCTAAATCGAGATTGTGCGAACCACTGATCCGAGCGACAACTGACCCGATGAACGAAGCTAGGATAGCGGTTCCCAAGGTGATTCCTGACACGTCTTGCAACAGTTCTTCGACCACAAATAAAACACCTGCGATCGGCGCGTTAAACGCGGCTGCAAGTCCCGCTCCGGCTCCGGCTGCGAGGATCTGACGGCGATGATCGGGTGAAGTTGGGAACCATCGACTCAGTTGACTCGCTAACGCTGCCCCAATCTGTACCGTGGGGCCTTCTCGTCCGAGGGGTATGCCGGCAGCGAGTATGAGGGTGGCGCTGACCAACTTCACTAGGGCAATTCGTAAATTCAAAGGCATCGGAACGTTGGCGAGTACCGCCTTGACTTCGCTCATGCCGCTCCCGCTGGCGGCCGGAGCGAGGCGATCGACTATGAATCCAGACAAGAATCCGCCTAGGGCCCCGATCGAGGGTAGTGCAATATAGGCCGGGATGAAATGCGTTGCCTGTTGCCGCCAGCCGCCGAGCCAACCTACTCCTTGTGCCAACAGCAGCGCAGCAAGTCCTGACACTAGCCCAATCAGGCAGGCTTCAAAAATCGCTAATCGCTTGGGACGCAACAGTTGATGGGAAAAGCGACTCCAGATAAGTTTTCCGATGCGTATCATTTTGCCTTTGGGGAAAGTGCAGACGTTGACGATCCCGCTTAAAGCAGCGGTTTGGGGGATGGTGGACTGAGACCCGCAGGCTGCTCGGTGGGCGATCGCCAAAGCTGTTGTGGGTGATGCCTAAACCAGTAGTCTATCGTAATACCACCGACGAACAACAGCAGCAATAAATATAATTCTGTTCGCCCAAAAATAGCGTTTGAGCGATCGCCGGGAGAAAAATTTCTCTCTTTGTCATCAAATTCGTCTTTCATATTTCTTTAGCTAAACGATAAGAACACTCCCATTCTGACTGAAGTGGCTGCGATCTTCCTTCAGGGCGATCCTAACGTCTAAAAGTCTAGGAGATGCTTGCTTGTAACTGAAGTTCTAACGGTCGGTCGGAGCGAATTTCTAACCCTGGTAAATCGTGTTTTACTAATGTTTTTTCGCCTGTTTCAGCAGTGGCGCTCGGCCATAGCACCCAGCGGCTACCTTGGGAAAGAGTGCTTAAACTCGTAGTGTTTGGAGTCAGCCAAATTATCGACTGTTTCGATCGAGAATCGATCGCCTCTTCCCCAGAATTAACCGCGGCTAAAATTTCCAAAACTACCCGGTTCCCCGATACGAGTCCGGTTCCGGCCGTCCAAAGTTTGACGTTTAACAGGCGCTTGCTAGCATAGAAGTAAAGAGAAGCTGCTACTGTCACGGCTCGTTCAAATTCCTTTGCTTCCCACAAAGCGCCGCTGTCGAGAGCAATAATAATGTCTTGACCGCCGGCGGCAACTTCTAACTCTCTCACGCGCAGTTCTCCGTAGCGGGCGCTGGTGCGCCAGTGAATCAGGCGGGTGGGGTCTCCGTGGCGGTAAGGTCTGAGGTTGCGGGTGAGGCCTTCGGTAGCAGTTTGCGATCGACTGCGATTGTACAATTGCGGGCTGTCTTCTTGACCGATGCGATCGATCAAAGGGCAAGCGCTCAACGGCAAAACCTGCGGGTAGACAACCGCCACCGCTTTCGCCGGACGGCTGCGGCGGCACCAAAACAACCCTAAAGGCGCAGCCGTTCTCAAGTGCACCTCTTGCCAGCGATAGATACCGCGCTGCGGGACTTCTCTATAGTATGTATCCCTGTATGTACTGTTAGGCTCTATCACTTCGATCGGGCGGATGACCTCTTTTCCCAATACAAACGGCAAGATGTCTACCACTTGCAACAAAGTTTTAGGTTGGCGATCGCGATTTGTGATTTCTAGTTCGATTGTAATTTGATCGCCCGCACTCACCGGTTCGATGGGGCGACGGCGCACTTCCAAAGAACGAAGCGATTTGACCGGCAAAACCGCCGCTACGACCAACAGCGCCAAACTCCCACCGCTTAGTGCGTACAACCAACCAGCCATTGTATTAGTAGCAGATCCAAAAAAGAAAACCGTCATTCCCGATAGCAGCCAACCCGCGTAGGCGGGGGTTACAGCACGATTTTCGAGCCAGCCGACAATTTTTTGACTGATATTCATACAAGTTAAAATTGTTAATTAGTCGATCGTCCCATCAAGCCCAATTGTAAAATATTTTCAGCATCTAGCACCGAATGAGCCAGCGAGCGATTAGATTATAAATTGGGTATTTTTTCGCACTTATAGCAGTTCGAGCCAAAGATAGGGTATTGAGCGATCGATCCCTCAATCCTCCAATCCCTAAATCCCCCAATCTAAAATCTAAAATCTAAAATCTAAAATCGACTCACTTCTCGCCTTTTTGATAAAAGCTATAATACACTGACCTCGCCCAATAACGGATACAACCTCCCGATACTCAATCACCGTCAATTCGCAAATTGTAGACCCTCATTGAAACTGCCAGATTCACGGCGCTGCGAGTCAATCCAAAATCTCAAGTTTTACACCTAAAATCGACTGATTGGAGACTAAAAAATGAACCCATCAAACAATCGTACACCCGTTCGACCAGAGCCTCAAGCCCGCCGCACGCCTCCGCCGCCCCCGCCCTTAGCAATCGCAACTCCCGCGCCGAGTCCGCCCCCCGCCGCCCCGCCACGGGCTGTGGAGACACCCACCAGTACGATCGAACAAATGGTCAGAGATGCCCACAGCGCCTCGGCTTCCGACATTCACATTAGAGTCGGCCAAGTACCTCGATTTCGGATTCGGGGCGTGATGCAAGTAGCAACCACCCACCCCAAAGTAACGCCAGAATTGTTTCAAAATTATCTAGCCGAAATTCTCACCCCCGAACAGCGACAACAGTTTGCAGCTACCAAGGAATTAGATACAGCAATTTTTTACCCAGGCTTTGTGCGGTGTCGCGTCAACTGTTTCGATGCCCTCAGCGGCGGTGCGATAGTATTGCGATTGATCAGTTTAGAAATACCGACTATCGATTCCTTGAGGCTACCAGAAGTTCTCAAAAGTATTATTCTGCGATCGCAGGGGTTAATACTGGTTACGGGGCCTACCGGTTCGGGAAAATCAACAACAGTAGCTGCCATGATCGACCATCTCAACCAGATGGAACAGAAGCACGTAGTTACAATAGAAGATCCGATCGAATTCATTCACCCTTCTAAAAAATGCTTGGTCAGCCAGCGGGAAGTCGGCTTGCACACCCACGAATTTCAGCAGGCTTTGCGGGCAGTTTTGCGGGAAGATCCAGATGTGATTCTGATCGGGGAAATGCGCGATCGCGTTACCATCAATACAGCCCTGCAAGCAGCTCAAACAGGTCACTTAGTAATTGGAACTCTCCACACTCGCAGCGCCATAAACGCCATCAACCGCTTGTTGAATATGTATCCGCCCGAAGAACAGCAAACGATGCGGATTCAAATCTGCGATTCTTTGGTAGCAGTAATTGCCCAACTTTTGCTGCCAACAGTTGACAACCGCCGCGTCGCAGTTCACGACATTTTGGTGAATACGCCCGCCATGCACGATTACTTAATGAAAGGTGCTGATGACGAAGCTTTCCGGTTGATGGAACATGACACCTACGAAGGAATGCAGATTATCAACCAGGGTCTTTATAAACTGGTGCTCGAAGGCAGAGTGACGATCGAAGAAGCAGCAAAAAGTTCTCCCGAAGCGAGCGATTTAGACCGTCGCTTACGGACTGGAGGCTACGATGTTGGGGACGCTCGCGGCTTTGAAGGCAGCAAAAAAGAACGCAGCATTCGCGACCGGTAGCAGCACGCAGGGGTAGTCTTGTTCTGGCTACCCCACCAATTCATACTATTTGACATTTGAGATTTAAGAGTTGAAATTAAAAAATTGGGAATGACTTATTGTGTACGGATATGTGGCAGTTTGAGGAAAATATGAGGTATTGAGCGATCGCTCAATACCTCATATCATATCCGGTCAATTACTATCACAAAAACCGTTCGCGCGTGCTAATCCATCGGAGATGATATCACTCGCTCAATTCCCCAATCTAAAATCGATAGAAGCCTGAATTCCCCAATCTAAAATCTAAAATTTAAAACTCGTACTGAGCGAAGCCGAAGTATCTAAAATCGACTCAGTTCTCACCTTTTTGATAAAAGCTATAACCTCGTATATAGCTGTTCTAAAAAAAGTGAGGTATACCCAATGCCCAATCCCTCCGCTTCGCGCTCGCCCTGCGCGGGCCAATCCCTCCGCTTCGCGCTCGCCCAATGCCCTGCGCGGGCCAATCCCTCCGCTTCGCGCTCGCCCAATGCCCTATCCCGTATCCCATATAGTACCTCATATGAGAGCACAGAAAGGCTATAAATAGCAATATTTTAGGCACACCGCAATATTTGACAATGTTTTCCGTATCTTTACTTAAACTTTTAATACAATTAGTAATAAAAAAGACATTTTACTGATAGTGGCAAGGATTATTAAGTTTGTTTGACGCCTGCACTACTTTACATTAACTTTAAAATTGCGTGAATATTCTGAGGTAATTACAAAGAAATGGTAAAGATCTGTTGTGACTATTGCCAACGGCCAGCAACTTACGTTTATAGTTGTAGTGACTAATTTTTGACAGAGAAAGTTCCGACTTAGCAGCTAGCCAAAGCAAGCAGATTAAAAATTCCTTAATAAAACCACAAGTAGACTGAAAATAATTATTTAGTAGGAAAGCAGATCGCCTATCTTTCCGATTAAGTAGCTTTCTATGTAAAAACAACCCAAATCAGCCGAATTTTTAAAATTCTGTCCCTCAAAAATCAGTTTGACAACTCTGAATCAGCATCAACAACCGTATTTCTATAATTTAAAGGAGCCCAGAAAGTGAATAACACATTTAACTTCTCAGAAGTGTTTGAAGATGGCAGCAAAGCGGCAATAATCGATCGCATCCAGCAGCTAGTTCCCCCAGGTTCCCCCGAACCGCAAAATCCGCAAATCCTAGCAACGCTACAAACTCTCACCGCACAACTAATCGCAGCCTATCAAGCCGACGGACAACTAGAAAGCGAACCTTTTAGCGATGTGCGCGATCGTACCATTAACCTGTACAGCCTCGCCTGCAGCAACAAAATCAAAGGAAAAACTATCCTCATCACCGGCGGAGAAGGATGCGTCGGGAGTTTTCTAATCGAAAAACTCCTCTCTCTAGGCGCAACTAACATCATTTCCGTAGACAAAGCCCGATGTCAAAACCCCGACGAAAATCTCCCGCACTTTAACAAAGAAGGCGCAGTAACTTTCTATGCCGCCGACATTCGCAACTTGCAGGCGCTCAAACACATATTTGAAGTAGAAAAACCGCACATTGTTTTTCACCTAGCAGCCCAGCGCCAGCCCGGATTAGCTGAAATCCAAATTCGAGAAACAGTTACAACCAGCCTGTTGGGATGCAAACACGTCATCCAACTTTCCGAAGAATACGGCGTAGAAGACTGCATCTTCTCTTCCACAGGCAAAACATCTCGATATTTTACAACCGAAATTTACGCCGCCTCCAAAAAATTTGCAGAATGGCAATTTGCCAAAGCAGCTCAAGAAGGAAAAGTCACTTACGGGATGGTTCGCTTTACTCATATGCTAGAAAATAGCTTGTTCTGCGAGCAAATGTCCAAGAAAGTACAGCAAAGTAAAACAGTCAACGTTCACGCCCCCCACCGCTACGTAACCGCTCAAAATCTAGTCGAAGCCGTACATTTGTTACTGAATTCGCTCGTGGTTTCCGTTCCGGGAAAACTGAAAATTGTCGCCGTCAGCAATCTCGGATGGCCGACAGAAACCTTGGAAGTCGCTTTGTATAAAATTCTTGAATCCGGCAAAAATTTGCCGATTTATTTTCAAGGACTTTTACCGGGATACGAAGAACCATTTTTCTTAGGACAATTTGACTGGAATAAACCTACAGACATTCATCTCCTAATTAATGTTCTGGAAGATCCTTTCAGAAGAGTTGACCAGGCTGGCGACATGGTGATTCTAGAACTAGCTCCTTTTTCTTTGTGCGTGTTAGATAAACAAGTGTCTAACCTGGAAAAAATAATTAGCGATCAGAATTTCCCAGAAGTGCAAATTAAGCCGGCTCTTGTCGCAGCGGAAAAAGAGGTAATTGCTTCTTCTTTTGCGTGGAGTTCCGCCGCAGAATTGCTGAAAATTTTGCAGTGGGGAGTCAATCCGAAAAAATTGCAAGGTTACGGAACAGAAGTCGCTGACTACAGCGAAATTATCCAACTCCTCCTGCAAGGAATGTACGGGAGGCTCAACCAAAAAGTTTTGAACTGTGCTGGAGTTAATGCTGATGAATTTGATCAATTAGTGGAAAGTCTTTCTGCGGTGGATTCTCTTGAAGCAGAAGTGGGATATTTGCGATCGGTCTCCAAATGTATCAGACCATCTGCACTCCCGGCACAGTTCACTCAAAAAAAATCTGAACCTGTTCCTGTGCGGGAAGCGGCGTAATTGAAAAATAGTTGAGAGATTGCTTTGTCATTTTTAGTTGATTCAAAGCTGAACAACCCGAAACCCGGTTTCTTTGAGATACCGGGTTTTTCAAGTTTGGGTCTGTTTGAGGTTTAATTAAGTGATTTACTTAAAATGGTAAGAATCGACATGATATGATATCATGTTGGAGCGAACGATTGCAATCAAATTAGTTCGTGGCAAGGACTAAATTCCTCTCTTGGAACGGACTCGCATTCCTGACTACAAACCTAATAAGGGTGATGTTTTCGTATCTTATAAGTTAGATATAGCGGTTATCAAAAAAGTGAGGTAGGCCCTGTTTGGCCAATGCCCTGTTTGGCCAATGCCCTGTTTGGCCAATGCCCAATGTCGCATAGTACCTCATCTTTCGCTTGAAAAGCTATAGTGTCGATCGCTGAGTTGACTGAGGTTAAATTTGATTAAGTCAATTCAATGACCGCTGCAAATTAAATTAAATTAAGGTGCTAGAATTGTGGAAATAAATCAGCTACCGTTGCTATTTGTTGATGTTGTACTTTTGACGATCGCCCTAATCCTGCTAATTCCCGTTGCAGTTCTATTTCTAGAATGCAGTGCAGCTTTCCTGTCGAACCTCGCCCCCACAGACGAAACCAAAGAACCCCGCCCCAAAATAGCCGTTTTAATTCCAGCCTACAACGAAGCAGTAGGAATAGCTGCCACCATCTCTACCATTCTGCCGCAGCTAACACCTCAAGACCGCCTGTTAGTCATTGCTGACAACTGCACGGATGCTACGGCAGAAATCGCCCGCAACTGCGGTGCAACGGCGATCGAGCGCCATGACACAGAACGTAAGGGGAAGGGATACGCCCTGGATTTCGGCTTGCAGTCGATCGCCTCAGACCCTCCAGAAGTAGTCATTATGGTTGATGCAGACTGCATCTGCGAGCCAGATTCCATAGAAACATTAGCCCGCGTTTCAATGGCCAAACAAAGACCGGTGCAGGCCACATATTTAATGGAACAGCCGCCCGATCCTACCCCCAAAGATTCGATTTCAGCCTTAGCATTTCTCGTGAAAAACCTAGTCCGCCCCAGCGGATTAAAACAGCTAGGATTCCCGTCATTGCTAACAGGTACGGGCATGGCTTTTCCCTGGCTAATCATTCGAGATGTTCCTTTAGCCAGCGGCAATATCGTGGAAGATATGCAAATGAGTTTGGATCTGGCGATCGCCGGACATCCAACCGTATTCTGCCCCGAAGCCAGAGTCACAGGGTGTTTGCCGCAGCAGGAGGAAGCAGCTAAAACTCAAAGAACCAGATGGGAACACGGACACATCCAGACGTTGCTAACTCAGACACCCAGGCTGGCGACAGCTTCGATCGAGCAACAGCGTTTTGACTTAATGGCGATCGCCCTCGACTTATCCGTCCCTCCTCTATCGCTTTTAGTTGCTCTTTGGCTAGCCGCTTTTGTCGCCTCTATAGTAGCAGCGATTATCGGAGCATCCGCGATTCCTGCCATCTTGTTAGGAGTACAAGGACTACTAATTTTAGTTGCAATTGTCAGCGCTTGGGGAAAATTTGGCCGTGCCGACATTTCCGGCGCAACTCTATTATCCGTACCGTTTTATATCCTGTGGAAAATTCCTTTGTATCTGGGTTTTCTGCTGAAGCGGCAAACTAAGTGGGTGCGAACAGAACGCGATGTTTAGTATTCGGTAGGGTGCGTCAGCCAGATGCTCGATCTAACTCAAACAGCTTTTTTCGGGTACACCCTACGATGAATAAACCGATCGGGAAAAACTATACTTTTACAAATTTTCTTGATGACGGATTTACCTTAAATAAATGGCTGCCCAAAAACTCGCTCGAGAAAACCAAATATTTCGATGGGGAGTAAGAAGCGGTTGACATACAGCGTATTCCCTGTAGGTGGAATACGCTGTATGAATCTGGTAGAAAATAAAAACAAAAAAAATCTGAAGCTGGAAAATTCCAACTTCAGACTTTTACTAACTCCCCGGGTAGGATTTGAACCTACGACCAATCGGTTACACTTATCCCAACGTTTCCGAAGGGCGCGGACTATTTCATCATCCCTAAAACGCAGACTTATCATCTGTCGCGGGATGTCGGGCGCTGTGAGATTTATTGGTTAGGCTCCTCATCTCTAGTCTCTGCACCTTTCCGGCTACTTGCGATCGAAACCGCTGCCTTTCGCCAGACTTGGCTCAAGATTGCCGCCACCCGAAGTGCTGCGGTTTCCTTGAATTCACCCGATTTTTCAGTACCCGTTACCGGATAAAGCTGCTATGTCACTAGGGCTTTTGGTTGATGCCAAAGGCTTGCATTCATTACAGCCGATCGCTCTGCCACTGAGCTACCGAGGATTGCGTGGTTTTTGTCATCCACATTTACTAATAGTAGCTGAACCTATTCGATTTGGCAAGGCCTTTTGCAAAGTTTTTTTTTTCTCATGCAGCAAGCGGGTTTGGGACGCTAATGCAGCCCCATTCTCATTCTGGCGAGGCGCTGCTGCGATTCTGGATCGAGGGAATTGGCCAGAAAGCGACTGGAATTGTGTTTGCGAGATTTGTGCTGGCGCTCGCTGCGGCGGGCGGTGGATTCTACGTCAGCCGCTAGTTGTTGGGCGGACATCCATTCGGCACCGTAGCCGACTACGGTTAATTGCTGGGCTCTGTCGGAGGTGGCGACAATCATTCGGCTTTTGCCTTTGACCGATCGCAACTCGTAGCGCAAATTAGCACAAGACTTTTCAATATAAGTATCTGCTGTCTGACCGAAGTCAGTGTAGTGCACAGATAAATTTTTAGTAATAATTTCTTTAACGCTGGGAGTGTTTCGATACTGAGCGTCAAACACGAGTCTAGCTTCAAAATCTTGTACGGCGCTGTAGTTAACCAAAGCCTCAATCAACTCGCGGCGGGCTGTTTCGAGTTCGTCGCGATCGCGCTTCTCTCGGAGTCGAGGCCAAAGTCCAATTATGTTATAGCCATCTACAAGTAACACTGCTTGCGATATATACGGTGACATGGTTCAAGGCTGAAGATCTCCAGCAGATAGAGGACATTATTTGCATTGTTCATCAAAGCTTTTGTTGCATTTTATTACACAATGATGTTCGATCGCTAGCTGCAATGTTCCCAGCAAAAACTCAACCCCCCAAATCCCTAGGGTTTTGGAGGGTAAGATTTTAGATTGAAGATTTCGGCGATTGTGTCGCGCGATCGAGCAATTTTCCAGCTTATTCGACAGATTCCACAGATACGGGCGATGGCTTACGCCCCGCTTCGCTACGAACAACAGTCGGCAGAGATATCTTTTCAACCGCAGGAGTACAGCCGAGCCACTGCACCGACAAATCCGCAAACTGCTCAGGAAGCCCGCTCACGCAAAAACGAGTCGGCCGCGCAGTACCAGAATTCCGCAGCCCCAAAACCTCCAACTCTCTAGCAGCAGCAGCCACAACCCGCACCGCCGGATCGATTAAATTCACCCCAACAGGCAAAAGCGATCGCACCACAGGAGCCAACAGCGGATAATGAGTGCAGCCGTAAATCAGCGTATCGATGCGCTGCTGAATCAAAGGAGCCAAATATTCACGAGCCACCTCATAAGTATAAGGATCGTGAATCCGGTTTTGCTCCACCAGCGGCACAAAAGCCGGACAGCTAACCTGCCATACCCGACAATCCGCATCCATTTCCAAAATCGCATTTCGATAAGCATTGCTAGCAGCCGTAGCCGGAGTTGAGATCACCCCGATCCGCTTGCCTTGCTGCACCGCAGCCTGCGCCCCCGGCAGAATTACTCCCAGCACCGGAATATCAAACTCAGCCTGTACCATTTCCATCGCCAAAGCAGAACTGGTGTTGCAGGCCATAATCACCATTTTCACATCCTGCTCCACCAGCCAGGCCATAATTTCCCGGACAAAATGCACAATTTCCGAAGCTGCGCGAGTCCCGTAAGGAAGCCTCGCCGTATCTCCCAAATAAAGTATAGATTCGTTGGGCAATTGTTCGTATAACTGCGTCAAAACAGTCAAACCGCCCACACCGCTGTCAAAAATACCGATTCTTTTTTGTCCAGAGTTGTCTGTTGTCATTTGTTAATAGTTAGTTGTCTGTTGGCAGTTGGTAGTAGTCAGTTGGTAGTTGCCAGTTGGCAGTTGGTAGTTGCCAGTTGGCAGTTGGCAGTAGTCAGTTGGCAGTAGTCAGTTGGTAGTTGGCAGTTGGCAGTCAACAGTTAATAGTTAACAGTCAACAGCTAACAATTCCCTAATGACTAATGACTACTGACTAATGACCACTGACTAATGACTACTGACCACTGACTAATGACTACTGCCAACTGACCACTGACTACTAACCATTATCTTTGTTGAAGATAAACTAAAATGCCGCGAGCGATCGAAGCAGCCATTTGACTGCGATAAGCTGGGTCAGAAAGTCTAGCAGCATCCTCAGCACCCGTGACAAAACCGACTTCCACCAAAACAGAAGGCATAGAACTCTTCCTCAAAACATAAAATCTTGCCTGTCGCACCCGGCGGTCAGTCGCCCCCGTTCCGTCCAAAATACTGGCGTGAATCACCCGGGCTAAATCTTTCCCGCTATCAAAATAATAAGTCTCAATCCCGCTAATATCTGGCCGGCTCATATTGATCGAATTAGCGTGAATGCTGACAAACAAAGTAGCATTCACCCGTTCCCCCAAAGAAACTCTCGGTTCCAGGTCGATTTCGCTGTCGTCAGTCCGAGTCATCACCGCCTGCACGCCCTGCTGTTCCAGCAGCCTCGCCACCTGATACGAGATATCTAAAACAATCTCCTTCTCCTGAATGCCACCAATCCCGACTGCACCTGGATCGCGGCCGCCGTGCCCCGCATCGATCGCCACCACGACGCGGCGGTTGGATTGGGGCAAATCCCCCGATCCGATCGTCCTTTTCGGTAATGGCTGCGGATTTGGATCGCGAGTCAAAGGCGGCGGGGCGCTAGCATTGGACGATCGCAACTGCAAAGACAGCAACTGCTGGCCCGGTCTCGTCACCCTGCCTACCTCTACGCCCGATCGGGGCTGCACCCAAATCAGCACAGTCTCCGCGTCTTCCTGACTGGCAGTAAACGATACAGGGCTGTTGGCACCAAGCTGAGGAATTTGCCCCGCCAGGAAACTAGAAGAAATTCTCAGCCAGTAAGCTCTCGACGACTGGTCCCACCCGCTGGTATAGGAGACTTGGCGGTCAGTTCTCACCACCAGTTGCGTGTCATTATCGGCTAAGTCGATCGACAGAACTCTTGCTAAAGCCGCTCGCTCTGGTCTTCCAACAGCTACGGGCTGGGAGCGGCTGAGGATTGGCGCAATCGTACCCCCCGGCGACAGCACAACCGAGCCGGAATTGTTCACAGACGCGCGCCACTGAGTATTAGAAGCCTTCAGCCGCAAAGTCACGCGGGTAACGGGCGGGTCTGTTGGCAGTTGCCGGACTTCAACCCTCTCGACACCGAGCTGGCCGTTAGTTTGAGGCTGTTGGCCGCCCGCGCCCGGAGCTAAAGTAGCTCCTTCAATATCCAGGGTAGCGATGTCTCCGGCGCGACTTTGTTCAAAATTAATTTGGGGGCGGCCGCCAGCAGTGCGGACTAAAAAACCGTCTGCTGTCAGTTGAACGTTCTGAACTACGGTTTCTTCTGCAGACTGGGGCTCGCCTGCTGAAGGTTCAACCGATAACCTTTCTCCCCCGGGTTCGGAAATGGGATTTTGACTTTGGCCGCGCGTCGGTGCGGGTAAATCTACTGTCCACTCGCTGGCAGAAATCCCCCGGAATTTTACTTGTTGGGGGTCTAAAGTAAACCCGTCTTTGAGTTCGACTACAATTCTGGTTGTGTCGTTGTCAAACTGTCCTGCCCGCACCGATTCGATCGCCCCTGAGAGCTGTTTGTTGACTGAGGGACGGCCTAGACTCGTTCCCGGCAAATCGATTACCAAGCGCGTCGGGTTGAAAATCAGTTGAGCCTTGGGTTGCACTCCCCCCTCTGTTCTAATGTAGAGCCGGTTCTCTGAAGCATCAAACCGCCAAGATTGCAGTCGGGCTGCTTCGGCGGCTCCGGCGAGCAAAAATACACTTAAGAAACTCGGTAGTAGCCAGTGGAATTTCACGACAGTTTTTTCCTCGTTTGCGTTACTACTAAAAGCTGGAAGGGTGCTGTTTGCCCGATCGGCTTTCAGCAGTTAGCCGCCGCCAGCCGACCAGGGATGTCCGGGCCGTCAGTTGTTGGCCAAATTGACTTTTTTAGCCGTTAATAGGCAGCCCAATGCCAAATTCTGGCATTTTTTTACTTTCCAGCAGACTTGGGGGCGATCGGTTATAAGCTGACTGAGAAATTGTTGGCACAAGGGAAGGTATTTATAGAAGAAGGAATAATTAACAAGACCCAAGGAATAATTAAGAAAACCCAGGCTTTCAGTAATTTTAAACGTCCTAACCGTCTGGCGCTGTTGCTATATTTTTATCAACAATCAACCAGGTTTTTCCTGAATTTATCACAAGTTAGAATGGAGATTTTTACGGTTTTTCTTAGGAGCGATTTCTTCGGTCTTTCATAGGGGCACAGTTCGTTAAAGCCAGGGTAGTAATCCCTTTGATAGTTGCGTTTTGTTCTAATTTTTAATCAAGCACTCTGACTAATTAACAACCTACCTCGGGAACAATCAGGATTTCCCAGATTTAAGTTACTTTTGAATACATGAAGATGTTAGTTTCATGGAAAGGAGCATATCCTTTTGCGAAAGTTTTTCCCCTGACTGTTTGACAGTTAAATACAACTACATGGCGGCACCGATATCTGGTTTTTCTTGATTTTTTATAGTAAGGGATTTTGGGTGCTTCTGGAAATTTAGTTTGGCGATCGCCCGCGCCATACCCGGTGACATTATGATAGCTAATCCATGCTTTTTGCAGTAACTGGAGAGTGTTTTGTGTCACCAGGGCGGGCAATGCTTTGTCACCGATACTCTTCGATCGCGGACGATCGACCGTCAGAGCATTGATTGGTTGACGGGGGAAAAAGTTTTGACGGTAGATATAGTTATCGCAGTTGTGATTTTTGGACTGGAAAAACTGTCGGTCGGCTTCTGGATAAAACCTGTGATTTGGTTTGATGACCTGCCTTTCGACTAACTGCATAACTTGTATATAATACTACCAGTTAGAGAAGATACACGATCGCGACGATTGTGTCAATGCCTGAGTTTCCCCAAAGGCGATCGTCAATAAAACAGTCTGGGACGCATCAGTACCTTCAAACCTTAGTTTTAGCCCTAGACGCAGCAGTGATGAGAAACCTGGTTTCACAGGCAAAAATACTGCATCTAGACCTTTAATCCCGATAAAAACCCGGTTTCTGTGGTGTTGATGCCTAAGTCCTTAACTTTTTACCGGCTCTAGGGACTACAGCGGAGGTATGTTCGTAAAAATACCATGAGTGGTGAGAAACCGGGTTTTTTGATGAACTCCTATCGCGTGCGATCAATTAGCAGCACTACCAAGGGATCGCGCGATCATCGCGAACCATTTTTGCTATGTTAATCGATCGGACGCAAGATCGCAGAAAGACCGAGACTTGCTTTCCGGTAAGAGTCGCCCCTTGCCTAAAAAGTTGTTGAGGTTAGTTCCAGAGTTGTGTAAAGTCATTTCACCGGGTGCGATCGACTTGTGACAAGCTGATTCTCGATCCAGGATATCGATACCTGCAAATAATGTTGGTTAATTAGCAACGCACCGCCCCCTATCTATTTAAATTAACTGTGTTGCAAAGATCGATCGCCACGGGTGGCAAAGTTCCGGCCCATCCAATCCAAAATTGCTTGATTTACTTGTTCCGGGCATTCATCCTGGGGACAGTGGCCAGCATTATCTAATTCAACTAGCTCTACACAACTCGGATTGCATTCGACAAATTGGTGGGGTTTGGCGAAGCGAGGCGGAATCATCCGGTCTTGTTTTCCCCAAATTAACAGCATCGGGATTGTTAAATTTCGCAACACAGTCTTGACACCAGGGCCGCATTTTGCACTACCTACAGCTTTAAATAAAGCACAGAAGGCGCGGGCGGCTCCCCGATCGCCCGCAGGCCCTGCTAGAATTTCAACTAATTCGTCGCTAACAGCTCCGGGGTTGGCGTAGGCAAAGGCAACCCAGCGACGGACGATGGCAGGCTTGCGAGCTAAAGAAAACAAAGGCCTGAGTACGATCGGAGAAACAAATAAATTTTCTATAGATTCGATCGCCGGTAACAGCCATCCGGGCACCGCCTCGGCTCGCACAGATGGGTCTGGGAGGCTGATCGCCACCGTGCCGGCCACCATGTCCGGGTGAGCGGCCGCCGCGGCCAGACAAATCAGCGAGCCGATCGAATTTCCTGCCAATATGACCGGCTCTCTGATAAAAGTCAGCCAAAAATCGTAAACTTGATCGACCCACAAAGACACGTCGTAGTCGATGGGAGCTTTTTGGGAAGCGCCAAAACCCAACAAATCTAAGGCGTAAACCGTGTGATTTTCGGCTAGTGGAGCGAGATTTTGCCGCCAGTGGCCGATCGAAGCTCCAAACCCGTGCAGTAAAATAATCGGTGTTCTTGATGTGGTGGAGGCGATGGGTTCGGCTGCAGAGTCTTGAAATTCGATCGCCCCTGGATTTCGCCCCAAAGCCGGCCGCAAATAAGTGTATCGAGTTTGCCAACCCCGCCACACCCAGTCTCGTTGAGTGCCCACCCGTTGGTGCCAGTGTAGAGAATTTGTCAATTTTGCCTCAGCTCGCAACATAAATTTACACTTGGTTATACCTATTGTACAAGGCAAATCAGGGGAATTGGGGACTGGTAACACCCGTTGCCACGGGGTCAAAAAAGCCGTTTTACCTCATCCTTAAGGATTTACCGGGCATTTTTTACGGTTTGGCGCTCAGTCTGGTATGGGAACGGACGATATAGTATGAAGTTAAAATAAAACTACGCAGAAACTCAGCGAGAGTGAGTAGAATAGCAAGTATTGTAAGAATTCATTTACGATTCGGTTCAAGTATGCCCTAACGACGAAGCTGAAGGCATACAGGGCGCGGTAGTACGTCCGGTAAGGGTAACAGCTTGCCAAATAGCTCGATCGGAAAAAGTGAAATATTGACCGGTCAAGCCTGTAACTATCAAGAAACTTCGCTATTAAACTACTGCTTGTAAAAACATTCATGCCTGTGATTGAAAGAAGACAAAATCGCAACCTACCCCAGATCAACGAAAACATTCGATACCCCACAATCCGGGTGATCGATACCGACGGCGGCCAACTAGGGATATTGACACCCGCAGAAGCGCTCCGTCTGGCAGAAGAAAAAGAACTCGACCTGGTACTTGTCAGCGACAAAGCTGACCCGCCCGTATGCCGGGTAATGGACTACGGGAAGTACAAGTTCGAGCAGGAAAAGAAAGCGCGAGAAGCCAAGCGGAAGCAGCACACTGCCGATGTCAAGGAAGTGAAGATGCGCTACAAAATTGAAGAACACGACTACCAAGTGCGCCTCAAGCTAGCAGACCGCTTTATCAAATCTGGAGATAAAGTAAAAGCCACGATCATGTTCAGAGGTCGGGAAATCCAACACAGCAACCTAGCAGAGGACTTGCTCAAGCGCATGGCCACAGATTTGCAGGAAATCGCCGAAGTGCAGCAAGCCCCGAAAAAGGAAGGGCGCAGTATGATGATGCTGCTGTCTCCCAAAAAACAGTAATAGGGCGATCGGTCATCAGTAGACCTATGCCATTGTTCAGCAGGCATCGAGCCTGCTCTTTACAAGCTTGGCTCTCGTGTCCGGTCGATTTACAAACATAAGATTGGTTCGTAGTGCGGACACTGACTGACGCAACCCAATAGCGGACACTGACTGACGCACTACGAACCGTTTTTGTGACGCAAATCGATCAGACAGGATCTGAGAGCAAAAGTCCAGTCATCAGTCAAGAGTCAAAGATTGGTGACGGTGGATTAATCGCTCCGCCCCAAAACCGATAGAAGTTTGCCACAGGAGTCGCGGACGCGCCAAAACAAAAATTTTAGACTCCTGTACTCGCTCTCACATTCACCGAGCCGCAAGTAAATCTAAAATCGAAAATCGAAATATTAACGCACCAGAAATGGAAAATTTTCAAATGGGCGCGATCGCCAGAGCAAGACAGGGAGTGCTGCGATCGCTCAACTTGCGATCGGAAGAATTAGAGCGAACCTTACTGATGTTCCTCGTCTACACTCTAACCTCCGTCGGGCTGATCTGGCTGGAATTGAGCACGGTAGGTTTGTTTTTAGACGAATTCGGTGCAGAAAAACTACCCTGGATTTATATAGCCAGCGCCTTTATCGGTTCGAGTCTGGGCTTTGTCTACTCGTGGATGCAAAAAATCCTGCCACTGAGGCGCACCGTCGTAGTTGTGATGGCAATGATGTCGGTACCGCTATTTTTGTTTCGATTCGGCATCGGCTACGAAAATACTAAGATAGCTGGCATCAGCATCGCTTTTATTACTATTTTTTTGATGTGGCTGTGGGTGGAAGCTTGCTATGTCCTCAACGACCTCAATACTTCTATCACTTCCAATCAACTTTTTAACATTCGAGAAATCAAGCGCACCTATCCGTTAGTCAGCAGCGGCTATCTAGTGGCTGGAGTAGTCAGCGGATTTTCTCTGCCAGTCTTGCTCTACGTAGTCAAACTCAAAAACGTTACCCTAATATCCGGGTTGATGGTGGCGGCAGGCTCGTTGCTGCTGTACTACCTCACGGAAAAATATAGCCAAGCATTCCCGGAAACTGCTCGGTGGACAGATGACGACGACGAAGACGACCAACAAGAATTTACCGCCCGCAAAGTTACTGGGCCTCTGCAAAAATACGCGATACCTCTAGTCAGTTTCTTCGTGCTGGCAGAAGTCGTCTACGTGCTGGTAGATTTTCAATTTTATAGCCAGTTAGAATACCAAAACCCGGGAGACGGAGCGAGCGGAGCTAGTTCGATTGCTAGCTTCCTGGGCATTTACGAAGGTATACAAGGTCTGTTTCAAGTGGCGACTCAGTGGTTTGCTTCCAGCCGCTTGGTAGAACGAATCGGTGTATTCGTGACGGCGATGATTTTGCCGGCGGGTATCGCTATTCTTGGGGTGCTGACTTTAGGAGCGTCCCTAGGCCAGCTAGTATCTGTGTTTATCGGGCTGATATTGCTGAGGTTTTTAGACGAACTGCTCCACTACACGCTGCTGGAAACTGTGAGTCCGGTTTTATTTCAACCGATTCCTGACAATATTCGATCGGGCATTCAAACTCTGGTCAACGGTGTGGGCGAACCTTTGTCCTGCGGAGCTACAGGAGTAGTTATCCTGGGGATGCTGTGGGTGACAGACAAGATACTCCCCCACGAAACCGAAAGCGCATTTCACGACCTGCAAAGCTTGGTATTCATCGGTACGATCGTAGTTTTGGCGCTGGTGTGGGTATTTGTGGTGTGGCTGATCCGCTCTCAATACGTAGGGCTGTTGGTCAAAAGTGCCGAACGCGGGCGCTTGGGCGTGACAGACGTTGACCTCAAGGCTCTCAAGCGCGCAGTGGTGGAAACTCTAGAACAGCCGGGGGGCGAAGATGAAAAGCGCTCTTGTATAGAACTGCTGACCCAAATTGACCCCAAAAATGTCGGAGAAGTTCTCGCACCTATTCTGGATTCGCTTTCGCCACTTTTGCAGCGCCAGAGCTTGGAAACTATGCTGCAACACCCGAACCCCGCATATTTAGAATTTGTCCGCGCACTCTCGCAACAACCATTGCCGCCGGAGGTGCTGGCTTTGGCTTTGCGCTACATCTGGCTGACGGAGGCTGAACCGAATATTGACAGTTTGCGGCCTTATTTGCAGCAGAATGTCGATCCGGTGGTGCGGGGTACGGCGGCTGCTTTAATTATGAGAAGGGGCGATCGCCAGCAAAAAGCAGAGGCTACTAACACGCTGCGCCAAATGCTGACGCACAAGCTGGAACGAGAACGGGTGATGGGGACGCGGGCTCTGGGAGAGGCTGATTATTTGCAAGGACTGCGGCTGTACATCCCCAATCTTTTGCAAGATGAATCTCTGCGAGTTCGCTGCGCTCTGTTAGACGTGATTTCGTCTACTCATTCGGAAGAATATTATCCTTCGCTGCTGCGGGGACTAGGTTACAAATCGACTAGGGAAGCGGCTTTGCAGGCTATAGTCAAACTTCACAACGATGCGATTCCTTTGCTGGTGTATTTGGCTGAGGATATCCACAAGCCGGATTTGGTCAGGTTGCAAGCTTGGACGGCTTTGGGTCAAATTGGGACTGTTGAGGCGATCGACATTTTGGTCAGCAATTTGATGACGGCTTGGGGAACTACGAGGCGCAACATCCTCCGCATCCTGTTGAAAATGCCTTCGGAAGCGGGGATAGAAGGGGTTCTAGACCGCATCGGCCGCAGCGGCTTGGAAACTCTCATCGAACAGGAGTTGATGTTTATCGGTCAAATTTATGCGGGTCTGGTAGATTTGTCTGGGGTAACGACCTATGACAATTTTTCCGATCGAGATCCTAACACCGCCGAGGTACCTGCGAACGATACGGCTCAATTGTTGCAGCGGGCTCTGGCGGGGTTGGAAGCTGATGCTAAGGATCGGTGTTTTTTGTTGATGAAGTTTCTTTATCCGCTGGACACGGTACAAGCTGCTGCTTTCAACATCGCTTCGGGCCAACCTTCTCTGGTGGCTAGGGGATTGGAAATTCTTGACAATACTGTGGATATAGTTAGGAAGCGATCGCTGATCAATTTGTTGGATCAGCACTCGGAAAGAGAAAAGTTGACCAATCTCTCTGAATTGATGGTTTACAAACCTCTAACTCCTAGCGATCGTTTGCGCCGCTTGCTAGAATTGCGCCACTTCCTTTCGGATTGGGCCTTGGCTTGCTGCTTTCATTTGGCGAAGGAGGCGCGCTGGAGTCTGACGGCTCAACAAACTCTCGTGTGTCTGCAACACCCGACGGGTTTTGTTCGCGAAGCAGTGTTAGCCTATTTGAAAATAGCTTCGCCGCGAGCTTTGCTCGAATTGTTGCCGAGGCTGCAAAATGACCCCGATCGTTTGGTATTCGCTCAAGTTGAAGAGATGATGGCAGAGTTAGGTGTTGGGGGGAAAAGGTAACATTAGTTAGTTGTTAGTTGTTAGTTGTTAGTTGTCAGTTGTCAGTTGTTAGTTGTTAGTTGTCAGTTGTCAGTTGTCAGTTGTTAGTTGTTAGTTGTTAGTTGTTAGTTGTCAGTTGTTAGTTGTCAGCCAACAGCCAACAGTCAACAGCCAACAGTCAACAGCCAACAGCCAACAGTTTTTATTCCCCCTGACCCTGTTTAAGTTTAAATCAATCACTGCATCGCATTATGCTAACTAGCGTCGAACGCCTATTGTTTGTCAGGGAAGTTCCGATCTTTAAGGAACTGCGAGATGATTTTCTTGTGCGTCTAGCATCGGTAATGGATGAACTTTCGTTCCCTTCCAAGCACAGGATTTTTACAGAAGGACAGGAAGGTCGATCGCTCTATATTTTGGTATCGGGAACGGTGCGGGTGCATATAGGCGATCGCGATTTGGCACAGTTGAAGGCGGGGGCTTGTTTCGGGGAAATGTCGCTGTTTGATGCGGAACCTCGATCGGCTTCTATTTCTACTCTGGAACAATCGGAGTGTTTGATGTTGACTCAAATGCAGCTTTATGATGCGATCGATGAAACGCCGGGAATTGCTGTTAATATTATTCGCTTGCTTTCGCGCCGGATTCGTGAATTGAATATAAAGTTGAATGCTAAAGAGGTGATTTTGTCGCCAGAGACTACTAGAGTTGCTGAAATGCGATAAAGTTTGGGAATCAGTCAGTAGTTAGTAGTCAGTTGTTAGTTGTTAGTAGTCAGTTATCAGTTGTTAGTTGGTAGGGGCGGTGGATGGTGCGTGCCCGCCCTCTTAGTAGTCAGTTTTCATTGGGGATTGGGAATTGGAAATTGGAAATTGGGCACAATTTATGTTTTGTAAAGCACCATGAAAGGATGAGTGCTGGTTTGGATTATATACTGATTTGTATCATAAGTTGTTGGCTAAACCCGCCCGTACAAATCTTCCTCATTCCTTATTCATTCTTCCTTATTTCTGCTTCCTTCTTCCCTCTTCCTTATTCCTTATTCATTCTTCTTTATTTCTGCTTCCTTCTTCCGACGGACTTACATCCTTTACATCCGTTACATCCGTTACATCCGTTACATAATCCGTTGCCGAACTTCCCCTCTTCCTTCTTCCTTCTTTTAGCAAACAATTAAAAACCCGGTTTCTGAAAAAACCGGGTTATTTAAATCGATGGTGAAGCGCGATTTGCTATCTAGACTATGCGGAAAATAAAAGGATAGCGGTAAGGTTGGTTGGGATTTTGCAAAATGTGGAGGATGGCCATGATTGTTAGTCCCCAATGAATTGCGAAACCTATCAAGCCTGCTAAGCCAAGTGTCACAAAAGATAGTGGAACCAAAATCAGACCGTACAACCATACATTCAGGTGAAAATTGATCGATTCTGTGGCGTTTTCTTTGACAACGGGGTCATCTGATACTAACAATACTGCGATCGGCGCTCCGATCGAGAACACTAACGTACTGAAAAAAATTGCCCCGTGACACACGAGTGATAGCAGCTTGCGCTTGTCGGAGTCGTACATATTACTTGTATTTCCTTGACTTTACTGATAATTTTACCTTCTATAGCAACTCTAGCACAGGCTATAATGGCGATCGGGTGATGATTCCCCTACTTACTTTGTGATGACAACAGAACTCGAAACTGAACTGCTAACTGCTGTGGAGCGCCGGCGCAACTTTGCCATTATCTCGCACCCTGATGCGGGTAAAACTACTTTGACAGAAAAGCTGCTGCTTTACGGAGGTGCAATTCACGAAGCAGGTTCTGTGAAAGCGCGGCGGGCCCAGCGACACGCTACCTCTGACTGGATGGCGATGGAACAGCAGCGGGGAATTTCGATTACTTCTACTGTTTTGCAGTTTGAGTATAAAAATTATCACATTAATCTGCTCGATACTCCGGGACACCAAGATTTTAGCGAAGATACTTATCGAACTCTGGCGGCGGCTGACAATGCGGTGATGCTTGAGGATGCTGCTAAGGGTTTGGAACCGCAAACTCGCAAGTTATTTGAAGTTTGTAAGTTGCGACGTCTGCCTATTTTTACTTTCTTTAATAAGCTCGATCGCCCTAGCAGAGATCCTTTGGATTTGTTGGACGAAATTGAGAAGGAATTGGGCTTACAGACTTATCCGGTAAATTGGCCGATCGGTACGGGCGATCGCTTTAAAGGCGTTTTTGACCGCAGAGGGCGAAAAATTCACTTGTTCGAGCGGAGTAAACACGGTTCTCGCGCGGCAGTTGATACCGTCATTGAATTGGGCGATCCGCGCATTGAGGATTTGTTAGAACAAGACCTTTACTATCAGCTTAAAGAAGAGTTGGAACTGCTGGATGAGTTAGGAACTGAACTGGATTTAGACTTGGTTCGCGCTGGGAAAATGACTCCGGTTTTCTTTGGCAGCGCGATGAGTAATTTTGGGGTAGAACTGTTTTTGGATGCGTTTTTAGATTACGCGATGAAGCCGATCGCCCGCAACAGCAGCGTCGGGGAACTTCCGCCAACTTACGAAGATTTTACCGGGTTTGTGTTTAAATTGCAAGCAAATATGGACCCGAGACACCGCGATCGCGTAGCGTTTATTCGGGTTTGTACGGGCAAGTTTGAAAAGGACATGAACGTGACTCACGCTCGCACTGGTAAAACAGTGCGTTTGTCAAGACCTCAAAAGTTATTTGCTCAGGATCGGGAGTCGATCGAGGTTGCGTATCCGGGCGATGTGATTGGTTTGAACAATCCGGGGGTTTTTGCGATCGGCGATACTATTTACACTGGGCAAAAACTGGAATATGAAGGAATTCCCTGTTTTTCACCGGAACTTTTTGCTGTTTTGAGAAATCCCAATCCTTCTAAATTTAAGCAGTTCCGCAAAGGTGTTTCCGAGTTGCAGGAAGAGGGCGCAGTACAAATTATGTATTCGGCTGACGAGTCGAAACGCGAACCAATTTTGGCAGCAGTAGGACAGTTGCAATTTGAGGTGGTGCAGTTCAGAATGCAGTCGGAATACAATGTGGAAACGACGATCGAGATGTTACCTTACAGTGTAGCCCGTTGGGTTGACGGCGGTTGGGATGCGCTGGCTAAGGTTGGACGGCTGTTTAATACGGTGACGGTGAAAGATACTTGGGGAAGGCCGGTTTTGCTGTTTAGAAATGACTGGAATTGCCGGCAGGTGGAAGGGGAGCATCCTGTTTTGAAGTTAAATGCGATCGCCCCTGTGGTTTCTGGTTTGGCTGTTAGCGCGGAGTGAGCGTTATACCAATTTCATAAAATAGCGCTAGATCTTACCCCCCAACCTCCCCTTACTAAGGGGGCTAAGACTTTGATCTCGCAACTTACAGCAGAGAAAACTGTAGGAGGAGCTTAAGTTAGAATACGGTTTACTTAAGTTATAAGTTGTAGGGTGCGTCGCTCGTTTAATCTGGCGTTGGGGGGCGAAAGTTGTTCTTGGTGGCGCACCCTACGTTCACTCCTACCAATCCAGTTAAAAACAATGCAAACCAGAGTCCAATTATAGCTTTTTTGAATGAAACAATTCACATTTCTAATTTTTCTGTGCGGCCAGTGATATCTTAAACTGTTTTCCCACATAACTCAATGAATCTGCTAAATGTTTGTGCCAATAATTCCAACCGACATCAGGGCCAACAATCCCGTGTCCGCCCGGAAATTTGTTGAACTCGTTAGCAACACCCAAACGGTTTAATTGTTCGTGAAACTGTTGCGTAGAAATTAGAAATTCCTTGTCTTCTTCCCCAGCATCCAAATAAGCGCGCAACCGCTGTTTATCTTTAACATAAATTTTTTCAACTAAATATTTAGGACTGTTAGCCTTGCCGCTTTGGTCGGTAAAATAACCGCTGTGGCTGAACAGAATATTAAAATTATTCAAGTAACGCAAACCCATATTAAAAGCTCCCCAACCCCCCGAAGATTGTCCTCCCATTGCCCAGAATTTGGGGTCTTGCTGCGTTCTGTAACGCGATTTGACGATTTGAACCAACTCGGAGCCGATCGCGCTTCCCACCTTACCGTTGGGCCCGTCAAAATACTGCGGGTCCCACAAAGGACTCGTACCCCGCTTGTCGTTCCCGTCAGGAGTAATTACAATTGATGGCGGCAATCTTTTGCTTTTATATAAATCGTGAAGCACAGAAGTAACAGCGGCTTTGTCCTGATAAGCACGCGCGTCTCCGTGCCCGCCGTGCAGCAAAAAAATGACTGGATAGCGCTGTTTGGGATTTTTTGCGTACCCAGGCGGCAAAATTAAGCCGTAGGTGCGCTCTGAATTCATAGCTGCACTTTTATATGTTTTGAGTTGAAAATTTAAGTCAGCATCAGCCACTACTTTCGGAGGGTCTAACTGAGGTGCTCCGGCAATAAAAACGTACCAGTATCCACTCGCACCGAGGAGGAGGATTGTACCGGCACCGATACCTAAAACTTTTCCCAGCCACTTAGGCATAGTTTCAATCTCTCTTTTTTGTTTGCGATCGCAATCCGTACATTATATGCAAGTATATTGTAGAACTGTAGGTGAGGTCGATCGCACATTTTGCAGCTAAACTGCAACGGTCTCTGGGGCCCGTTCCACAGTTAAACTGCAACGATGTTAAATTCTTCAATTCTTTAATCTAAAATGGTATGACTTATCGAAATCCCGCTCCTACAGTTGATATTATCATCGAATTAGCCGATCGCCCGCACCGCCCGATCGTACTCATCGAACGCCGCAATATTCCCTACGGCTGGGCAATTCCCGGCGGTTTTGTCGATTACGGGGAATCGGTAGAAACGGCGGCAAAACGCGAAGCTTTAGAAGAAACGAGTTTGAATGTAGAATTAATTGAGCAGTTTTACGTTTATTCTGACCCAAATCGCGACGCCCGTGAACACACTATCAGTATTGTATTCTTGGCTTCTGCAACGGGCGAACCTCAAGCCGCCGACGATGCTAAAAATTTACAATTTTTTGACTCTTGGCAGATTCCCCATCAATTATGTTTCGATCACGATCGCATTTTACGAGATTATTGGCGTTACCGTCATTATGGATTGCGTCCGCGTTTGTAGGGTGAGGATTTTTTAACCGCAGATGCACGCAGATTAACGCAGATTGATTGTGATGATTTATCTGTGATTTATCTGTGTTAATCTGCGGTTAAATTCATCAAACTCAATTCTATGCAAAGCTTGACAATATTAGGCGGAGGTGCTTGGGGTTCGGCACTGGCAAATCTGGGAGGCAAAAAAGGAGCTCGAGTTAATTTGTGGTCGCGCAGCAGTTCTGTTAATCTAGAATCAGTTATAACAGGTGCGGATGTTGTTGTTTCCGCAGTTTCGATGAAAGGAGTTGGAGCAACGGTCGATCGACTTTTGGCTTTACAGTTAAGTCCCGATACAATTATAGTTACTGTCACCAAAGGTTTAGATCCCGCGAGTACGCGCACTCCCTCTCAAATTTGGCAAAATGCGTTTCCTAACAATTCAATTGTGGTACTTTCTGGCCCCAATCTTTCCGAGGAAATTCAGCAAGGATTGCCGGCTGCAACGGTAGCGGCGAGTTGGGATTTAGCTGCGGCCAAGCAAGTGCAAAATATTTACAGTTCTGATATTTTTCGGGTTTATGTGAATGAAGACCCGCTGGGGACTGAGTTAGGTGGAACTTTGAAAAATGTATTTGCGATCGCGGCTGGAGTTTGCGACGGTTTACAATTAGGAACTAATGCTAAATCTGCTTTGCTGACTCGCGCTTTGCCGGAAATGATTCGGGTGGGAGTTCGTTTGGGAGCTCGTGCAGAAACTTTTTATGGTTTGTCTGGTTTGGGAGATTTGCTCGCTACTTGCAACAGTCCTTTATCGCGCAATTATCGGGTTGGTTTCGGGTTAGCTAAAGGCAAATCTTTAGAGGAAGTTTTGCAGGAATTGCAGAGCACGGCTGAGGGGGTCAATACTACTAATGTGTTGATTGATTTAGCTAATCAACGCGGCATTGAAGTGCCTGTTTCTCGTCAAGTTTATCGCTTATTAAATGGTGAAATTACTCCTGAACAAGCTGTTTTATCGCTGATGGAACGAGCTTTGAAACCGGAGATTTTATAACCTGTACCACTAGATAGGTAAGGACTTAAGCAAAGCCTAAGTCCCTACCCGTAGCTGAAGTTTCAAGGATTTGCCTCACCAGTTGCTAGTTATGAATTAAGAGTTGTAAGCGACATTGGTTGAGCGGTCAGATTGATGTTTCCATCGCTCGGTAGAGAAAGAGTTTAAGGAATTGAAGATGAGTTGTGAATCCAAAACTCTTTAACTCATAGCTGCTACTACTTAACTCTTAAATAGCTGCTACTACTTAACTCTTAAGCTGTTCATCATTTAAATTTTCGAGGCGATCTAAGCCAGTAAAGCGTTTCAACCTCTGAAACACGCATTTTAAATGCACAACAGCTTAACTCATAACTCATAACTTGCAGAGCGAGTTGCACCAGCTTTACATCTTGCCTTGCTGCATTACCTGTTGAAGGTGCTGCCGAATTTCCTGCGCGTGCTCCATGTCAGCTTGCTGCAATTTTTGAAACAGCTCAGCACAAGGCTGAGAACCGGTTTCTTGAGCATCTTTCATGTAAGTATCGTAGGCTTTCAAAGCTTCAGACTTGTTGTGCAAAACTGTTAACAAATCATACTCGAGGTTGCTGATGACTGTACTACCGTTAGTGTTCATAAACTGACCTTCTGCTAGGATTTGTTCCAAGTTTGACCTATCCAGAGATGACTGTTCATCTGTCTAGAAGGGTAGATAATTTTTACTTTCCGCCGTAATAAAACGCAACTTCTTTCTCTTTCAGCGGTGCGAAGTCAGCAGCAACGAGCATTTTATCGAGCTCGTTTTGAGGCAGATGTTTGACACCGATTCGGACAATGCGCGATCGCATTGTATTTGACACGCCACTGCGCTGTCTCCCGGCTTCTAATCCCATCACTTGCTTGTAGAGGTCTAATTTTGCTTGCGGAATCGGAGTACCGTCAAAGTCTATTCCCGAGGCGATCGCAACATCGATCGCATCTGCACCAGTTGTAGATTGAGCCGCTGAGTTTGTTTCTGAAGACATTGTGGTGTGATATTAAAGTTTGCTGTGGGAGTATTTTATCAGAAAACTCTTGACTTTAGTCAAATTTGTCAATACTAATATTTGACATTTCCCGAATATGTGACACCAACCCGAAAGTCCGCCTGGGGTTTAAACCCGTCGCAAAGCTAAAATCCGCGCTCAGCAGATTAAAGATAAAGAAGGATTTTTACTGTGATGTAATATGAATTTTACTATTGCTATCGGGAACGATATGAGCGGACTAAAGTCCGCACTACGAACCGTTTTTGTTGTGGCGATCAATTATACAGGGGTTAAAACCTCTGATATAATTTTTGACTAAAAAACTGGCAGGCTTAACTATAAAAAAAGCTGACTAGCTTGCCGCAAATCCACGTTTCCCCCGCTGACAATCACGCCAATTTTCATATTTTCAGCTTTGACAACTCCTGACAGCAAAGCCGCTGCTGCTAACACTCCCGTGGGTTCGACAACTATCTTCATTCGTTCCCACATAAAAAACATTGTAGTGCGAATTGCCTCTTCCGAAACTGTTGCCATATCGTCCACATAATGCAGCACTAAAGGAAAAGTCAATTTCCCTAAAGATGGCGTGCGCGCGCCGTCAGCAATAGTATCGGGGTTGCTAACAGTTTGCAGGGTTTTTGTGCGGAACGATCGCGCTGCATCATCTGCTCGATCGGGTTCTACTCCGATTATTTTACACTGGGGAGACAAAGTTTTGGCTGCGATCGCGCATCCCGACAGCAAACCCCCGCCGCCGCAGCAAACTAAAAGCAAATCCAACTCTCCAACTTCTGCGATTAATTCCAGCGCCGCCGTACCTTGTCCTGCAATCACCCGCGCGTCATCATAAGGAGGAATAATTGTCAAGTTTCTTTCCCCAGCAATTTGGGCAGCGAGCTCTTCGCGGGAAACTTGAGTTCGATCGTACACAATAATCTCGGCACCGTAGCCGCGAGTCGCCTCTTGCTTGACTTTGGGCGCATCGGCAGGCATCACCACAGTAGCAGGAATTGCGAGCAACCGTGCGGCAAGGGCGATCGCCTGCGCGTGATTTCCCGAAGAAAAAGTCACAACTCCCCGCTGTTTTTCGGCTTCAGATAGCTGCATCAAAGCATTGCAAGCACCGCGAAATTTAAACGAACCCGTCCGCTGAAAGTTTTCGCACTTGAAAAATACTTGAGAATGAGTTTGTTTGTTCAGGGTCTCCGAAGTCAGCACCGGAGTCTTGAAAGCTTTGCCCTGCAAGCGCTTCGCCGCCGCTTCCACATCGGCAAAACAGACTGGAAAGGGATTTTTATCAGCAAGCTTGGGTGTCATATTTTGCTGCGTCTGGTGCTTGGGGCGAACATTACCATAGATCGAGTCAGAGTAGTATCACTTTTAATGATAAGACATATCAGAAATATTTATCACTTAACTATTGCAACTAATTACCAAAAGAACTGTAAAATAAAATCAAAATTATTGCCATAAGTTATCACATAGCAACAACTAAGTAGGAGAGCGATTTAATGAATGTAAATTTTAAAGCGTTAGCAAGCGTTAGCGTCGGATTGTTGCTGTTAGGGGGTTTGACGGCGAATGCAGTGGGAATGGGGCAAAAGGCGATCGCCCAAACAACGCAGCAGGGCGATCCTCTTCGAGGGCTTCGCCAACGAGATTTAAGAGCACAAGCTCCGATAAATCGCATTAGAATCGTATTTGCCAACCGCAGAGATGCTACGGACTTGCAAAATAAAGCCAATCAAGTAGCGCAAATACTTTCCAAAGAAATCGGAATGCCCGTCGATGCAGTCATCGGCGACGAAACCGCCGCCGTAGAAGCATTGAGGGCCAACAGAGCAGATGTAGCATTTGTAGCAGGGCGCGCGGCATTAAAAGCAGAACAATTAGCCAAAGCGCGGATGTATTTAGCAGAAGTTCGCAGCGATTATTCCGGCGGAAATACCTACAATTCCGTGTTTGTAGTGCGCCAAGACAATCCCCTGCGCCCGAAAGGTTCAGCAAAACAAACCCTCGAACAATTGAAAGGCAAAAAAATGGCTTTCACCTCTCGAACTTCCGGTTCGGGATTCATTTTCCCAATCTCAGAATTAGTGGGTCAAGGATTAGTTTCAGGGCCGGATAGACTGGAGAGCTTTTTCGGAAATGTCACCTACGGTGACGGTTACAGCAGCGCTTTGCAATCTGTTTTAAGAGGTCAAGCAGATGTCGCAGTTGTCTCCGAATACGCTATGCTACCGCCTTGGATTACAGCGGAAGAAGGTAAGAAATTGCGAGTTTTGCAAGAAGTTAACGGAGTGCCAGCCCACGGAATTGTAATTGACGATCGCGTTCCTGCACCGATGCGCGAAAAACTGATTAATGCTTTCATGAAAATGAACGAACCAGCAAACAATCAATTGTTCCGCAGTTTGTACAATTCTCAGAAATTGGTAAAAGTCGATCACGCGCGCCATTTATCAACCTTGCGCCAAGCTTTGGTGCGCGCTAAACTCGAACCATAAAATCAAGGTTCGTAGCGAGAGTAAAGGTTCGCAGTGAAGGCTTCAGTTCGCAAAAAAAGAAGGACTGAAGTCCTCACTACGAACCGATTTTATTGTTACCCATCGAGGAGACAGTATAGCCTTTCTGTGCTCTCATATAAGGCATAGGGCATAGGGCATAGGGCATTCGGCATAGGGCATAGGGCATACCTCACTTTTTTGAGAAAGGCTATATATTAATGGCAAAGTCGATCGACAAATAGTGACCAAATTAACACGCCCAATTAAAAATTAATATAAATAGCTAATTTTTTTTCTTCCTTCTTCCTTCTTCCCGATCACGTTGTACGGAAACTCGGAGGCGACAGCACTAATGACTAATAACTAATGACTAATGACTTCTTCCTTCTTCCGTCGGACTTACATCCGTTACATAATCCGTTGCCGAACTTCTTCTTATGACTATAGAATGCAGCCAATTAAAAACAGCTTATTCAACCGCGCTAAACCGCCCGATTTTGAACGGAATTGATTGCCAAATAAAACAAGGCGAATTTGTAGCGCTTCTCGGTTTAAACGGTGCTGGAAAATCTACACTTCTCCGTTCATTTGTCGGATTAGTCCCCGTCAAAACAGGAGAAATTCGGATTAACGATACAATCATAACTCCGCGCACTCTGAGACGAATTCGGCGCGATATTGGCTTAATTTTTCAAGGTGGCGGGTTGGTAAAACAGTCACCCGCGATCGACAATGTGCTTTGTGGTTGCTTGGGAAGCTTAAATACTTGGGAGACTTTGTGGGGTTTTCCGAAACAGCAGCGCGATCGAGCATTTGACTTACTAGCAGACTTCGGACTCAAAGACCTAGCATATCAAAAAACCAGACTGCTCAGCGGCGGACAACAGCAAAGAGTCGCCATCGCCCGCGCCTTAATCCAATCCCCCCAGATTTTACTCGCCGACGAGCCCACCAGCGGATTAGACGTAATCGCCGCCCAACAAGTAATGGAAATCCTCGCCCAACTGCACCAAAAACAAGCAATGACCGTAGTTGTAGTATTGCACGATTTAGGAATGGCCAGCACCTATGCCGATCGGGCGATCGTCCTAGATGCCGGTCAGATAGTTTATGATGGCAAATGCCACAACCTGTCCGACAAACTCAGCCAACTAACACCTCCCAAAGTAGAAGTCTAAACTCCTATCTTCTCCCCTCTTCCTTCGCGCCCTTCGCGTCTTCGCGGTTCGTTTAAAAAAAATTAAAAATCAACGCAAATGACCGAAAAAAAAGCAACTAATCCCTCAAAAAATCCTGGCTGGATTAAAAATATTGGTATCGCAGCAGGCTTAATTGTACTTTACGGTTGGGCGCTGCGGGGACTAGAAATTGATGCAGAAACCCTGACCAACAGTTGGCCTTACATGACTGATTTTATTTCGCGCTTGTGGCCGCCAAATCTCGAAATAATTGACGTAGCAATTAAAGCTTTAATCGAAACAGTTCAAATGTCATTGTGGGGAACGACATTCGGAGCAATTTTGTCGATCCCAATTGCGATTTGCAGCGCCCGCAATATAGCACCAAAGTGGTTGCGTTGGTTGGCTAATTTATTGCAAAATGCCGTGCGTTCAGTACCTTCAATTGTGCTGGGATTGTTGTTTGTATCCGCGACTGGTTTGGGCGCGCCGGCCGGTACTTTAGCGCTGGCCATTTATACGATCGGCTATCTTGCTAAATTTTATCAGGAGGCGATCGAATCTGTGGAAGCGCGATCGGTCGAATCCTTAGAAGTAGTCGGTGCATCTTGGCTGCAAGTAGCGCAATACGGAATTTTCCCGCAGGTATTGCCGCTAGCCCTCGGTTACACGCTGTGGATGTTTGAGTACAACATTCGGGCCGCTTCGGTGTTGGGAGTAGTGGGCGCTGGCGGCATTGGTTTTGAATTAGTCAATTATATCAGGTCTTTTGAATACAATAAAGCAACAACAATGATGTTAGTGCTGTTAGTTGTAGTCACGGTGATAGATATTATTAGCAGCAATTGGCGGCAGCGGTTGGAAACAAAATAAAAATAGGTTGAGAAACAAAAGAAGGACGCAGCATTGCCGTGTCCTTCTTTTATTGGGACACAGCAATGCTGTGTCCCCGCGCATATCCCCGATATTCAGATCAGAATTCTTGCCCTTTAGAACAAGACCACTTCAGAATTACCGGAAACTCCAAAATCGACACTCACAGTAGCAAACAAACTGTTGCCACCAACCGTAGAACCGTTGCTATCGTAATACAGCTTAGTAGATGCAGACAAACTGTCGTAGATAGCCATGATCGACGGCCCGGTTAAAGTTGCTTCTAACGCAGTTACAGAAACTGTGCTGCTGTAAGCGTAGAAACTGGAGCCCAAAGGCCCGGCGACCGCTCCCAATCCGATAAAAGCAGACTGGTCAATGTTAATTACATCATCAACAATGCTGTAATCGGTAATGATATCCCCGCCACCAGCAGTAGTTCCGGCGAACACAAACACATCAGCACCAAGCCCGCCGCTGAGAACATTTGTTCCCGCACCACCGGTTAAAGTATCATTCCCGTCGCCGCCGAAGAGAGTATCGCTACCCGCGCCACCGAAGAGACTGTCATTACCAGCGCCACCGGAGATGCTGTCATCACCCGCGCCACCGTCGAAAATATCAGCACCAGAGCCACCGTTCAAAATATCGGAGAACTCAGTACCAGTGACGTTATTACCGCTCGCATCTCCAGTAAATAAAACAGGAGTGCTGAAATTGTAACCGCCAGCACCAGAACCGAAGTTGTTAAAGGCTACGGGGAAAGTATTCCCAGCAGCAGTTAAATCAGCAACGCTACCCGACGAGCTAGGAGAAGTTGCAACCGGAGCACTGGTAATCGTCCCTGTAAACACAAAGTCCGCAGTTCCCAAATTGCCAGCAGCAGTACCCAAGTTCGCAATAATTGTCGAACCGCCCGTCACCGTACCGTTCGAGTCAAACACCAACACAGTTTCGTTCGACGCATTGCTGTAGGCGAAGAAACCAGCACTTGTAGAACTGCCCAAAGCAGACGCTTGTGCAGCTTCCACCGTTGCATAAGTTCCGCCGGTGAAAATCACCAACTCTTTGCCAGTAATGTCAGGAGTTGAACCCGTCACACCGTCAAAGTTAGTAGTAGTCAAATTGCCAAATTCGCTGGC